>JBNJEE010000055.1:0-15017 GCA_051745525.1 Methanobacteriota archaeon | reverse complement strand
ATCTCAGCCGCTCGCTTATAAAAGACTAGTCGTGGCGCGGTGAACGTCCCCGAAGCCTCGGCCGTTCGGTTCTGAATCGTTGTCACCGACCCGACGGTGAACACCGCCAAAGCCCCAGTCGCTCGCTTATAAATGGCTGTTGGCGGATCGACGGTGAACACCGCCAAAGCCCCAGTCGCGAGGGCATCGAACGCTCGCTGTGCTCCTCACTCGGTCGCTCACTCCGTTCGCTCCCTCGTTGCGGTGCTTGCGTCGCCTGCGATGCCCTCGCGACTGCCCCTTTGAGTCCCACCCGACCGCACAGCAACCGCACCTCACACCTCCCCAGCCTCGCGACTCACGGCTCGCGGCTTCGCCGCTCGCGTTCGCCGCGTCCCTCGCGCGTGCTCCTCGCGGCCGCCTTCGGCGGCCACTCGGAGGCACGCGCCACCGCACCGCGCGTTCATTTATAAATCGTCCCGTCGCCGCCGATCTGCGTCCCCGACCACGGGGCGACACGAACGGTCGCTTTTAACCCGAGTAGCCGCAAGGATCGGTCGATGACGAGCGCGCAATCCGGGTCGTCGGCCCGGCACGCGGACCCGGACGGGAACCCCTACGTCGAGGACCCCCCGACCGACTTCGACCCGGTCGACGACCTCTCCGCGGACGAGGCCGCCGAGCAGGCCGAACTGCTCCGGGCGGCGGTCCGCGAACACGACCACCGGTACTACGTCGCGGCCGACCCCCTAATCGCTGACGAGGCGTACGACGCGCTGTTCGCCCGGCTGCGCGACCTTGAAGCCGCGTTCGACCTCCCGACCGAGAACTCGCCGACCCGGCGGGTCGGCGGCGAACCGCTCGACGCGCTGGAGACGGTCGAACACGTCGCGCCGATGCTCTCCATCGACAACGACACCGACGCCGCGGCGGTCCGCGAGTTCGACGAGCGCGTCCGCGAGGGGTTGGCGGACGCGGCCGACACCGGCGACCTCCCCGGGTTCGACCCCGCCGACCTCGCGTACGTCTGCGAGCCGAAGTTCGACGGCCTCTCGATAGAGGTGATATACGAGGACGGCGAGTACGTCCGCTCGGCCACCCGCGGCGACGGCCGCGAGGGCGACGACGTCACCGAGCAGGTCCGCGCGATCCGCTCGGTCCCCGGTCGCCTGCGCGGCGACGACCACCCCGACCGGCTCGCGGTCCGGGGCGAGGTGTACATGCCTCGCGACGCCTTTGAGGCGTACAACGAGGACCTGATCGAGCGCGGCGAGGAGCCGTTCGCGAACCCGCGCAACGCCGCGGCCGGGACCCTCCGTCAGCTCGATCCGGCGGTCGTCGCCGAGCGCCCCCTCGACGTCTTCTTCTTCGACGTGTTGGCGTGGGAGACCGACGACGACGGCCCCGAACGCCCCGCGCGCCACCGCGACGCGCTCGACGCGTTCGCGTCGCTCGGCCTCCGCCGGAACGACCGGGTCGAGGTCGTCGACGACGTCGAGGCCGCGATCGAGTACCGCGACGAGATTCTCGACGCCCGCGACGACCTGAACTACGCGGTCGACGGCGTCGTGATCAAGGTCGACGCCCTCGCGCACCGCGAGGCGCTCGGGAGCACGTCGCGCGCGCCGCGCTGGGCGTTCGCGCACAAGTTCCCGCCGCGGACCGCGACGACGACCGTCGAGGGGATCACGGTCCAGGTGGGACGCACCGGGCGGCTCACGCCCGTCGCGGAGCTCGACCCGGTCGACGTCGGCGGCGTCACCGTCTCGCGCGCGACACTCCACAACCCCGCCGAGACCGAGGCGCTCGGCGTCAACGTCGGCGACCGCGTCCGGATCTACCGCGCCGGCGACGTGATCCCCTACGTCCCCGAGGTCGTCGAGAAACGCACCGAGGGAACCTACTCGTTCCCCGACGCCTGCCCCGTCTGCGGGGCCGAGATCGAGCGCGACGGCCCGCTCGCCTTCTGTACCGGCGGGCTCGGCTGCCCGGCCCAGCTCGAGCGGGCGGTCGAACACTGGGCGCGGCGCGACGCGCTCGACGTCGAGGGGCTCGGCCCGGAGCGGGTCGAACAGCTCCGCGAGGCCGGCCTCGTCGAGTCGCTGCCGGACCTCTACGACCTGACCGCCGAGGAGCTCGCGGCGCTGGAGGGGTGGGGCGAGACGAGCGCCGAGAACCTGATCCGCGAGCTGGACGCGACCCGGAACCCGTCGCTCGACGACTTCCTCGCCGGGCTCGGGGTCCCCGACGTGGGCGCGACGACCGCCCGGGCGCTCGCCGCGCACTTCGGGACGCTCGACGCCCTCCTCGACGCGGGCGAGGAGGCCCTCCGCGAGGTCGACGACGTCGGCCCCGAGGTGGCCGAATCGATCCGCACGTTTCTCGACCGCGAGGAGAACCGCGCGGCGATCGCGGGGCTCCGCGAGCGCGCCGTCGATCCCGAGCCGTTCGAGACCGACGCGGGCGACAGCCCGACCAACGCGCTCGACGGGCTGACCTTCGTGTTCACCGGATCGCTGTCCGTCCCCCGGAGCGAGGCGCAGGCGCACGTCGAGGCGTGCGGCGCGAACGCAACGTCGAGCGTCTCCGGCAACACCGACTACCTCGTCGCCGGCGAGAGCCCGGGGCGATCGAAGCGCGACGACGCGGCCGCGGAGGACGTGCCGGTCGTCGACGAGGACGCGTTCGCCGACCTGCTCGCCGAGCGCGGCGTGGCGTGGCCGCCCGAGGGCGACGCGTAGCGTCGCGGTCCGCGCGGGCGACGCTCGCTCCGACCCGCAACCCTTTATCAAGCCGCGCCGGAACCGAACGGTATGACCGCCATCGAGCTGCGGGGCGTGACCAAGGAGTTCGCGGAGGTCACGGCCGTTCGCGACCTCGACCTCACCGTCGAAGACGGCGAGGTGTACGGGTTCCTCGGACCGAACGGCGCCGGTAAGTCAACGACGATCGACATGCTCTTAGACCTCGTCCGCCCGACCGCGGGGACGGTCCGCGTTCTCGGCGCCGACGTCGCGACGAAAGGGGTCGAGATCCGGCGCCGGACCGGCGTGCTCCCCGACGGCTTCTCCGTGTACGACCGGCTCTCCGGGAGGCGACACGTCGAGTTCGCCGTGGAGTCGAAAGACGCGGCCGACGACCCGGACGCGCTCCTCGACCGCGTCGGCCTCGCCGACGCGGCCGACCGCTCCGCCGGCGAGTACTCGAAGGGGATGCGCCAGCGGCTCGCCCTCGCGATGGCGCTCGTCGGCGACCCCGACCTGCTGATCCTCGACGAGCCCTCCTCCGGGCTCGACCCGGCCGGCGCCAAGGAGATGCGCGAGATCGTCCGGACCGAGGCCGAACGCGGCGCCACCGTCTTCTTCTCGTCGCATATCCTCGAGCAGGTCGACGCCGTCTGCGACCGCGTCGGCATCCTCCGCGAGGGCGAACTGGTGGCTGAAGACTCCGTCGAGGGCCTCCGCGAGGCCGTCGGCGGCGAGGAGACGCTGGAGGTCGCGGCCGCGGGCGCCGACGACGACGCGGTCGCCGCGGTCCGCGCGCTCTCCGGCGTCTCGGGCGTCACCCGCGACGGCGACGAACTGGTGGTGAACTGCGCCAGGGACGCGAAGACCGACGTCATCGCGGCGCTCGAGGACGCCGGCGTCGCTGTCGCCGACTTCCACACGCGCGAGGCCTCGCTGGAGGACCTCTTCTTAGCCTATACCGAGGGCGACGCGGCGGCGCGTGACGTCCACGCGGACGCCGTCCCCGGAGACGAGCCAGACGCCGACGCGGCTGACGCCGACTCGCTGACAGATGACGAGCTGCCGGCCGAGGAGGTGGACCGATGAGCCTCGCCGCCATCGCGCGGAAGGACTTTCAGGAGACGGTCCGGTCGCGCGGCATGATCGGCTTAGTGGTGCTGTTCTCGCTGCTCGTCGCGGGGTTCGCGTACGCCGTGCGCCCCACCGGCGAGGGCGAACAGTTCGCCACGGAGCTGCTGTTGAGTGCCTTCATTGGTCCCGCCCTCGTGACGACGCTCGTGCCGCTCGTCGGTGTCGTCGTCGGCTACAACGCGGTCAGCGGCGAGCGCGAGTCCGGCTCGCTGAAGCTGCTCCTGTCGCTGCCGCACTCGCGGGCCGACGTGGTTCTGGGGAAGGTCGCCGGCCGCGGCGCGGCGCTCTCGCTTGCGGTGTTCGCCGGCTTCCTCCTGCCCGCGCTGGTGCTGATCGCCGCGCCGGTGGTGTTCAACGCCGGCGCGTTCCTCGGCTACACGGTGTTCGCGGCCGCGCTCGGCGTCGTGTTCGTCGCCATCTCCGTCGGCTGCTCGGCCGCGTCGTCGACCCAGCGCCGGGCGCTCATCGGCGGTATCGGGGTCTACGTCCTCTTCGTCCTGCTGTGGGGCGTGCTCACCGGTCGGCTGGTCGGGGCCGCCGGTCCCGTGGTCGACGCGCTCCCCGTGTCCGCGGCCCAGATCGACGCGTTCCTCCAGGCGTCGAACCCCACGACCGCGGTCGAGGACCTCTCGAACGCGTTCCTCGCCGAACAGCTGTTCAGCGGAGACACCGTAAATCGGCAGCTGTCGGCCGCGGCGATGTTAGTCTTCTGGACGCTCGCGCCGCCGCTCGCCGGCCTGCTGAAGTTCGACGCGGACGACCTCTGAGGTCGGTCGCCTCGTTCGTCCCAGAAATGGGCTCGGGCGGGTTCGAACCGAAATCGGACGTGCTCGCTCCGCTCACTGCGCGCGACCGATAGGGTTCGAACCCGCCCCCAAACACGCACGTTGCTGTCGCTCGCGAAATTGCTCGCGACAGCAACAGTGGGCTCGGGCGGGTTCGAACTCGATGGCGAGACTCGCTTCGCTCGTCTCGCGTAGTTCGAACCGCCCTCGCATACATTTCTGTGACTCACTTCGTTCGTCCCAGAAATGGGCTCGGGCGGGTTCGAACCGCCGATCTCAGCCTTGTAAAGGCCGCGTCATAACCAGCTAGACCACGAGCCCTCACCGAAACAACCCCCTGAGAGCGGAAAACGATTTCCTTCCGCGACGCGAACCCCGACCGTGAACCGTCGCCTCGTCGGGGTCGCGGCCGCGCTCGCACTCGTCATTCTCGCCGGAATCGGCGTCGCCGTCGCGAACCCGACCCTCCTTATCACCGGCTACGACACCGCCACGGTCGAGGCCGTCGACGGCGACACCGGCGAGTCGCTGGCGACCGTCGAGGCCCGGGTCGCCGACGGCTTCGTGAAACAGTACGTCGGGCTCTCCGCGACCGAGGACCTCGACGACGGCGAGGGAATGCTGTTCGTCCACGACGAGAGCGCGGAGCGCGCCTACGTGATGCGCGACATGGCGTTCGCGCTCGACATCGTCTTCGCCGACGCGAACGGGACCGTCACGACCGTCCACGAGGCGGAACCGGAGTCGCGGCCGCTCACCCGCTACGAGGGGACCGGGCGGTACGTCTTCGAAGTGCCGCGCGGGTGGAGCGACCGCCACGGCGTCGACGCGGGCGACCGACTGGTGATCGAGGGCAGCGAGCGCGCGTGACGACCGCCGCGATCCGTTGCGACCCGTCGCGACCGCCGCGGACGGCCGACGAAACCGCTTTGGCCCTCGCAGGCGTCGCCCCGACCATGACCGGACTCGCCCGCCGGGTCGCGTGGAACCTCCGCCACCGCTGGCGTCGGGTGTTCGCGCTCTGCGTCGTCGGCGCCGGCGTCGCCGCCCCGCTCATCACCGGCCTCTGGTGGACCCTCCCGCTCGTGTTGTTCTTCGGCCTCTTCGTCGTCCTCCCCGTCCTCCACACCCTGACGAAGCCGCTTCCAGACGACGACGGCGACGGCGACGAGAACGCGACCGGCGACCCCGCGCTCGACGCCCTCCGCGAGCGCTACGCGCGCGGCGACATCGACGAGCGGGAGTTCGAGCGGAAGCTGGACCGACTCTTGGAGACCGAGGACGCCGAGACGGTCGACGACCCGGGTGAGGACGTTGCCGACCGCGTCCGCGAGGGACTCCGGCGCGAGGTCGAACGGATCCGAGAGTGACCGACGGCCGCCTTCCGCCGCGGACGCGACCGACACCGTTTTGCGAGCCGGCAGCGACCCGGTCGAACGTGTCGACACCGACCGAGGATCGGGTGGACGGCGGCGCCGCCGCAAAGCGATCGGGACGAACGGCCGCCGAACGGTCGGGAGGCGCCTGATGTTCCTTGAGGCCCTCCGGTACCCGTTCGCGGATCGGGCGCGGCTGGACGGCACCGCGACGTGTCTCGCGGCGCTGCTGCTCGGCGGCGCGTTGGTCCGGGCAGCGGCGGGGCTCTGGCCCGACGCGGCCCTTCTGGCTCCGCTCCTCCTCGCCGTCGGTCCGCTCCTCGCGTTCCTCGGCCTCGTCGGCGGGGTGCTCGCGGGCGAGGGGTTCCCGTCCGTCGCGACGCGGGCCACGGCGCGGCTCGCCGGGCGGCTGCTCGGCGTCGCCGTCGTCTACCTCGCTCCGGCGGCCGTCACCGTCGCGGGCGTCAGCTACGTCGTCGCGGTCGGGACGGTCCCGAGCGCGCTGACCGGCGTGGGCCTCGCGACGCTCTCGACCGTCGCATTGCTCGTCACGGTCGTCTGCGCGTACCTCTTCCCGTCGGCGGCTGCCGTGAGCGTCCGGGAGGGGCTCCGCGCCGGGCTCACGCGCGACGCGATCCGCGGGACGGCGTCGAGCTCGTACTTCCTCGCGTGGGTCGGCGCGACGGTTCTCGTCGTCGTCGCGTGGACAGCGCTCGCGACGACGGCGACGCGGAGCGTCGCCGCGCTCCTCGCGCTCGCATGGGGCGCGTACGCACACGTCGCGGCCGCGGCGCTGATCGCCGCGGGCGTCGACCGGACGAAGTACTGGTGAGCGCCTGAAAAAGCCAAAGAATGCCGGCGACGACGCGCGCCGGCCTCAGAGGTCGATCTGGTCGGCCGCGTCCTCCATCGACCGGTTGTGGAGTGCCTCGCCCGTGTTCCGGTCGAAGAGGTGGATCGCATCCTCCGGGATCCGGGCGGTCACCGTGTTGCCCTCGCTGACCTGATTGAACCCGTCGATCGTCGCGACCAGCGTCGCCGCGGTCTCGGGGTCCGCGTCGGGGTCGAAGTGGAGGTACACCGTGTTCTCGTCGCCCATCGGCTCGACAACGTCGACGGTCGTCCCGAACTCGTGGTCGCCGTCCTCGTCGACGAGTTCGACTGCCTCGGGGCGGATACCGAGGACGAGGTCGGTCGCATCGCCGAGGTCCGACCGAACCCCCTCGTCGATCGGGTACTCGAAGGCGTCGCCCACCAGCCGGTCGCCCTCCAGCGTCACGTCGAAGAAGTTCATCGACGGTTCGCCGAGGAAGCTCGCGACGAACTGGTTGGCCGGCTCGTGGTAACACTCCAGCGGCGTCGCGATCTGCTGGAGCTCGCCCCCGTCGAGGATTGCGATCCGGTCGCCCATCGTCATCGCCTCCGTCTGGTCGTGAGTGACGTACACCGTCGTCACGCCCAGGTCGTTCTGGAGCCGCTGGAGTTCGGTGCGCATCTCCGCGCGGAGCTTCGCGTCGAGGTTGCTGAGCGGCTCGTCCATCAGGAACACCTCAGGGTCGCGCACGATCGCGCGACCGAGGGCGACGCGCTGCTGTTGGCCCCCGGAGAGGTCGCTCGGCTTCCGGTCGAGCAGGTTCGAGATACCGAGCATCTCGCCGGTCTCCGAGACCATCCGGTTGATCTCGTCGTCCGGGAGGTCCGTCGACTCCTCCAGGCCGAACGACATGTTCTGCCGGACGCTCATGTGCGGGTAGAGCGCGTACGACTGGAACACCATCGCGATGTCCCGGTCTTGGGATTTCACGTCGTTGACGACGCGGTTGTCGATGCTAAGCGTGCCGGCGGTGATCGTCTCTAAGCCGGCGACCATCCGGAGCGTCGTGGACTTGCCGCAGCCGGACGGACCGACGACGACGAGGAACTCGCCGTCGTCGATCGACAGCGACACATCGTCGACCGCGACGATCTCCTCGTCGCCGTCCTGGAACGTCTTCGTTATCGAATCGAGTTCAAGCGTTGCCATATCTGTGTGTTGTGGTCGGTGTCGAGTGGTCGTTCGTGCGCCGCGCCGCGTCGTCTCTCGGGCGGTCCCCGTCGCCGGACTGGGTCGATGTGCGGGTCACGCCGCCACCCCCTCGGCAAACTCCTCGCCGAAGAAGATGTACACCGCCAGCGTCGGCAGCGCCGCGAAGAACGCCCCGGCCATCCGGAGCGCGAAGTCCTGTCCCTCCAGCGAGCTCCCGAGGCCCGCTAAGATTAACACGACGGGCGCCGCGGGGCTCGATTCCGTCGAGACGATCACCAGCGTGAACAGGAGGTCGTTCCAGATCTGGGTGAACTGATAGATGAGGACGACGGCGAACATCGGTCCCGACAGCGGGAGGACGATCCGCCGGTACACCCGGCGGAGCGTCGCCCCGTCGAGGCGGGCCGACTCGATCATCTCCTCGCTCATCGTCTTGTAGTACGTCCGGAACAGGAGCGTACAGATGGGGATCCCGTAGGCGACGTGGGTGATCACCAGTTCGACGATCCCGACGTAGTCGTTGTCGATCCCGAGCGCCCAGACGAACGACAGCACCTGGTCGAGCTGGGCCCACTGCGACCAGAACTGGGTCAGCGGGACCAGCACGGCCTGATACGGGATGAAGATCCCGGCGATGATGAGCATCAGCACCACCGCCTTGTACGACTTCTTCCACGTCGGGATAGTCAGCCCGTACGCGGTGATGCTCCCGACGAACGCCGAGATAACCGTCGCGGGCACCGCGTACAGTAGGCTGTTCCCCATGCCGCGCAGCAGGGCGTCGATCGCCGTCTGCCACTTCTCGAGGGTGAACCCGGACGGTCCCGGGGGCGCGAACGGCGCCGTTTCGACGATCGCGACCCCGGTCTTGAACGAGGTCACCAGCCCGGACTCGATGGGGACGAGGTAGAACGCCGCCGCGAAGGCTAACACGACGTACAGCCCGACGTCCTCGACCGTCAGCTGATCGAGGTTCCGGCGCAGCCGCGCAGTCGTCGATGTCGTTCCGCCGTCGGTTCGAAGTTCTCCGTCGCTCATAGGTTGTCCCTCCGGTATTCGTACACGAGGTACGGGCCGATGACGCCGAGCGCCATCGCGAACAGCACGATAGCGATCGCCGACCCGTACGCCCAGTTGAGGTTCGCGTACGCCTCGCGCACCATCTTCGTCGCGAGGATGTCGGCGCCGTTCGGCGGCCGATACCCGCCCGCCAGCGAGTAGAGGAAGTCGAACGCCTTCATGCCGAACACCATCAGCACCACGGCGGCGCTGATGGTCGCGCCCTTCAACTGCGGTATGATCACGCGCCAGTACATCTTCAGGGTCGACGCGCCGTCGACCTTGGCCGCCTCGTAGTGCTCCCTCGGTATCGCGCGCAGGCCGGCGAGGTACACGACCATCGCGTACCCCGAGAACTGCCACATCAGCGCGAAGATGACCGCGTAGAGGACGATATCTTGATTACCGAGCCAGCTCACCGGTCCAAGTCCGAACGTCCCGATGACGCTGTTTGCGATCCCGTTGTTGAAGTTGTAGATCCACAGCCAGAACTGTGCCGTGACGACGAACGAGAGGCTCATCGGCAGGAGGTAGATCGTCCGGAACGAGTTCTCGAATCGGATCCCCCTGTCGATCAGGATCGCCAGCAGGAGGCCGACGGCGAGCGTTCCCGCCGTGAACAGGATGAGCAGAATGAACGTGTTGATCGCGGCGTCGATGAACCCGGAGTCCGCGAGCGCCCGGGTGTACATCTCGAAGTCGAGGTCCGAGTAGTCCGGCGCGTTCTCGAAGCGCTGGTAGTCGGTCAGCGAGATGAGCAGGTTCCAGATGACCGCACCGTAGACGAACAGCCCCATCAGCAGGAACGGCGGGAGCCAGAATATCGACGACTCCATGAAGTCGCTCCCGAAGCGCCGGTCCAGCGCCGATTTGAGGCGGGCCGTCGCGTCGCGGTCCGGTTCCGTTGGATCGGCCGCGGAGCCGTCGCTCACGACGCCGCCGTCGGTGCGGGCCGCCTCGTCGTCCCCCGAGGAGGGCCTGATCGCCCGGTACAATCGACGATAGAAATCGAGCATCGCGTGGTGCTCAGTTCGACACCGCGTCCAGGAAGCCCTCGGTCGCCGCGTCGACGTTGTACGGACCGGTGAACTCCGAGGAGATGATGTCGTTGAGCTCCGTCATCGTCTCGGAGGGCACGCCGAGTCCGTGCTGAAGGTTCGGCGGCCGGTACTCCGCTTCCGCGAAGTCCTCGGCCGTCTCCTGGAGGTACGGGCCGAACTCGTCCATGCTCACGTCGGTGCGAGTCGGGATGGACCCCTTGAACTGGTTGAACGCGATCTGCGCCTCCTCGCTGCCGACGAACGCCGACCAGGTCTTCGAGGCCCCGGGCGTCGGGTTGTCCGCCGGGTAGATGAACGAGTCGAAGTGGAGCGTGTACATCCCCTCCGTGCCGGGAAACGTCTTGAAGCCCCAGTCGTCCTCGTACTCGAAGTCTTCGGCGTTCCGGAACGCGCCCGCCGCCCAGTTACCCTGGTGGATGAAGGCGGCGTCGCCGTTGATGATGTTCTCGTTCGACTCGGTCAACGCGATCGAGGACGCGTCGTCGCTGATGTAGTTCTCCAGCATCTCCGCGGTCGTCTCGAACGCCGACCGAACGGCCTCCTCGTCGCCGTTGCCCTCGAGGAAGTCCATGTACGGCTGGTAGCCGCTCTCGCCGAGGAGCACGGCACCCCACAGCTGGGTCGTCGTCCAGGTGCCCGCCATCGCGTGGGTCATCGGGATGGCGTCGGTCTCGGTCGAGACCGTCTCCAAGGCGTCGATGAGCGCCGAGGGACTGTCGAGCGAGTCGACGTCGACGCCCGCGTCCTCGACGACGGAGACGTTATAAAAGAGGCAGTTCAGCCGGTGGGAGCCGAGCGGGACGGCACGGAAGCTTCCGTCCTGCTGGTGGAGCTCTACCGCCTCCTCGACCATCGCGTCCTCGAAGCCGTTCTCCTCCCAGACGTCGTTGACGCTGCCGAGGACGCCCTGATACCGGAGGAGGTTCGGGCCGGGCCACCCGGCGAACGATCCCGGCGGGTCGTCGCTCTGGAGCCGGTTCGCGACGACCGCGTCGAGGTTCTGGTTCCCGCCGCCACCGATGGGGTTCATCTCGAGGTCCGTGTCGGAGTGGGCCTCGTTGAACGCCTCTTCGAGCGCCTCGGCCGCAGCGGCGCCGTCGCCGCCGGTCCAGCCGTGAAGCACTTCGACCGGGTCACCGCTGCCGCCGTCGCCGCCGTCGCCGCCGTCGCCGCCGTCGCCGCCGGAACAGCCGGCGATCCCTACGGTCGCGAGGCTGCCCGCGCCCGCGACGTAGTGACGACGGGTGAGTCGATTCTCCGAATCTGCGCTGTTGTCACGTGACATGTACCCGCAGATTCGGAAGGGCCATACTTAACGATTGATGTTCATTTACTCGATATATTATTAAAAAACCCAGCGCTGGTTAGCTAGACGTAGGTGTTCTATAACGTTCTTTGAGGGCGTTATCTCGGTGGTTCGGTCGTCGTCGACACCGCCCTTTCTAGACGATTCGTGCGGGGGTGATCGTAACAAAATAGCGATCCGAGGCGTTCGATCCGGCGTGTTCTCATCACCGTAGGGTCGACCGCCCTCCTCGGTGCGTCGACCGACCGATTCTTGACCGCGCGGCCCCGATCGAACGCCAATGCAGGGACCGCTCTGGGTAGACACGCACGCGCCCGCTCTCGACGAGATCCGGCAGGACGAGGCTCGCGACCGCCTGCGCCGGGCCGTCGACGAGCCGATGAACCTCGTCGTTCAGGGGCCACCCGGGGTCGGGAAGACGGCAGCGGCGCGCGCGCTCGCCGACGCGTCGCACGCCGACCCGGACGCCGACCTGATCGAGATCAACGTCGCCGACTTCTTCGGTCGGACAAAAAAGGAGATCCGGACCGACCCGCGGTTCGAGGGCTTCCTCGCGGGGCGGAGTAGCATGGCGAAACGCGACATGATAAACCGCGTGCTGAAGGAGTCGGCGTCGTACGCGCCGATGTCCGGCGACTACAAGACGATCCTCTTGGACAACGCGGAGGCGATCCGCGAGGACTTCCAGCAGGCGCTGCGCCGCGTGATGGAGAAGCACCACCGGACCACCCAGTTCGTGATCGCGACCCGCCAGCCCTCGAAGCTCATCGCCCCGATCCGGTCGCGCTGCTTCCCGGTCCGCGTGCGCTCGCCGACCACCGACGAGACGATCGACGTCCTCGAGACGATCTGCGACCGCGAGGGCGTCGACTACGACGGGGACGGGCTGGAGTTCGTCGCCAGCGCGGCCGGCGGCGACCTCCGCGAGGCGATCCTCTCGGCGCAGGCGACCGCGGTCGAGGGCGACGCGATCACCATGTCGACCGCCTACGAGACGCTCGGCGAGGTGGGCGACGACGACGCGCTCCGCGAGGCGCTCGCCGACGCCCGGAGCGGCGACCTGAAGGACGCGCGCTCGACGCTCGACGACCTCCTCGACGAGGGGTACGACGGGGGGGAGCTGCTCCGCGAGACGCTCCGCGTCGCCCGCGCCGGCTCCGAGTACGGCGGCGACGACCTTGCGCGCCTCCACGCGCTCGCCGGTGAGGCCGACCTCGACCTGTCCGACGGGCTCGACGACACGACCCACCTTGTCCACCTGCTCGCGGCGTGGGCCGCGGGGCGGACCGAGCTCTCGCCCGAACTGCGGGACGCGGAGGTGGCCCCGTGAGCCGGACGCCGCCGCTCTCGCGGCTCCTCCCGTTCCCGGTGGTCGACGCCGCGTGGGACCTGGCGCTCGTCCCGGCGCTCGCGGGCGCCGTCGCGCTCCCGTTCGTCCCGCCGGTCGGCGCCGCGCTCGTCGCGCTCGCGCTCGGCGTTCTCTGGTTCCATCGCGACCCGGCGCGCGACCCGCCGACAGGCGAGAAGACGGTCGTTTCCCCGGCCGACGGCACCGTTTCGGTGGTGCGCGAGGAGGGCTCCCGGCTCCGGGTCGGCGTGTTCATGAACGTCACCGACGTCCACGTGAACCGCGCGCCGCTCGCCGGCGAGGTCCGCGAGGTCCGGCACCGCCCCGGCGCGAACCGCCCGGCGTTCGACAAGGAGTCGGACCGCAACGAGCAGGTCGCCGTCGACTTCGGCGAGTACGAGCTGCTCGTCATCGCGGGCTGGTTCGCCCGGCGGATCCACCCGTCGGTCGAGGCCGGCGACCACGTCGAGCGCGGTCACCGCGTCGGCCACGTCTCGTTCGGCTCGCGCGCGGACGTGGTATTCCCGGCCGACGTGACTCGCGAGGACCTGCTGGTCGCCGAGGGCGACAGCGTGCGCGCGGGCGAGACGATCATCGCGGAACGGCCGCGCGACGACGCGGAACGGACGGACGCCGACGCGTAGCGGCGGAGCCGCGGTCGCGCTCCCGGTTCGGGCATACGCTTTTGTTTCACGGGCGAGACAGTTTCCCCGATGTCCGACGACACCATCCACGAGGCGAGGCGGTCGCGGAGCAGACAGGGGCTGGCCACGTACCTCCGTCGGATCGCTCGGGCCCTGGGGCGCGGCGACCCGGTGCCGGTCGACGAGGCTGGCACGGTGACGGTCGACGCAGCCGGGACCGGCGACGTCGAGGTCGAGCTCGAACGCGCCGACGGCACGGTCCACTTCGAGGTCGAGATCGAGTGGCCCGACGAGGCGGCCGCGATCGACGAGGACGCGGCCGCGAGCAAGGCGACGTTCGAGCTGTACGCAGACAGCGCCGACCAGTTCCGCTGGCGGCTCCGGCACGACAACGGTAACATCATCGCCGACGGCGGCGAGGGGTACGCCGACAAGCGCGACGCGGAGTCCGGGATCGAGAGCGTCCAACGGAACGCGCCCGGGGCGCACGTCGTCGACGTCTCCCGCGACGAGGAGGCGCCCGACGGGGGCGGCAGCGACGCGACCTTCGAGCTGTTTCGCGACAACGCGGACGAGTACCGCTGGCGGCTCCGGCACGACAACGGCAACGTCATCGCCGACGGCGGACAGGGGTACGCCTCCAAACAGAAGGCGAAACAGGGGCTCCGAAGCGTCAAGTCGAACGCGCCCGGCGCGGCCGTCGAGGAGACGGACGAGTAGCCGTTGGCGGCCGCTCCGGTCCGACCGTACCCTCCCCGACCGCGGCCTCCCCGACCACGGCCTCCCCGACCGCGGACCGCACCGCTTATTCGCCGGCCCTCACTACCACGGAGCGACATGGACGCGCTCGACGCCAAGTACCCGTTCTTCGCGAGCGCCCGCGAGGCGGTCGCCGAGGCCGCGGTGTCGCTGCCGGAGCTCGTCGCGGCCGACGCCCCGGCCGTCGAGCGCGCCCGGGAGCGCGTCGAGCGCGCCCTCCTCGAGGGGACCGTCGCCTCGGAGAGCGGCGCGTTCCCCGGCGAGTCGGCGTTCGACGCGCAGGCGGAGCTGCTCTCGTACCCCATCGCGCGGATCCTCGTCTCCCTCCTCGACTCCGACCCCGCCATCGAGAAGTACGCGGCCGCGGAGGCGGCGACCGCCATGGAGCGGGTCCGCCGCGACGTCGAGACCGACGACGAGCTGCGGTCGGTGTCGACCGCGACGGTCGGGCTCGACGACCTGCTCGCCGAGTTCGACCTCGCGGACGCCGTGCGCCCCGACGCGACCGCGCCGACCGGCGTCCGCGGCGGAGCGGCGAGCGGCGCCACCGTCGGTGGCCCGACCGGGAGCGGCGCCGGCCGCGACCCGGACGGCTACCGGATCGACGTCGGCCCGTACCTCCGCCTCACCTCGCCCGAGTGGGGCGACTCGTGGCGCCTCGTCAACCGCGCGCTCGCCGACGGCGCGGTGCGCGTCTCCCGCGCGGAGCTGCTCGCGGCGCTGGAGGCCGCCGTCGAGGCGCGGGTCGCCGAGGGGCTCCCCTTCGAGGACCTCGGGGAGTCGCTCGTCGAGGCCC
>JBNJEE010000175.1:0-4546 GCA_051745525.1 Methanobacteriota archaeon | reverse complement strand
CGAGTCGAAAGTCGACGTCGCCCACGAGGCGACCGTCGGGAAGATCGGCGACGAGGACATCTTCTACCTGCAGTCGCGCGGGCTGGACGACGACGACGCGAAACAGATGATCGTCTCGGGCTTCATCGAGCCCATCACGGAGGAACTGCCCATCGAGTACGCCGTCGAGCTCAACCGGCTCGTCGAACTCGAGATGGAGGGTTCGCTGGGGTAATTCGATGCCGGAGTGCGCCCACTGCGGAGCACACGTCTCACAACAATTTGTGACCGTGTTCGGGTTAGACGGTGGTGACGTGGTCGCCTGTCCGGCGTGTTCCGGTCGGGCACACATCGCAGAGACGATCGTGGATCGGTACTAGTCAGGAACCATGGAACACTGCTTTGCGTGCGAAACCGATTATGGGTACCTCGGAACGGCCCCGCACGACGGGTCCTGTCCAGCCTGCGGCTCGACGACTGTCACCCCAGCAGGCGACCTCAGCGTCGTCGACACGACAACGTGGGAGAGCGCGAACGGGCTCTCAACGATCCACGTGACGGCGACCGACGACCGGTCGCGTCTCTTCGAGTTTGTGATTGCGGCGCGGCGAGGACGAGGGAAACTCGTCTGTCTCGCGATCGATGGGGTGACCGTACCCACCGAGACGGTGTGGTCGGTTCCGTCCGCCGTCGCGACGAGAGTTACCGCGCACGGCATCAGGATCAGCGACTCGATGCCGGCTCAAGGGCCGTGATGGAGATATAGACGACACACAGTCGGCGGCGGCTGTTCTGCCCCGATCACAGGAGTGAATACGGCGAGGGGAGCAGGCCGGAGCTTTCCCCCGACGGAGACGCACCGCGACGGACCCGGACGCGCTCTGCGCGTCGCCGGCCGTAGGAAGCATTCGGTCGCGGGTCGACGAGGCAAGTACGTCCCCAACGACGCGTTTTAATCGGTCAGTCCGAACAGTACCGGTACGAACTCGAGCGGCGCGACGGGGGAGCCCCGCGTCGCGACCGAGGCACACGACATGACACCGAACAGCACCACGCGGTCGACGGACAGCAACGATGGGTGAGGCGAACGAGGAGGGGAGTCCCGCGGACGACGACGCCGGCGGGATCGACTACGCCGGGCGCGCGGCCGAGACGCTCGGCTTCTCGCGGTGGTGGCAGATCGCCGCCGCGGCCGGGATGATGGCCGCGGTGAGCCCGTACCAGTACGTCTGGTCGTCCATCTCGCCGGAGCTCTCCGAAGGGCTCGACATCGCGCTGCCGGCGCTAGGCGCCGTGTTCTCCTTTTATGTGGTGTTCCAGTCGCTCTCGCAGTTCCCTGCGGGCAAGTGGCGCGACAGCCGCGGGCCGGGGGCGCTCACGTTCCTCGCCGCGGTCCTCGCCGGGGGCGGCTACATCGGCCTCGCGTACGCGACGAGCCTTTGGCAGCTGTACCTGCTGTACTCGCTGGGGGCGGTCGGCGTCGGGATCGTCTACACCGTCGCCGTCAACACTGCGGTCAAGTGGTTCCCAGACCGGACGGGGCTGACGACCGGTATCGGGACGATGGCGTTCGCCGCGGGGAGCGCACTCGTCGTCCCATACGTCCAGGCGAACGCGACCGTGGCGGCGTACAGCGACGTTCTCCGGAATATCGGGATCGGAATCTTAGTTGTCACGCTCGTCGGTTCGTTCCTCCTCCGGGACCCACCGAAGGACTGGCTGGACCGCCCAAGCGAGGACGACGGCGACGACGGAAGCGACGAGGGCCTCGCGGCGTCGATCCGCGGCCGAAACTACTCGACGCGCGAGATGCTCGCGACGTGGCAGTTCTGGCTGCTGTTCGCGATGTTCATCGCGATGGCGAGCGCCGACCTCCTCGTCATCGCGAACGTGGTTCAGTTCGCGGAGAACTTCGGTCTCGCGGAGCTGATCGCCACGCTCTCGGCGACGCTTTTACCCATCGCCGCGGGGGTCTCGCGGATGATCCTCGGCGAGGCGATAGACCGGTTCGACCGCAAGCGCGTGATGGCCGGGTCGTTCCTCCTCGCCGGGCTGTTCCGGGTCGGCCTCGTCGGCGCTGGAGAGGCCGGCAACGGGGCCGTGTTCGTCGCGTTCGTCCTCGGCGCGATGTTCTTCTCCTCGCCGCTGTACGTGTTCTTCCCGTCGCTCCTGGCCGACTACTACGGCGCGGCCAACTCCTCGGGCAACTACGCGGTGCTGTACACCGCGAAGATCGGCGGCGGCGTATTCTCCGGGGTCGCCGCCGGCTACCTCGTCGCGACGATGGGGTGGAACCCAACCTTCATCCTCGGCGGCGGGCTCGCGGTCGCCGCCGGGGTCGCAGTGTTCGTCCTCCGCCCGCCGAGCGGGTCGGGGCTGGAGTCGACGGAGCCGTCGGCCGCGGACTGACCGGGCGACGTCATCCCCGCCTCCCGGCCAATCTCATCCCCGCCTCCCGGCCGGAGGCTACCGCGTCGCTCGCCGTCCGTCGAGCGACCAAAGGCCCACCGCGACGCCGGCGACCGTCAACACGCCGTTGACGCCGCGGGATTCGAGCCCGAACGGGGTGAACGCGGGCGCCACCGCGGCGTGAACCAGGAATCCGGTCGTGACCGCGGCGGCAGTGCTTCGCGGTCGCCACGCCCACGAGTCCGCGTTCCTCCCGACGGGGGCGAAGAGTCGGTCCCCGGAGGCGACGAGGACGTGCCCGGCGCCGAACACGAGGCCCACGGCGACCGAGCCCGCGAGGTCGCCGGCGACGCTCGACGCGAAAACGCGGTACCAAAACGCGTGCGCGAACCGCGCGGCGGCGCCGAGCGCGACGACGAGCGAGAGGTCGAACAGCGCGACCGCCGCGCGACGGGGGGTCACGGGAGCGTCCCCACCACGGCGTAGAAGGGGTCTCCATCCGGGCGCTCGGCGATGCGCTCGGTGACTTCGAACCCGCCCGCGGCGAGGTAGCGCTGGACGAGGTCGGCGCGTTCGTCCATCGAGGCGGCCCGCCACGCGCGGACCGCCTTCGTCGGGAACATGCGGTTCGAGAAGCTGACGACGACCGAGCCGCCGGGCGCGAGGACGCGCGCGAACTCCGCGAACGTCGGGCCGGGGTACTGGAGGTACTGGACCGAGAGCGCACAGCAGACCGCGTCGAACGCGTCGTCGGCGAACGGGAGCGACTGCCCGTCGTTGAGGTCGCTGACGACGAACTCGTCGAGGCGGTCGTTAGCCGCCAGCTCCGCCTCGTTGAGCCCGTGGCCGACGACGCGCTCGTACTCGGTGTCCGGCAGGTGCGACACCCAACTGCTCATCGCGTCGAGGACGCGGTCGCCGGGCGCCGTCACCGACGCGTACAGCGACGTCAGCCGGTCAAGGAACGCGTCGTCGGCGTGAGTGACGAACCTCGGCTCGGCGTAGAACGTCTCGTCCGGCCGGTCGTCGCGCCTGCGTCGGTCGCGGTCCGAGAGGACGGTCGTCACGGTACCAGATAGTGGGGTTCGGGGCAAAAGAGCGCGTCGCCGGGGCCGGGGCTATGCGCCGGCGGCGGCCGTTTCTCCACCGGACCGTTTTTGCCGACGGGGGTTTTACCAGTTGGTAATGGACTCCACAACCGCCGTCGACCGCGGCCTCCACCCGGCGCCCCGCTCCGAGGTATTTCAAGACCAGGGGAAGTTCCGCACTCGGTTCAACTTCCCGGGTCGAAACCTCCCGGGCCACGACGACCACGGGTACGGCCCGCTCTCGACGGTCGTCGAGTCGTTCATGGACCCCGGCACGCTGATCCGGATGCACCAGCACCGCGACGAGGAGATCGTCTCGTGGGTTCCCGCGGGCGTGATGCGCCACGACGACCGCGAGGGCAACGACCTCGTCACGGACGCGGAACACCTCCTCGTGATGAACGCCGGGGCGGGGTTCTGGCACGCCGAGGAGACGCTCGCGGACGACCCGCCGCTCCGGATGCTCCAGATATTCGTCCGGCCGCAGGAGTTCGGCTTGGAACCCGGGATCCAGCACGGCCCGCTGCCCGACCCCGAGCCGAACGAGTGGCGCCGCGTGTTCGCGCCCGCTGGCGCCGACCACCCGTTCACCGTGCGCAACGCGGTCGACTGCTACGACGTCCGCCTCGAAGCTGGCGCGGGCGCGACGCTCCCCGCTATCGAGGGCCGCGACGCCTACGTGTACGTCTTCGAGGGCGCGGTCGACGTCGACGGCGTCGCCCTCGACGAGACGGAGAGCGTCCTGTGGACCGGTGACGGCGCCTCACCGACCGTCACCGCGGGCGAGAAGGGCGCCACGGTCGTCGCCTTCCTCGTCGATCCAGACGCGCCCGTGACGCGACAGGGGACGATCGGGCGGTAGGGGAACAGCGGGGGGACGTGCGCCACCAGCGGCGAGGATACGGTATTTAAACACCGCGAGCGGCTGCGACGATCATTTATAAAAAAAACGGTGCGGTGGCGCGCGCCTCCGAGCGCCCGCCGGGCGCGAGGAGCGCCGCGCGAGGTCGCCGGCGCTGCGCGCCGGCTGCCAGAGGGACCTTCGTTCCCTCGCTGGACGCGGCGACCGG
>JBNJEE010000174.1:0-4563 GCA_051745525.1 Methanobacteriota archaeon | reverse complement strand
GGTAATGGCTTTTGAGGATCTACTGAACGACCCCGTCATCCAGAAGTACCTCCACGAGCTGGTGGGGCCGACGGGGATGCCGGTCGCGGCCGCGCCGCCGGACGGCGAGGTCACCGACGAGGAGCTGGCCGAGGAGCTGGGCTTGGAGCTCAACGACGTGCGGCGCGCGCTGTTCATCCTGTACGAGAACGACCTGGCGACGTACCGCCGCGTCCGCGACGAGGACTCGGGCTGGCTCACGTACCTCTGGACGTTCCACTACGACAACATCCCGGAGAACCTCCAAGAGGAGATGTACCGGCTGCTCGACGCCTTAGAGGAGCGCGAGGAGTACGAGCGCACCCACGAGTTCTACCTCTGTGAGGTGTGTTCCATCCGCTTCGAGTTCGGCGAGGCGATGGACTTCGGCTTCGAGTGTCCCGAGTGCGGATCGCCGCTCGACGCGATGGACAACGACCGGCTCCGCGACGCGATGGACCAGCGCATCGAGGCGCTGCGCGACGAGCTCAACGCGGACGTGACGGGCTGATGGTCGTCCTCGCAACCAAGTGCTACGTCGAGGGCGACGCCCGCGACCGCGCGCTCGACGGCATGAACTCGCTCGTCGCCAACGACGTCGGCGAGCTCGACGTCGACTGGCAGGTGGGCGTCCGCGACGACGACTTCGTCCAGGTCGACGTGACCGGCGAGGACGCGCCGGTCGCGCGCAACGTCCTCGCGGAGACGTGGGGCGAGATCGTCGCCCACGACGGCGGGCTCGAAGCGGGCGAGGAGTACGTCGGCACCCTCGAGTCGTGGGACGACGTGGGGGTCACCCTCGACGCCGGCGTCGACGTGTTCGTCCCCGCCGACGAGCTCGGCCTCGGGGTCGGGTCGCCGGAGCAGGTCGTCGAGCGGTTCGGCCTCGTACAGCACCTCCCCTTGCGGTTCGTCTACGGCGGCGACGCCGGCGACCCGGACGCGGCGCCGTCCCGGCTCGCCGACGCGGAGCGCGACCGGCTGTACGACTGGCAGCGCGGGGACGGCCGGGTGAACGTCAACTCGGCGACGCGCGGCGAGACGCGCGCGACGGTCAACCGCGCGGGCCACGCGCAGGACATCGTCACCGTCGAGCGGCTGGGACTCTTAGAACAGAGCATCGTCTGCGCCGAAGGGACCGACCCGCCGGGGTTACTCGCCGCCATCGGCTCGTACCTCCCGGCCGAGATGCGCTGCGTCGTCTAACTCGATCACACGTGAACAGACGCTTCGCGCTCGCGGTTGCGGCGGTCGCCCTCCTCGCGGTCAGCGCCGGCTGCCTCGGCTACGCGACCGGCGGCGGTGAGGTGACGAACGAGACGCTCGACGCCGAGCCGCCCCGCGAGTACGAGTTCGACACGGACCGGGACGCCGCGTTCGAGCTCTCCACGGACGCGACGTACACCGCCGTGTACGCTGTCAGCGACCGGGAGGAGCTCCGGCTGTACGAGCAGACGCCGTACGCGGGCGACCAGCCGCTGGAGTTCGAAGCGTTCCGCTACCAGTACCCGGACGGCGAGGTGATCACGGGCAGCGAGTTCCGCGCGCGCGGCGGCGAGATCGAGCGGACGACCGACGAGACGTGGATCCGCTTCGCGGACGACATGGCCGGCGGGAAGGCCGCGTTCTCGGGCGACGGGTCGCCGCGCCGGTTCACCATGCGCGCGTACGTCGAGGGGTCGTACGCCGTGACGCTCCCGCCGGCGTTCACCACCGAGGTACCGATCGTCGGCCACGTCTCGCCGCGCGACCACTCCGTCGAGACGGTCGGCGACCGCGACCGGATCGTCTGGGAGGAGGTGTCGGGCGGCTCGATCGTCGTCCAGTCGTACCGCGAGGGCGACCTGGTGGTGTTCGGCGTCATCCTCGTTATCGCGGCGATCGCTGCGGTCATCGGGACGGTCTACTTCCGGCGACAGCTGGAGGCGCTCCGCGAGCGCCGCCGCGACCTCGGCTTAGGCGTCTACGACGACGATGACGACGACGGCTGGCTCTAGCGGGCGCGGCCGTAGCGAGTTCTCACGTCGCCCGCGTCGCCCGCGCCGCGGTCCTTTTCTACCGCGCCCCGCTTGAATCGGGTATGAACGCCGCCGTCGTCACCGTCGGGGACGAGCTCCTCGTCGGGGACACCGAGAACACGAACGCCACCTGGCTCTGCGACCGCCTCGACGCCCGCGGGGTCACCGTCCGACGGGTGACCGTCGTGCCGGACGAGGTCGGGGAGATCGCGAGAATTGTCAACGAGTACCACGCGAAATACGACGCGGTGATCGTCACCGGCGGCCTCGGGCCGACGCACGACGACGTGACGATGGAGGCGGTCGCGGCCGCGTTCGGGCGCGGCCTCGCGGCGAACGAGGAGGCGGCCGCGTGGCTCGCCGAGCGCGGGTACAGCGGGAGCGACCTCGCGGCGGAGACGACGCACCTCCCCGCGGACTGCCGGCCGCTGCCGAACGAGGCCGGGGTCGCGCCCGGCGCCGTCGTGGAGTCCGTCTACGTCCTGCCCGGCGTGCCGACCGAGATGGAGGCGATGTTCGAACTGGTCGAAGACGAGTTCGCGGGGACGCGCACCCACGTGCTCACGGTCGACGTCGACGAGCCGGAGAGCGAACTGCTCGACCGGTTCGCGTCGCTGCGCGAGCGGTTCGACGTGCGCGTCGGCTCCTACCCGGGCGAGGTCGTCACCGTGAAGATCACCGCAGAGAGCGAGGCGGAGGCCGAGCGCGCCGCGGCGTGGGTCCGGGAGCACGCGGACGCGGTCGAGGAGGATTCGGCCTAGCGGTACAGGTACGCGACCCACACGGCGACGAGCGCGAGGCTCGCGAGCAGGACCGCGCCCGCGGTCGCGCTGATCGGCAGCGGCTCCGTCACGGCGGCTTCGAGGATCATATCTCGAGATAGTCTTGGGGGCTTCTTAAACATTGATTCTCGGGCGAGGAGAGCGCCACCCGACGGACGGGGCGTCGCTGGACGGACACGAAAACGGGACCAGGAGCGGTGAGGGTGTGGCGGCTACCACGGGAGGGATCCGGTCCCTGTGAGACGAGCAGTCACGAGGCCGATGGCGGGCTCACTCCATCGGCACTTACTGGGAGGGGCGGATACAGGTTGGTTCTCGTGCCTCGGTGTTGAGGAGTTTTATTTTTCGCCGTTGGGTGCGGCAGGCTATGTCTCCCAAGCGGCGGGCCGTCCTCCTCATTGGCGCGGGTGCGGTCGGATTCGGCGCCATCGGGTACCGCGAACTGACGGACTGCGAAGAGCTCGCCTGCTTCACGTTCGAGTACCAGGGCGCGGACGACGCGCCGAACCGGCTGACCATCGAACACACCGGCGGGACGGAGCGGCTCCGTGCGGGCGACGTGTTCGTCACCGACGTCAGCGTGGATTACGAGTCCGGGGAAAACGACACCGTCGCGTGGGCCGAGTTGGACGACGACCTCGGTCCGAGCGACGCGATCGATGGGGAAGCGGCACAGATACCGATCCGATTCCCGGATGTCGTGACGATCCGCTGGCGTCGCGATGACGACGCGGAGGTCGTCGGGGCGTGGGTGTACGACGACGACGTGCGGCGAGCGGCTCTCCTATCGGCTTCTTCAGTAGAATGATCTCGTCGAGGCCCGACTGCCACCTGAACCCCAAAACGTCTTTTGCGGACGCCGACGCACCTGCCGGGCATGGTCCTCGAAAGTGTGCGTTCCTCCCCGGACGTCGTCGGCGCCTCCCCGGCGAGGGAGTTACTCGCGCTGGCGGTGGGCGGGCTCCTCCTCCTCGCCTCCGTCGGGTTCGCGCTCGGACTGGACGTCGGGCTCTCCCTCGGCTGGGTCGCGGTGACGCTCGGGATCGCAGTCGCCGCGGGGTTCGCGGGCGCGGGCCTCGTCCCGACGGTCGGTTCGCTGTGGCTCGTCGGGTGCTGGTGGTTCGCGTTCCCGCCGCTCGTCGGCTATATTACGGGTGGCTGGGCGGGATCGACGCGGTACAACCACCCGCGAATGTTGGGCTACGGCTACGAATCCGCACGCGGCGAGTTGGTCGGTGGGATCGAGCACGGCGTCAGATACGGACTGCTGTTCGCGGTCATGGTCGGACTCGTCGGGTACGCGGTCGGGCTGATTGTTAATCAGCTCTCGACACGAACGAGCTCGTCTCGATAAGCAGGGCCGTTCGTTTATAAATACCAAACTTCGGATCGACGGAGGACGGCTCCAAAGCCCCAGGCGTGAGGACTCGCGCGCCTTGTTGTGCGCCTCGCTCAGTCGCTCGCTTCGCTCGCTCCCTCGCTGCGGTGCTTACTGCGGCGTGCTTCGTCCTCACGCCTGCCCCTTTGAGTCCCACCCGACCGCGACCGCAGCCTCACGCCTCCCCAGCCTCGTCGACCGCCCTCCGCGTTGCTCCGGGCGGTCGACTCCAGCGAGGGACCGAAGGTCCCTCTGGCAGCCGGCGCGTAGCGCCGGCGACAGGGAGAGAGCGAAGCTCTCGCTTGAAACCGGACGTAGTCCGGTGACAGCGAGGCGCAACGCGACGCTGGCAGTCGGGCGAAGCCCG
>JBNJEE010000054.1:0-15228 GCA_051745525.1 Methanobacteriota archaeon | reverse complement strand
TCTTTGTGTCCTTGACTGTCCCCACTGTTTCCTCCCACGAAGCAGCACGCGCGAGGGAGTCGCTGACGCCCTCGGCGCCAGCGGCGAGGCTGGGGAGGCGTGAGGTGCTGTGCGGTTGCGGTTGGGCGGGACTCAAAGGGGCAGTCGCGAGGGCGAAGCACGGCGCAGTAAGCACCGCAGTGAAGGAGCGAAGCGACTGAGCGAGGCGCGCAGCAAGCCGCGCGAGTCCTCGCGGCTGGGGCTTTGGAGATGTTCGCCGCAGCGCCGTCATCCATTTATAAACTGCCTTGGACGCTGCCGACGCTACCACTCGCTATCTATAAGCAACCACGCGGACACACCGATTCGAATTCAATATCTCACTCCACTCGGCCGACGGTCACGTCGAACGGGACGTACTCAACGCGCTCGTACTCGCCCGCCGCCATCTGGTCGACCGCTTCACGACCCATCTCGCGCCAGCGCCCGCGGAGGTCGTCGTAGGCCGCCTCGGAGGTCGCGGCCACCAGCTCCTCGCGGTGGTCGGCCAGCCCCGCGCCGGAGGCCTTCCGCGCCGCCGACCGTAGCGCGGCGTCGGCGTACGGCGGTGCCGTCCGCTTCTCGTGGACGTAGCGCCGCGTCCGCACGTCGACCACTCCCGCCGCGTCGAACGCCTCGCGCACCAGGTCGCCGAGCGCGACGTCGGTCTCCACCCCGTCGACGTACGCCTCGCGCGCTTCGCGCTCCAGTCGCTCCTCCGCCTCGACCGTCGAGGCCACCCGCACGTCGGCGTTGTCCGGCTCGACCGCGGCGACGAGGTCCGAGGACACGCGGGCGAGCTCCCGGACCGCCGCGGTCGGGTCCGGGAGGTTGATCAAAAGCGCTTGACAGACCGCGAGATCGACCGCGTCGTCGCCGACAGGGAGCCGGGTCGCGTCGCCCGCGAGGTAGCCGATCCGCGCGCCGGCGTCCGCCCAGCGCTCCTCCCCGCGGGCGACCGCGAGGAGCTCCGGGTCGGCGTCGACGCCGATCACGGTCGCGTCCGGATCCCCGTTCGCCCCGGCCGCGTCCGCCTCCGCGGCCAACACGCGCGTCAGCTCGCCGGTGCCGCAGCCGACGTCGAGGACGCGCCCGCGGCTCGCCAGCTCGAGGTCCACGAGCGCGTCGCGGTCGTCCTCCCACATCCCGCGGCGGGTGTGTTCGAGGTACTCGGCGGAGAAGCGTCGCACGGGCCCGCTTCGTCGCGGGCGAAAATAAACGTCCGGAGATAGGCCGGGGCCGACTCGCCGTCGGGCCTCTCACTCCTCGTCGGCGTCCTTCCCGTCCTCCCCGCTCTCCGCACCGTCACTCCCGAATCCCAGTAGGTCGGCGGCGAGAACAGTGGTCACGCCGGCGCAGTAGCCGACGAACGCGCTGGTCACGCCGATCGCGGCGAAGCTCACCGCCACGTCGCCGATCGCCGGGTTCCCGCCGTTGACGCCGGGGACGCCGACGAGCGTCCCGAGGAGGACGAACCCCCCGAGGACGACCGCCGGCACGACGCCGACGGCTAGGCACGCCGGGCCGCCGCAGCGCGCGTACGCCCCGGCGGCGGCCAGCGGGCCGGGCGCGTAGAACACCAGGAGCGGGAGGAGCCGGTCGGTCAGCGCCGTCGCCGTCGCGGCGCCCGCGGACTCGGCGACGAACGCGGCGACGAGCGCGAGCGTCACGACGCCGGCGAACCCGACCACCAGCCCGACCGCGCGGTCGCGGCGCTGTCCGAAGAGCAACGTCTTCGTGGTGGGCATGTCCGTGGATCACACACGGGGTTACTTAAATCCGCGTCGGACGGACGGCGTCCCAGGGACGACAGGGCCCGGCGCGGCGAAGAACGAGGGCGCCTCAGTCCCGGCGGAGCTCGCGCACCCGGTCGATGTTCCACGCGAAGCTCTTCCCGTCCTCCGTCGGCGTCTCCAGGGCGAGCGGCACGTCCGTCAGGTCGGGGTGGTTGAGGAACCGCTCCATCCCCGCCTCGCCGATGTGCCCCTCGCCGATGTGGGCGTGTTCGTCCTTGTTGGTGCCGCACTCGTGTTTCGAGTCGTTGAGGTGGACGTACTCCAGGTGCTCTAACCCGACCACGTCGTCGAACTCCCCGATCGTCTGGTCGACGGCTTCGGACGTTGAGAGGTCGTAGCCCGCCGCGAACGCGTGGGCGGTGTCGACGCAGACGTCGATGTCCGTCTCCGTGCGGTCGATTACCCCCGCGAGGTGTTCGAACTCGCCGCCGAGCTTCGTCCCCGCGCCCGCGTCGCTCTCGATCAGGATCGTCACGCCGTCGGGCACGTCGAGGTCGTCGATCACCGAGGCGGCGTTGTCGAGGCCCCCCTCGACGCCCGCGCCCGTGTGCGCGCCGAGGTGGACGTTGACGTACGGGATCCCCAGCTTGTCGGCCGCGTCAACCTCCCTTTGCATCGAGTCGAGCGACTTCTCGCGGAGCCCCTCCTTCGGCGTACAGAGGTTCACGAGGTAGGAGGTGTGGATAACCCACGGTCCCTCCATGTCGCGTTCGGTCTCCGTCCGGAACTGCTCGGCTGCCTCGTCGTCGATGTCCGGATCCTGCCACACCTGCGGCGAGTGCGTGAATATCTGTCCGCAGTTACCGCCGAACTGCTTCTGTCTGAACACAGCGTTCGCGATGTTCCCGTGCGGCGGCGTTTCCGGATCGTTCGACGCTCTCGAAGCGGAAATAGAGACGTGCGCGCCGACCTTGAGGCTCATACCGGACACTGGGGGTCGGTCGAAAAAGCCCCTTCGGAACCGGGCGAATCCGCGAAAACGCTCCCGAACCGTCTACTCGCCGCCGCTTCCCGGCCGCGTCCGGATCCACTCGTCGTTCCGGTACTTCTCCGCGACGAGCGCTTCGGCCCGCTCCAGTTCCGCGTCCGTCCACGACCCGTCAGCGTCCACGGTCGCTTCGGGCGCTGCGCCCGCCCAGTCGGCGAGCGCCGCCTCGACGGCCGCGACCGCGTCGACGCGGTCGACGTCGACCGACTCCTCCATCCCGACGACGCGCTCGCGGAACCCCCCGGGCGTCACCGGGGGATCGGCGAAGACGCCGAGGTGCCGCGCCGCGTCGACCGCGAACGTCAACGACCCGTGCTGGATCACCGCCTCTCGCTTGCGGTACTGCGCGTTACCGGCGATCTTCCGGCGGGACCCCCCGTCCGGTCCCGGTGCCACCACGTCGTGCGCCGGGTGGACCTCGCGGAGGTAACAGGCGGGACGGTACAGCTCCGTCATCGGCTCGTCGACGTAGTCGGCGTCGACCCCGAGCCGGTCGAACGCGTCGAGGACGGGTTCACACAGCAGGTGGTAACAGTCGAGCAGCTCGCCCGGCACCGTCTCGGCGGGGACCGCGATCGAGTAGGCGATGTCCCCGCGTGCGTCGTGGTAGATCCCGCCGCCGCCCGTCTGCCGGCGGGTGACGTCGATCCCCTCGCGCTCGCAGAACGACCAGTCGACCGTCTCCGGCTCCTGGTGCCGGCCGAGGGTGAGACAGCTCGGCTCCCAGCGGTAGGTTCGGAGCGTAGCGGGGCCGCCCGCCGCGGCGGTCTCGGCGGCGACCTCGTCTAACGCCATCTGCATCGGGCCGGGGCGGGCCTCCTCGCGGATCAGCCGCCAGTCGACGGCGGGCACGGTCATACCGCCCTCCTCGGGCGCCGCGCCGAAAGCGGTTGCGCTCGGTGCGTGGCCGGAATCCGGATTTGCTATCGCGGTATTCACTTTATCAGGGTGGCGCCCGAACGCGCGTCCCTTTTAGGAATCGCCGGAGTAGGGGCGCGTATGGTGCGAAACGTCGCCGGCGACATGGCCGACCTCGACCCCGAGGACTTCTACCTCCTCTCGGGCGTCGAGCAGGGGATGCGCTTCTCGGAGTGGGTCCGCCGCGACAAGATCCCGGAGTACGCGAATCTGACGCGCGAGGAGGTCGACTACCGCATCGACCGCTGTCTCGACCGCGAGCTGATCGAGCGGAAGACGATCCAGTACGAGGGGTACCAGCTCACCTTCGAAGGGTACGACGCCTTAGCGCTCCGGACGTTCTCGGAGCGCGAGACCATAGACGGCGTGGGCTCGCCGCTCGGGCTCGGCAAGGAGGGCGACGTGTACGAGGCGCAGTCGTTCCGGCCGCTCGCCTTGAAATACCACCGCGAGGGGTACACCAACTTCCGCGAAGTGAACCGCGAGCGCGAGTACACCGCCGACCGCGACCACGTCTCGTGGCTCTACACCGCACGAAAGGCGGCCGAGCGGGAGTACGAGGCGATGGAGGGGCTGTACCCCGACGTGAGCGTCCCGCGACCGGTCGATCACAACCGTCACGCAATCGTGATGGAGAAGTTCGCGGGCGTCGAGCTGTCGCGCGCGAAACTCGACCCAGAGCAGGCGGTCGGCGTCCTCGATCTGATACTCCGCGAACTCGCGACCGCTCACGAGCTGGGCTGGATCCACGCCGACGCCTCCGAGCACAACGTCGCAGTCGCCGAGAGCGGCGTGACGATCTTCGACTGGCCGCAGGCGGTGCCGGTCGACCACAATAACGCGCGCGAGTTCCTTGAACGCGACGTCGAGAACCTCGTGCGGTACTTCGCCCGGAAATACCCCCACGAGGTGCCCCGAGACGCCGATACCGACGGGATCGCCGCCGCTATCACCGACGGCTCGTTCGAGAGCGTTCGGGCCTTCGACGCCGAATAAATCGCATAGCGCGATACGAAACCTGTTCTTCCTCGATCCCCCGGCACGCCACCGACCGCTCTGCCCCACGCTCCTGTCCGGTCTCCGGCGGCGGTCGCGACCCGAGACCGACGCTCGTATCTCGTCCCGGCCGCATCAACGGGTATGGACCCGAACCGAGACGTGGCCGTCGTCGGCGGCGGGGTCGCCGGCCTCTCGGCGGCCGTCTACACCGCCCGGCGGGGCCTCGACACGCTCGTCGTCGACCCCGGCGGCTCGATCCTCCGCCGGAACGCACGATTAGAGAACTTCCCCGGCTTCCCGCTCGGCGTCGACGCGCGTCGCCTGCTCGACCTGCTGGCCGAGCAGGCCGAGACCGCCGGGGCGGACCGCCTCGACACCCGCGTCACGCGTGTCTCTCGCGTCGAGGCAGCGGACACGAACGCGGCCGACGCCCGCTTCGTCGTCGCGACCGACAGCGGCGACCGGATCCGCGCGCGACACGTGATCGCCGCGACGAAGAACGAGGTGAGCTACTTGGAGGAAGTCGACGGCGTCGATATCGTCGAGCGCGGGAAGACTTACGTCGACGCCGACGAGCGCGGGCGGACCGGCGTCGACGGGCTGTACGCCGCGGGGCGACTCGCCCGCAAACCGCATCAGGCGGCGGTGTGCGCCGGCCACGGCGCCGAGGTAGCGGTCACGCTCCTCGAAGAAGCGCCGTCCCCGTTCTACCACGACTGGGTGGCGCCGGAGGGGTACTTCACCGACCGCGGCCGCGAGGTGCCGCCCGGCTGCGAGGAGATCGATGCCGCGGAGCGGCGCGAGCGCGAGGCGGCCGCGCTCGACGCGACCCGCGACCGGTTCGCGGAGCCCCACCCAGGCCCGCAGGAGACGCACCCGAGCGTCGAGGACTAACGGTCGCCGCTCCGGTCGTCGCCCCCTCTGCGGGTCGCGAGGCCGGGCCTACTCCGCGTCGGGCTCGATCCGGACGAGGTCGGCCTCGACGTCCTCGACGAACGCGCCCTGTCCTCCGACGGTCACCTCGCCGTCGTCGGTCTCGACGACGAGCGAGTGCTCGACCGGGAACTCGTTGTTCGTCGGCTCGACCATCCCCTGTCTCGTCTCGACGACGCGGCCGACGACCTCGGCGGGCTCGTCGTCGTCGGTCCACCGGCCGCCGACAGTCACCCGCGGCGGGTCGCCGCCACGGAGTCGCAGCGTCGCCTGGAGGACGGTGTGCCTGAAGTCCGTGTACTCGGCCGGGAGCGGCGCCGGGTCGGCGACGGCGAGCTCGGTCGCGGCGGGCCAGTAGTTCCCGAGGAAGGAGCCGACGATCACGGGCGCGAGCTGCTCCTGTGCGAAGGCGATCGCCTGTCGGTCGGTCGTCGACCGGCGGAGCAGTTCGGGGGGAGCGACGACGCCGGCCGCGGAGTCGACGGTGAGCAGCGTCGGCATCGCCTCGCCCCACGTGCGGACGACGTTCGCGACGCCCGACAGCGCGGGGTCGTCCGCGTCGAGGTCGGCGTCGGCGTCGGAGACGACGAGGAGGACCAAGACGCCGCGGTCGACCGCGTCGACGAGCGCCTCCCGCACCTCGGGGAGCTGCTTCGCAGTGATCGACAGCGCCACCTCGGACTCGGCGTCTGCGAGCAGCGACCGGATCCGCTTGATGACGGTGGCCCGCGACTTGATCACCTCGAACTGCTCGGCCTGGCGCTCCACGCGGGAGTACCGCTCCGCCAGCCCGGGCCGCATCGCGTCCACGTCGGACCGGAGCCGGTCTATCACCTCGTCGGGCGGGTTCGCGCGGATCGTCGTCGGCACGACGTGGTCGTTCACCTCGACGAAGCCGCGCTCCGCCAGCGACTCGCTCACGCTGTAGACGTACCGCTTCGAGACGCCCGCCGCGTCGGCGACGGTGCTCGCCTTCGCCTCACCGTGTTCCAGCAGACTGAGATAGGTGTCGACCTCCTTGTCCGAGAGCCCGAAGCGACGGAGGAGGTCGGTCAGCGTCCGGTCGTCCATACGCACGACTCTTCCGAGCGACACTTATAAGGGTCGGTCCGGGTCCTCCGAGCGCCGGCACCGCGTCGGCGTTCCCGCCGGCGCCCCCCGCGGCCCGGGGGCGGTCAGCGGAGGACCACGACCGCGTCGACCTCGATTCTGATCTCGCCGTCACTCGCGTCGTCATCGGTGCTCGCGCCGCTCGCTCCGATTCCCGCTTCGTCGCCCCCGAACAGATCGGTCTCGACCCCGTCGGACACGGCGACGGTCGCCGGCGCCTCGGCGAAGTTGACGACGACGAGCAGGGAACCGCCGGCTCCGTCCGCCGGCGGCGTCCGCTCGTAGGCGACCACGCGCTCGGCGTCGCCCTCGACGACGCGGGCCTCGGCCGCGCGCCCGTCGAACGACACCTCCGCGTCGCGGAGGAGCGGTTCGGCCTCGCGCAGCGCGGCCAGCCGGCGGTGGAACTCGGTGAGGTCGTTGTCGCCGTCGTGCCACCGGATCGGGCCTCGGTACGTCTCGTTGCCGCGCTCCTGCCCGGCGTAGATCATCGGCGCGCCCGGCAGCGTGAACGTCACGGCCGCGGCCGCCCGGAGCGCGTCTCGGCCGTACTCGGCGAGGTACCGGTCCTCGTCGTGGTTTTCGACGTAGCGCATCTGCGCGCCGGGGTCGTCGAAGCCGAGCCACTCGCCGCGCGCGAGCGCGGTCTCGACCGCATCGGCCGGCTCCTCGCCCGCGCCGATCGCCCGGAGCGTCTCGTACAGGGAGGTGTCGTAGTGGCGGTGGAACTCGCCCTCGCCGTAGAACGGGTCGTGCGGGAGCGTCTCGTCAAGGAGGAGGAGGTCGTCGGGGATGCGGTCGGCGACCTCCTTCCAGAAGCCGTGCGGGACGCCCCACGCCACGTCGGCGCGGAAGCCGTCGACGACGGCCGCCCACTCGTCGACGACGTTGAGCAGCCACTCGCGGACCGCCGGGCTGTCGTAGTTGAGATTCGGGATGCGCCCCCACTCGAAGTAATAGTCCGGCGCCGCGCCGCCGTCGAGTTCGGCCCAGTCGATCCCGGTCACGTCGGCGTTCGCGTCGGTCCGCCGGTAGTGATCGGCGTACGCGTCGACGCCGGCGGCGTGGAGCTGGAAGGCGGGGTGGTCGCGGGATGTGTGGTTGATCACCAGATCGAAGACGACGTAGATTCCGGCCTCGTGGCAGGCGTCGACGAGGGACTCGAACGCCTCGCGCGGGCCGAGGTCTGTCGCGGTGTCGTAGTAGTCGGTGACGTGGTAGCCGTGGTTGGTCGGCGACGCGAGGACGGGCGTGAGCCAGAGCGCGTCGACCTCGAGGTGCTCCAGGTACTCGATCCGGCGCTCTATCTCGCGGAACGTCGTCGGCAGCGTGTCGCCCGCGAACGATCGCACGAAGACCTCGTAGATCGTCGGCGATTCCGCCCACTCGGGCGTCGGGTTCGGGTCGCTTACCTCGACCGACTCGCTTGTCTCACTCCCATCCGTCTCGCCCCCGTCCGTCTCGATCCGCACCGTCTCCGCGGCCCCGTACCGCTCGCCGTGCGGGACCGCGTGGATCCGGACCGAGTCCGGGAGGTCGTCGAGCGGTACCGAGAGGGTCCGGCCGTGCGCCCGCGACTCGACCGCCGCGACCGTCTCCGGGTCGGCGTCGCGGTCGTCGACGAGGAACGTCGCGCCGAGCGTGTCCGGGTCGCCGCCGCGCTCGACGTCGTCGACCGCGGGTGCGGGCTCGACCGCGGCGGTCAGGCGGAGGGTGTCGCTCGCGCCGGGCTCGTCGGCCCCGACGACAGTCGCGTCGAGCGAGAGACGCGGTCGCCCGGGGCCGGGAACCTCGCACTTCCCGTGGAACGCCGCCGAGCGGTCGCCGTCGTGGACGAGGCCGAAGCCGTGCGTCCCGGGCGGGACGCGCACCGACGCGACCCACTCGTCGCCGTCGCGCTCGGCCCAGTCGAGTCCGAGCCGGTTCTCGTTGTGGGGCCACAACAGGGAGACGCGGTCGACCTCGGCGTCGTCCACCGACAGGTCGGCCGCCGGGACGCGGATCTCCGTCTCGCGTCGTTCGTCGGGGAAGACGCGCACGCGCTGGCGGTGGACGCTGTCGGGCGCGTCGAGCGCGAGGGCGTAGGTTCCCGGGGCGTCCGGGTCGAGGTGGACGACCGGGTCGTCGTCGCGGCTCGTCTCGCCCGCGCGCAGCACTGCGGTCGATGTCTCCGAACTGAGCGCCGTCGCCGTACTCGGCGGGCCGGTCGCGTCGGGGTCCGGGACGTCTCCGGCGTCGAGGGTGCTGTCGGCGGGCGCGTCGCGGACGGTCCATCGGTAGGTCCCGTCGGGGTCGGGGGATCGCGGCGCCAGCTCGACGGGCTCGCCAACGCTCGTCGTTCGCGGGGGGCCGGGTTCGTGCACGCCCCGCATCTCGTCGCGCCGCGGTTTGAGGGTTTCCGTTCGCTAAACGAGTGAACAATAATTACACCAAAGCTTCATACCGAACGGCGGCGTGTGTTCGCGTAATGCAGCTCCGCGACGCGCTCGACGACTACAAGCGCCACGCCGGCGACGGGACGCGCTTCCCCGGCGAGCGGCGCACCGTCTCCGGCCGGTTCTCGGGCGGCGGCGGTCGGCTCGTCCACGTCGGCGACGACGGCGAACTCCGCGACTTCGGCTACCCGCTCACCGGCCGGACCGGGCTCGTCCGGTCCCGGATCGGCCTCGCCGTCGGCGACGAGGTCACGTGGCTCGACGAGGCCGACACGACCCAGCGGTACGTCGGCGACACCGCGCTCGTCGAGACGGTCCACGAGACGCCGCGAGCGACGGTGACCCGCCACGACGCCACGCTCGGCGACGCGCACGTCACCCGGGCGTCGGTCGAGTTCGGCGAGGACGCGCCGGGTGAGGGGGCCGAAGTCGCCGACGAAGCGGACGTCGACGACGAAGCCGCCCTCGACCCCGCGGCCGCCTCGCTCGTCGTCTACGCTCGCTTCGCGCCCGACGGCCACGACGACCGGGTGGGACAGCTCCGGTACGACGACGCCGTCGAGGTGTACCACGCCGACGAGCACGACTTCCTCGCGAGCGCGACCGGCTTCGCGGACCTCCGCGGCCAGCTCCCGGCGACGTTCCCCGAGCTGCTCGACGACGACCCGACCGACCTCCCGCGCGACCGCGACGGCGACCGCTACGAGGAGGAGCGCCTCTCCGGCGAGGTGATCGCCGACGTCCCCTTCTCGGAGGGGGTCGCGACCGTCGCGACCCTCCTGACGGACCAGGCGGAGACCGACCGCGAGGCGGCCCGCGAGCGGCTCGACGCGCTGTTCGCCGATCTCGATAGCGTCGACGCGCTCGCGGACGCGGCCGCCGACGCGCTCCCCGCGGTGCCCGAGTCGGCGCCCGCCCGGGAGTCGGTCGTCGCCGATCTGCGCGTCCTCTCTCTGCTCGCCGCCCCCTCCGGGCTCCGGATCGCGGGGCCGGACTTCGACCCCTACTACGAGCACTCCGGCGGCTACGGCTACACGTGGTTCCGCGACGACGCGGAGATATCCGGGTTCCTGCTCGGCGCCGCCGACGCCCTCGGCGTCGACCTCGACGACTGGCACGCCCGCTCCGCGCGGATGTACGTCGCTACGCAGCGCCCCGACGGCTCGTGGCCCCACCGAGTATGGCCTCGGAACGGGGCGCTCGCGCCCGGCTGGGCGAACGCCCGCATCGAGGACGGCCCGGACGTCGACTACCAGGCCGACCAGACCGGCAGCGTCGTCGCGTACCTCTCCGAGGCGCGCGCGGCCGGCGTCGCCGGACCCCGTCCGGCTGCCAGCGGGACGTCGTCCCGCACTGTCGACGTCGACGGCCTCGACGCCACTCTGGTCGCCGCGCTCGCGGGCCTCGACCGGACGCTCGAACCGGACGGCCGCCCGGTCGTCTGTCAGAACGCGTGGGAGGACTCCGCCGGCCGGTTCACGCACACCGCCGCGACGTTCTTAGAGGCGTACAGCGAACTCGGCCGCCACGGCGAGGGGCTCGCCGTCGACGACCTCGACGACCCCGGCGCCGTCCCCGGTGCCGACTCGCTGCCCGAGGATCTCGCCGCCCACGCCCGAGACCGCGCCCGCGAGGTGTACGACGCGCTCGACGATCTCTGGGTGCCGGAGCGCGGCTGCTACGCCGTCTGCGAGACGCTCGACGGCGGGATCGACGACCGGCTCGACTCCGCGACGCTCGCGCTCGCGGCCGCGCACCGCTCGTTCGACGCGCTCGGCGCGGTCGACGACGAGCGCCTCGACCGGCTGGTCTCGCACGTCGAGACGGTCGTCGACGGCCTCTCCCACGAGAGCGACGACATCACCGGGCTGATCCGCTACGAGGGCGACGGCTGGCGGCGCGCGGGCCAGCTCTCCGAGAAGGTGTGGAGCGTCTCGACCGCGTGGGGCGCGAACGCCTGCGCGGAGCTCGCGGCGCTGCTCGCGGCCCACGACGACCCGCGCGCCGCCGAGATGACGGCCCGTGCCCGCGACCTCCTGGCCCACGTGTCGCCCGGCGGCACGCTCTGTGAACCGACCACGTACCTCCCGGAGCAGTTCTTCGACGACGGGGCGCCAGACAGCGCGACCCCGCTCGGCTGGCCGCACGCGATCCGACTGGCGACGGTCGCGCTCCTCGACGACGAACTGCCGCAGTTCGCCGACCGCGCCGCCGCGGGCGACGACTGACCGGACCTCGGCGACACAATTTGTCACTGGTCTGTAATATTGTGCTGGTATGAGGGATCAGTAGTATTGGTCCTCACGTCCTGAGTAACTCTGTAATCTGAGCCAAGTTAATTTAAATGACTGTGACTAATTAGTGGTATATGAACTCTCCATCTGAATCCGATTACGACGATTCAACTTCTCGAAGAAGATTTCTAACTGGAGCTACATCTTTAGGAGCAACAGCGTTAGCAGGATGCGGAGACGACCCTTCAGGTCAAAACGATTCTGCGAGTCCAGACAACGGCAGTAATTCTGGGGAAACCCAGGAACCTGAGCTACAGGACGTAAACCTTATTCTTGAACCTAAGTCAGAAAAAGCAGACTTCACGCAAACCGAACAGTACGCACTAGGCCTGACAGCACGATTAGAGTACAGTGATGGCTCAACGGAAACCAGAGAGCTCACAGATTATGAAGTCGAAAATGCTTCGGTCAGGAAAACCAGTGAAGACGGAGAATACGGAGTAGAAAACGTCGAGTTCACGGAATTCAGTGACGCCGATCTGCGGAAGGCCGGACACCTCTACGAAGTAGAAGACCTCGATATACAAGATGGCCAGATAATTCTAGGTTCAGATGACTTGATCACCGGCTACAGCCAAATCGACCTCGACATAAATGTTACAGATGAGGAAATAAGCCAGTACACAGACTCTAGCCAATATCAAAACATTATACAGGTAAACAAACCCGAAGAACAGGCCTTAAACGATTTACAGGTCCAAGGCCCTGAAGCAATCGAACTATGGCAGAAATACCGGGAAATAAGAGCAGAAGAAATAATGGAAGATCAGATCATTTCATCTTCTCAAAAATTTGATAATTATGCAGAATTTAATGATGTTGTGAGAGAAAGAGTACAGGAACAGTTGGCGGATGAAGATAACCCTGATATTCAGACAGAGCTTGGGCACTGGGGAACAGAATTTGGATTCCTATTTATGGAAGAAAATAATGGCGTATCGCCTTCAGGAGCTACAGGTATACTTTCTGATACACTCGCTGAAGCAGCATTCTTAACCTCTGACATAAATGTGATACCAGGAAGAATATTTGATAACGGACACAACAGCAACCCAGTATATGTCCCTGAAACAAATGATCCAAGTGATGAAGAATACTGGGATGGTAAGACGTTCAACGTTAATACTCAACTTGAAGATGCTGCTCATCCACCAGATCAACTAGTAAACTACACTAGAGGTCCTTTCGGTCAGATGTTTAAGAGACCTGAAAAAGATAAGGACTTAGCTACAGCCACATTTACATCATTCATGGATCTTAGTTTTGAAGATAAGAAGTTTAACCAAGATTATGCTTTAACATTGGTTGATGAACTAGGAGAAGATACCGAGTTATGGCAAGAGAACCTCCAACATATTATGGAGACTGCGGTCGGAAACCTATTTTCCACTGAGAACGATCTAGTACCGACGGGCACAGCAGAAAATCCTGACGTCGAACTATCATAAATATCCTTTTCCTGTACCGGTAAGAAGCAAAAACGTAGCCAAACCGCTCCTATCGCCAGTCGTCGCGGGAGACGCAGTCGGACTCGCGGACCGTGATCCACCGGGTGGTCCGTTCGTCCGGGTCGACGTCCCGCTCGAAGAACGTCACCTCGCCGCCGTCGTCGCCGTCGGTCCGTTTACAGACGAGCGCCGGCGACTCGTCGCGGACACGTGCGGATGACGTGGACGTGGACATACGTCACAGTTCGCGCCCGATCGGATAATAACTGTTGGTTTCGAACGCGGGATGACTAAAACTACAGCGGTAGTTACCGCCGCACCGGCACGCCGCGCTCGTCGAGGTACGCCTTCGTCTCCTCGATGGAGTAGTCGCCGAAGTGGAAGATAGAGGCCGCGAGCCCGGCGTCGGCGTTCGCCTCGGTGAACACCTCGTACATGTCCTCCGGGGAGCCACAGCCCGAGGAGGCGATGACGGGCGTCGAGACGGCGTCGCACACCGCAGTCATCAGCGGGATGTCGTAGCCGTCCTTCGTCCCGTCCTTGTCGATGGAGTTGACGAACAGCTCGCCGGCGCCGCGCTCCTCGGCCTCCTTCGCCCACGAGACGGCGTCGATGCCGGTTCCCTCGCGGCCGCCCTTCTTCGTGCACTCGAACCACACCGTCTCGCCGTCGTCGTCCTCGTAGAAGTGGTCGCCCTCGTCGTCGTGCCGGCGCCGCGCGTCGACGGAGATGACGATGCACTGGCTGCCGAACGCGGCCGCTCCCTCCTCGATCAGCTCCGGGCGCTCTAAGGCGCCGGTCGTGATCGACACCTTGTCCGCGCCGGCGCGGAGCGTCTCCTTGATGTCCGCCTTCGTCCGGATGCCGCCGCCGACCGTCAGCGGGATGAAACACTCGTCGGCGACCGCGTTGACCACGTCGAGCATCGTCTCGCGGCCGTCGGCGCTGGCGGTGATATCGAGAAAGACGAACTCGTCTGCGCCCGCCTCGTTGTACTTCCTCGCCAGCTCGACGGGGTCGCCCGTGTACTCTAAGTTCTCGAAGTTGACGCCGGTGTACACTGCGGCGTCGCCCTCGTCGTCGAGGTCGACGTCGATACAGGGGATGATGCGCTTCGTGAGTCCCATTCGTTGGCGGAGCGTTTGCCGCGGCCCGGGTTAAAACGCCCGGGGCTCACTCGGCGTCGCCGTCGGCCTCGGTGGGTCCGTCTTCGACCCCTGCTCCCTCGCCGCGGTCCGATTCGCCCCCCTCGCCGCGGTCCGCCTCCGCCCGCCGGTCGTACTTCGCGACGGCGCGGTCCGCGCGCGTCGAGATGCCGTTCGGGTTCCGCGCCGGGCTCCGGTCGCGACGCCGCGCGACGAGGCCGTCGGAGACTCCGCCGGTGAGTCCGAGCAGCACGTCGCGGCCCGTCGCGGCCCAGCGCGTCGGCGTCGACTCGCCGCGGACCACGTCCTTCGCCGCGCCGAGCGCGTCGCCGACCGCGTGCGACCCCGTCCGGAGGAGGACGGTCGGCCGGGCGCCGTAGTTCTTCAGCAGCCGGTAGGCGAGCCCGCGGTACTTCCAGCCCCACTCGCTCGCGCTGCGCCCGCCGTCCGCGGCGGTCGGGGTCGGGAGCTCCTTCCGCGCGGCCATCGCCGGCCGCCACGCCACCTCGCGGTCCATGCGCGCGAGCCGGTGGGCGGCGTCGCGCGCGCCGCCGACTCGGAGGTACTCGTCGAAGCCGTCGAGGTCCCAGAGGGCGTCCCGGCAGAACGCGACGTTGCCGCTTTCGAAGTAGGTGACGTCGCGGCCCGCGATCCGACTGCGCTCCGGCTCGCTCTCTTTCGATCCCGCCGTCTCGGTCTCCTCCCCATCGTCCGTCTCGGTCTCCTCCCCCTCGTTCGTCTCGGTCTCCTCCCCATCGTCCGTCTCGCTCGGCGGGATCGGCGTCACCGGTCCCGAGACGACGGGCGCCGCGTCGAGGCCGTCGGCGACCGCGTCGCGCCACCCGGGCTCGATCCGGTTGTCGTAGTCGACCAGCGCGACCGCGTCGCCCGTCGCCACCTCGACGCCGGCGTTGCGCGCGACGTTCACCGTGCGGTCGGAGATCTCGACCAACACGTCGACGTCGTCGCGGTCGCGAACCATGCCGGTCGTGCTGTCGGCCGAGGGGCCGTTGACGACGATCACCTCGGCGTCGGGCGCGGCGGCCGCCAGCGCGTCGAGGCAGGCGGCCAACCGGTCCCGACCGTTGAGCGTCGGGACGACGACCGAGAGGTCCATACGACCCGCTATCGGGGCGAGGAGGTA
>JBNJEE010000053.1:0-15249 GCA_051745525.1 Methanobacteriota archaeon | reverse complement strand
TCCTCGTCGTCATCCGCATCCTCCGCTTCGACTTCTTCCTCGTCGACTCCGTCGTCATCGCCGTCCGTCTGGTTCGCGTCGTCGTCTTCGTCCGCTGTCTCGTTCAGGGACTCTTCGTCCTCATCGGTGTCCGTGGCGTTCTGATCGGTGTCCTCGTCCTCGTCCTCCCCATCTTCGTCGTCGTCCTCCTCGTCGCCGTCCCTCGCCTCGAATACCCGGGCCCGGTCGAGGGTGACGTCCAGCCGGTCGAAGTCGCCGATGTCGGCCGGGGCGTCGCTGATGAGGAGCCGGAAGTTTCCGGTGGTCGTCTGGGAACCGTCGGAACCGTCCGAGCCGTCCGACGAGGGGAGCGACGCATCGGCGGCGCAGCCGGCGAGCAGCGTCGCGCTCGCGCCGGCACCGAGGGCCACGAACTTCCGTCGGCCGAGGCCGTCGGTCGGCGCGTCCGTCGGTCGGCGCGTCCGTCGAGCGGTCATCACCTGTCGGTCGCGCTCCGTCGCCCCCCGTCGTCCGCGATCGTTCCGTCATAGTGAATCGACGAACGGGGGCTGTACGAGTATCAATGAGAGATGCTCCGTCCGAATATGGGCGGATAAAGCCGGTTTTAGCGACGAGCGCGGCGATTCGGGAAGACAAAAGGCGATCTCGCGACCCCGGGCTACGGTTCGGCGGTGTCGATGCCGGCCGCCTCGATCACGCGCTCGGCGTGCCGCGTCGCGCGCTTGCGGACCGCCGCCGCGTCGATCCCGACGTGCTCGCCGTCGGCGTAGCGGACCGTCCCGTCGACCATCGCGAAGGTCACGTCGTCGCCGTGGGCCGCGTACACCAGATGCGAGAGCGGGTCGTGCAGCGGCGTCGCCCGGGTCAGGTCTGTCGTGAGTCCGATCACGTCGGCGCGGTGGCCCTCGCGCAGCGCGCCGAGGCGGTCGAAGCCGGCGGCGCGGGCGCCGCCCTCGGTCGCCATCTCCAGTACGGTCGCGGCAGGGAAGCGGGTCGGGTCGCGGGCGTCGACTTTCCCGAGGAGGCTCGCCTGCCGCATCTCGGTGAAGGGGTCGAGGGTGTTGTTGCACGGCGGACCGTCGTTTCCGAGCGCGACCGTGATCCCGCGGTCGAGGTAGTTCTGGATCGGGGCGATCCCCGAGGCGAGCTTCATGTTCGAGGAGGGGCAGTGGGTGACGACCGTGTCCGTCTCGGCGAGCACCTCGCGCTCGCGCTCGTCGGTGTGGACGCAGTGCGCGAGCGTCACGTCCGGGCCGGTCAGCCCGACCTCGTCGAGCCAGAGGATGTTTCGGTGCCCCGTGTCGGTCTCCACCGTCTCGATCTCGTCCTCGTTCTCGCTGGCGTGGGTGTGGATCGTCACGCCGTCGTACCGGTTGGCCAGCTCGCGGCAGCCGCGGAGACAGGCCTCGCTGCAGGTGACGGCGAACCGCGGCGTGACCGCGTACCGCACACGGCCGTCGGCGGCGCCGTGGTACTCCCGGATGAGGGCCTCGCTCTCCGCGAGCGCGGCGTCGGTCTCTTCGATGAGTCCGTCGGGCGACTCCTTGTCCATCAGTACCTTGCCGAGCCGCGCGCGGATCCCCGTCTCGATCGCGGCCTCGAACGCCTCGTCGGCGTGGTTCACGGAGAGGTGGTCGACGACGGTCGTCGTCCCCGATTCGAGGCACTCCAAGTACCCCAACTCGGCCGCGGCCCGCGTCGCCTCGGCGTCCATCGCCGCCTCCATCGGGAGCACGGCGTCGAACAGCCAGTCGAGGAGGGCGGCGTCGTCTGCGATCCCCCGTCCCAGCGACTGGACGGAGTGGACGTGGCCGCCGACGAGCCCGGGCGCGACGAGGTCGAACGCGCGCCGCTCGTGGTCTGCGTAGCGGTCGCGGAGGGCGCTCTCCTCGCCGACCGCGACGATCGTTTCCCCCTCAACGACGACAGCGCCGTCGGGGATGACGGTCTCGGAGTCGGCGACGACGGTTCCGGCTATCAGCATGTCCGTCCGTTCCTGACGGTCGACTCCTAAGAGGCTGTCCGTTCGCGACCCCCCGGTCGCGTCTGCCCAGCTTTGCCCGTCGGACAACCGGAGAGACGGCAGACCACTCCAACAGTATCGACACGATAGTTAAATGGGAACGAGTAGCTATCATTCCCGCTTATAAATGAATCGCGGTGGCGCGTGCCTGCGAGCGGCCGCCCTCGGCGGCCGCGAGTCAGCACGCGCGAGGGAGTCGGTCGGCCGGAGCGAAGCGGAGGCCGGCCGACGAGGCTGGGGAGGCGTGAGGTGCTGTGCGGAGCGGGGCGGGACTCAAAGGGGCAGTCGCGAGGGCGAAGCCCGGCGACGCAAGCACCGCAGTGAGTGAGCGAAGCGAACGATCGAGGAGCACAGCGAGCCGCGCGAGTCCTCGCGACTGGGGCTTTGGCGGCCTTCGTCGTCGGTCCGTCATTGACTACTTATAAATGCCTCTCAGGACGATCCAATCCGTCTTACTCAAGGCGGCGGTCGCGGAACGCCCGGATCACGTCTTGGCGGGCGATGATCCCCACGACCCGTCCCTCCTCGTCAACCACGGGCACGCGGTTGATGTCGGGGTCGTCGCCGACGAGCAGGTCCAGCACGTCGTCGACACTGCTGTCGGGCGTCACCGTCGCCACGTCGGTGCTCATCACCTCGGAGATTGGCCGGTCCGCGTTGCGGATCAGGTCGACGCCCAAATCGAGGTCGGCCCACGGCCGCTTCACTTGATAGGAGAGCGTGTCCACGAACGGAGGGAGCCCGATGGGGATCCACAGCGTCTCGTCCTCGGGTTCGAACAGGTCGACGAGGTCGGACTCGGTGATCACGCCGACCAGCCGCTCGTCGTCGTCGACGACCGGGAAGCCGCTGAACTCGTAGCGAGCGAACCGCTTGAACACCTCGGCGACGTCGTCGTCGGGCGAGACCGTCTTCACGTCCGGTTCCATCAGGTCGCGGGCGGTCAGCGTCATACCGGACAGTCGCGGGGGAAGGCCGTAGGCGTTTCGCACAGAGTCCGCCGACGTACCGGATTTCCGCGCCGACGTAACGGACTTAGGGACCGAGACCGCAGTCGATCGCATGTATCGCAACGGCCACGTCGGGGCGTCGCTCGTCGTCTATGCCCCGTTCGGATTCTTTGCCACGGCCCTCGCCTCGATCGAGGTCGGCGTCGCCGGCGCCGTCGGCGTCGCGTCGCTGGCGTCACTACCCGACCTCGACATGCGGATCCCCTTCGTCAAACACCGGGGGATCACCCACACCGTCTGGTTCGCGCTGCTCGTCGGCGCCGCCTTCGGGGCAGTCGGGCTGGCGGTCGGGTTCCAGCGCGGAATCGCCGAGGCGCTCCTCTTCGGCGGCGTCGCCTTCCTGTTCGGCGCCGTGACGATCGTCTCGCACCTCCTCGCTGACGCGCTCACCCCAATGGGGATCCGGCCGTTCGCGCCCGTTCGAGACACCGAATACACGCTCGATTTGGTTACCGCGGCGAACCCGCTCGCTAACTACACGCTGTTGGGACTGGGCGGCGTCGTCGCCGCGGTCGCGCTCGTTGCCGGCGCGGCGGTTCCAGTGTGAGCGGGCGACCCGCGACTCGGTGGCGCGCTTCGTGTGGCCCGCACGAGGGTATTTCCGACTTCGTGACCGTTCGATACTATGGCCACACCGATGGGCGTCGACTCCCTCCCACTGGCAGGGCTCGCGATCCTCGGTATCGCGTTCGTGACCGCGTCGCTTCGGTCGCGGGGTCGGCTTCCGTTCGCCGTCTCCGACGGGGCGTACGTCGCCGTCTCGATAGGTGCGGTGTTCCTCGTCGCGCAGTTCGCCGTCGATTCGACGTTAGACACCATCGGGGTCCTCTTCATCGGGAGTTTCGCGTGGGGGACCGGGTGCGAGACCGGGCGGAACGACCGCGAGCGGTGAGCGATCGCACCGACTGACCGTCTCGACGATCGAAGACAAAGGTCCGCGACGGCTCGTCACCGCGTCGCCGTCGCTCAGCGTTTCAGAACTGTCGTATGGCCGGGGTGGGCTCCGAACCCACGATCTCCGCATGTCCCAGGTCCGAGGCTCGGCGGAGCCACGGGAAGGACGCGGACGCTTCCAAGGCGTCACCGCACCGAATCTCCGAACCCTATGAGTGCGGCGCTATGTCCAGCTAAGCCACCCGGCCTCATCAGTTCGTACCGCGATGAGACTCTTTAACCTTCCCATCCGTCGGGAGGTTGTGAACCGATCGCAGATCGCCGCGGGCGGTCGCTTCCGGGGGCGACTCGGGAGCGGTGACGACCGCCGCGCCGCAAACGCGGCGAACGCGTTCGCCGCTCGCTCGCGCCCGACCCAGCGGATTTATGCCGGGCGCGGCGTATTCCGGGCGTATGAGCCTTCCCGAACTGCTCGCGGCGACCGTCGGCGACGAGGACGTCGTCGCCGAGGTGCCGCTGGGCGGCGACGATCGACTCGCGGTCACGCCCACCCGGACCCTCGTCTACCGCGGCGACGGACTCCTGTCCGACGAGTCCGTCGACGAGTACGGCCACGACGTCGAGCGGATCGAGGTGTCGACGGGCCGCCGCAAGGCGAAGATCGTTCTCGGGTACGGCCTCGACGGCGACGAGACGCTCTCGGTCCCGACCAAGCGCGTCGACGACGTCCTCCACCCGGTCCTCGCCGGCGTGCTCTCGGCGAGCGGCGTCACCGACCCCGGCGAGACGGTCGTGCGCACCTTCCGCTTCTCGGAGCTCACCCTGATCGTCACCAGCGATCGGCTGGTCAAACACGTCGGGTCCGCCGTCTGGGACCCCGAGTTCGAAGAGTTCCACTACGCTGACCTCACCGGCCTCGACTTCGAGGAAGGCACCGTCGCCACCGCGGTCGTCCTCGTCCACGACGGCCGCTCGGAGCGGTTCAAAGCCCCCAACGAGTCCGCCCGCGCGGTCCGGGAGACCCTGGCCGACGCGGTGTGCGAGTTCCACGGTGTCGAGAGCTTAGAGGAGTTCCGGGTCACGGCGGCCGAGGAGGCCGAGTCGACGCCGGACGCCGAGCCGAGCGGCACGACCGACTTCGGCGAGGGACCCGACCCGCTCTCGGCGTCCCCAGCCGCCGACGCGGAGGCCGACGCCGGCGGACCCGAACCGGAGGCCGCGACCGGCGCCGACGAGCCGACCCCGGGAGCAGCCCCCCGCTCCGAGGCCGCCGACGCCCCGGCTGAGGGGGCCGCGGCGTCGCCGTCGGTCGAGTCGGCCGTGGAGTCCTCGGAACCGACCGAGGGCGACGGCGACCCGTTCGACGGAGACCCCCTCGCGACGGACGCGGCGGTGGACGACGCGACGACCGATCCGCTCGACGGCGCGAGCGCGACCGAGAGCACACCGGTCGCCGAGGGGCTCGAACGGACGGCCGAGGACGAGTCCGGTTCATCGGTCGACGGTGAGGCGCTCGCGGCGGACGCGGCGGTCACCGACTCGGAGGCCGGAGTCCCCGTCGCCGACGCCGGCAGCGTCGCGCCCGAAGACGACGCGGACGGCCCCGTTCCCGGCGACGACGCGTTCGACGGGTCGCCGTTCGAGAGCGCCGGCGTCGAGGACGCGGACCTCGCGAGCGAGGTCGCCGCGCTGCGACGCACCGTCGAAGCGCAGTCCGAGCGCCTCGACCGGCAGTCCGCGCTCATCGAACAGCTGATCGAGGAGCTCCGTCGAGGGCGGTGACTGGGCCGCATCCCAGCGCGGCCCGCTCCCCCGGAGCGGTCGTCCCGATTCTCCCGGCCGAGACTCGCGTCGGAGCCGTTATCCGACCGGCGGCGGATCTCCGACCGCGATAGGCGGACTGGGCGCTCGGGCCGGCGCCGCGTTGAGCGGCATCTCCAGCACGGAGGGGCGGCTGGCGGTCACCGCCGCGATCGGCCTCGCGACGCTCGCGGTGGGGTGGCTGCTGCTGCCGAAGGCGGTCCGCGCCGGCGAGCAGACGGTCTCGAGGCGGATCGAGCGCCTCCTCGAGGACCACCTGACCGAGTCGACCCAAGGAGGGATCGAGACGCTGCGCGAGGGGGTTCCCGCGTCGTTCCTCCTGCGTCTCCGGTCGGGCTCTTGCAGCTCGCGCTGTTCGCGCTCGCGGGCATCGCCGTGCTGACGCTGTGGGGCCGGTTCGGACTCGTGGTCGCGGTGGTGCCCGTCGCGGAGAACGCCCTCACGGTCGGCGCGCAGGTCGTCGTCTCGGCGATACTGCTCGGCGGCGCCTACGTCGTCAGCGACGTGATAGAGACGTACGTCGCCGACCTGTCGGCGGACAGCGACCGGATCACCGCCCACCAGGAACAGCTCCTCACCCGGCTCGCGCAGGTCGGTCTGCTCGTGCTCGCCGGCATCACCGTCCTGGGGGTCTGGGGCGTAAACCTCGGCGGCCTCCTCGTCGGGGCGGGCTTCCTCGGGATCGTCCTCGGGATGGCGGCCCGGCAGACGCTCGGGTCGCTCATCGCCGGCTTCGTGTTGATGTTCGCCCGGCCGTTCGAGATCGGCGACTGGGTGGAGATCGGCAACGAGGAGGGGTTCGTCACGGAGATCACGATCATGATCACCCACATGCGCAACTTCGACGGGGAGTACGTCGTGGTGCCCAACGACCTCGTCGCCAACCAGGCGATCACGAACCGGAGCCGCGAGGGGCGCCTCCGGATCCACATGGAGGTGGAGATCGGCTACGACGACGACCCCGAGGAGGCGGCCGCGATCGCCGAGGACGTCCTCAGCGGGATCGACACGATCGCGAACAACCCCGAGCCGTACGCGATCCCCTCCGGGTTCGGCGACTCGGCGATCCTGCTCGACCTCCGGTTCTGGATCGACCCGCCGACCCCCAAGCGCGGTGGCGCTCGAGGTCGGCCGCGGTCGAGGAGATCCAGGACCGCTTCGTCGACGCCGGCATCTCGATCCCGTACCCGCAGCGGACCGTCACCTATCCCCCCGAGACGGCGGAAGCGGACGAGACCGTCGAGCGCGTCGAGCGGACGGACGGGAACGGCGACCGACGCTCGACGGACCGATCGGTCTGAAGCGTCCCCGCTCGGGCCGTCTCACTCGGGCCATCTCACTCAAGCCGTCTCGCTCGGACCGTCCCGCTATCGATCCGACGGTCCGGTGTAGCCGCTCGGCAGTTCCGAACCGCGACCGGTGAAAAGCAGTTCGAACCGCTCGATACGGTCCAAGACGTAGCTAAGCGCCGCCGTGAGCGAGTCCGCGCCGATGGACAGCAGGTGGCGCGCGCCCTTCGTGCGGTCGGCGTGGTAGAAGCTGATCTCCCCTTCCGGATCGGTGTTCCGCTCCGGCATCACCACGAGGTCCTGGCGGGTGGGTCCGTGCCGGAAGACGAGGACGTCGGTGAGCGAGTCCGCGCCGTAGGTGACCACGTCGTGGCGGACGCTCCACTTCGGCGGCGTCTCCTCGGCGAGCGCCTCGGCGTCGACGACGTTCCGCATCGTCGTCGCCGTCGAGACGCTCTCCAGGCCGGACCCGCGTCGCTCCCGAAGCCACGCGAGGATCCGCTCGACGACGTCGCGGAGGCCTTCGGGGCCGGAGAACCGGCCGGCCGACCGCTCCGCCGGCAGCGACCCCCGTGTCACTTCGGTCCGCTCTCCCATGCGAGTACCCCCGGTCCCATCGTGCTAATAGATACCGGTCGGGACCCTACCTGTTTCGCCGCCGAGCGCGCCGCCGCCCGGCTCGACGGCCTCGATCGGCGACTCACCGGTCCCGCCCGAACCCAGCCGCGAACGTCTCCTCGTCGACGGAGAGGACGGTCGGCCGGCCGTGGGGACAGGCGTACGGGCGATCGCACTCGCCGAGGCGGTCGAGGAGATCGCGGAGGTCGCCGTCTGCGAGGCCAGAGAAGTCGCCGCGCTTCAGCGAGGGGTGACACGCGAGGTCGGCTAGCAGGTCGTCGCGCGCGTCCCGGGCCGCGCCGCGGCCGCCGTCCGACCCCGAAAGCGCCGCGAGCGCGTCGCGGAAGGTGTCCGCGTCCGCGGTCCGGCCGAACGGCGCGGGGACGGTCCGCAGGCGACGCGTCCCGCCGCCGAACGCCTCGGTCTCGAAGCCGAGCGCGGCGAGTTCCTCGGCGTGTGCCCTCGCCGCCGCCGCCTCGTCGGTCGACAGCGAGACGGTCGCCGGCGGATCGAGCGTCGCCGTCGGCGCCGGATCGCCGTCGAACGCGCGGGCGAGCCGCTCGTAGTTCACGCGCTCGTGGGCGGCGTGCCCGTCGATCGCGAGCAGTTCGTCGCCGGCCTCGACGAGGACGTAGAGGTCGCCGAAGACGCCGATCGGTTCGGCGTCTGCGAACGGCCCGGGGCGCGATCCGTCGCCCTCCCCGACCGGGTCGAGCGCGGAGCCGAGGTCGGTAGCGACGTCCGCGGAGCGCCGGAGGTCCGCGCCCGTGAGCGCGTCGTCGACGACGGACGCGACCGCCTCGGCCACCGCGCCGGCGTCGCGGAGCCCCACCTCCCGCTTCGCCGGGTGGACGTTCGGGTCGACGCGGGCGGGCGGGAGGGAGACGTCGACCGCCGCGACCGGCTCGCGGCCGTCCGGGAGGAGCCTGCCGTACCCCTCGCGGACCGCGGCCGCAAGCCGGTCGTTCCGGACCGGCCGCCCGTTCACCGAGACGCGGACGTGGTCGCGGGTGGACCGGGTGATCGACGGGTACGCCAGCGCGCCCGACACCGCCGCATCGATCGAGTCCGGTGCCACGTCGACGCTCGCGTCGATGGTCGTCGACCGGCTCGCCGTGTCGCGGTCGTACACGCCGAGGAGAGCGTCCGTGCGGTCGGTCCCGGGGGTCGAGAGCGTCGCCGACCCGTCGTGGTCGAGCGAGAACGCGACCGAGGGGTTCGCCAGCGCGTAGTCGGCGACGAGCGAGGAGACGCGGGCGAACTCCGCGTCAGCGCCCGCGAGCGACTCCCGGCGGGCCGGCCGGGTCGCGAACAGGTCCTCGACCACGACCGTCGTTCCCCGGGCGCGGCCGGCGGACTCGACGGCGACGTGGTGCCCGCCGCCGGACCGCTCCGCGCCGTCTCCCGCGGTCCCGTCGACGACGACCCGCGTGCCGACCCCGTCGCCGGGGCTCGTCACGAGTTCGAGCCGGGCGGCCTCGGCGATCGCCGCGAGCGCCTCGCCGCGGAACCCGAGCGACTCGACCCCGACCGGGTCGCCGTCGGGCGCCAGCTTGCTCGTCGCGTGCCGCTCGACCGCACGGGTCGCGTCCGCGCGGGTCATCCCCCGACCGTCGTCCGCGACGCGGGTCCGGTCCGTGCCGTCGCCGTCGACGGCGATCTCGACCCGGGAGGCGCCCGCGTCGAGCGCGTTGTCGACGAGTTCGCCGACGACCCTCGCCGGCCGAGTGACGACTTCGCCGGCCGCGATCCGGTCCACGGTCGCCCGATCGAGCCGGCGGACGCGACCCGCTTCGTCGGCCGAATCGCCGGCCGCGTCCCCGCGGGCTTCGGCGGCGTCCTCGTCCCCGCGGGCTTCGGCGGCGTCCCCGGCGCCGGGCGCGCCGCGACCGCGGTCTCGCTCACCCGTCATCGTCGACCCGAGATTGGAGGTCGTGGAGGGCGTTCAGCGCCTCGATCGGTGTCATCCGCGCGAGGTCGAGGCCGCAGAGCGCCGCCGCGAGGTCGGCGGGCGCGCCGGCGACTGCCTCGTCGGCGTCGTTCGGCGGCCGCGCGCGGTCGTCCTCGACCGGGCTCGGCGAGGTCTCTGCCGCGGGGTCGCCCGCCTCCGGACCCGCCTCGTCTGGCTCATCCGACGCCTCCTCGGCGAGGAACTCGCGCAGCGACGCGTCGCCGTCGCGGTCGCCGTCCGCCGCCGGTTCCTCGCCCGTCGCTCCCTCGTCTCCGGTCTCGGATCGCCCGCCGCTCCGCCCCCGATCCGCCTCCTCCGCGGCGACGAGGTCGCGAGCGCGGTCGACGACCGGGCCGGGAACGCCGGCGAGTTCCGCGACCTCAACGCCGTACGAAGACGAGGAGGCGCCGGGGACGACCCGGTGGAGGAACGTCACGTCGCCGCCCTCGCGGGTGGCGGTGAAGTGGAGGTTGAAGACGCGCTCGCGCTCGTCGGCGAGGTCGGTGAGGCTGTGGTAGTGGGTCGCAAAGAGCGCGGTCGCGCCGAGCTCGTCGTGGAGGAACTCGGCGGCCGCGCGGGCGATGGCACGGCCGTCGGTTGTGGCCGTTCCCCTACCCACCTCGTCTAGGAGGACGAGCGAGTCCGCGCCCGCGTCGTGGAGGATCTCAGTCAGCTCGCTCATCTCGCGCATGAATGTCGACTGCCCGCCAGCGATGTCGTCGGAGGCGCCGACGCGGGTGAACACGCGGTCGAAGACCGGGAGCGTCGCGGCCTGCGCGGGGACGAACGACCCCGTCTGCGCGAGCACGACAGCGAGCGCGACCGACCGCATGTACGTCGACTTCCCGCTCATGTTCGGCCCCGTGATCACGGCGACCGAGCCGCGCGGGAGGTCCGCGTCGTTCGGCACGAACGACTCCTCGGTTCGCTCGACGACGGGGTGTCTGCCGCCCTCGATCGCGATTCCGGGGGTGGGACCGCCGGCGGCGCCGTGAGCGCCCCCGTCGGCGCCGCGGCCGGCGTCGGCACCCCCCTCGCGCAGTTCGGGGCGGACGTAGTCGCGCTCGACCGCGACCGTCGCGAGCGACGTGAGCGCATCGAGCTCCGCGAGCGCGTCGGCGAGCCTCTGGATCCGCTCGGTCTCGCTCGCGACGCGCTCGCGGACGTCGACGAACAGCTCGTACTCTAAGCCGTCCGCGCGCTCGGCAGCGCCGACGATCGACTCCTCGCGCTCTTTCAGCTCCGGCGTGACGTAGCGCTCGCTGTTCTTCAGCGTCTGCCGGCGTCGGTAGTCGTCGGGGACCTTCTCGACGTTGGCGTCGGTCACCTCGATGTAGTAGCCGTGGACCTGGTTGTGGCCCACCGAAAGCGAGTCGATCCCGGTGCGCTCGCGCTCGCTGGCCTCGAGGTCGGCGACCCACTCGCGGCCCTCGCGCTCGGTCGCCCGGAGGTCGTCGAGGTCGTCGTCGAACCCCTCGCGGATCACGCCGCCCTCGGTGATCTCCTGGGGCGGGTCGGTCGCGATCGCGCCGTCGATCAGCTCGCGGACCTCGGTCACCTCGTCGAGGCGGTCGCGGAGGTCGCGGAGGTGGTCGGTCCGGGGGAGGGCGAGGGCGCCCCCGTCGGCGGCGTCTGGCGCGTCGGCCCCGTCGCCGCCCTCCCCCTCCGCCCCGGCGAGCGTCGCCTTCAGCTCCGGGACGACCGCGAGCGTTCGGCCGAGCGAGCGCAGGTCGCGGGCGTCGGCCCGCCCCCGCGAGACGCGGCTCACCAGCCGCTCGAGGTCGTAGGCGGTCGCGAGCGCGTCGGCGATCCCCTCGCGGGCGAGGCTCCGGTCCGCGAGCTCGCCGACCGCATCGTGGCGGCCCCGGATCGCGTCGGCGTCGACGAGCGGGCGCCGGAGCCAGCGCTCTAAGCAGCGCCGGCCGAGCGCGCAGTTCGTCTCGTCGAGCGCGTCGAACAGCGTGTCGCTCGCGCCCAGCCCGCGGTTCTCGAACAGCTCTAAGCTGCGCTGGGCGGCCGCGTCGAGCCGGAGGCGGTCGCGGGGGTCGTACCGCCGAATTCTGGTGACGTACGACAGCGGCCCGTCGTCGCCCTGCGTGTACTCGGCGTACGCGAGCACGGCGCCGGCCGCGCGCAGTTCCGCGTCGGCGTCGAACCGACGGTCGGGCGCCGGGAGGTACGGCTCCAGCCGCTCGGTCGCCGTCCGGCGGTCGAAGGCGCCCGCGTCGTAGTCGTGGGTCGTCCAGCCCCGCTCCGCGTCCGACGGGTCGAAGTCGGGCGCGTCCGGGCCGGCGATGAGTTCGGCCGGCGCGATGCGGTCGAGCTCGCCCGCGACCGCGTCCGCGTCGCCCGACGTGACGAGGCACTCGCCCGTCGAGACGTCGACGGCGGCGAGGCCGACAGTACGGTCCCGGGCGCCGGGCGTGCCGCTCTCGCCGGCGTCACTCTCGGCCGCGACCGCCGCCACGTAGTTCGTCGTCCCCGACTCGAGGAGGCCGTCCTCGACGACGGTGCCGGGCGTGATCACCTCCGTGACGGCGCGGTCGACGAGGCCGGACGCCTGCTCGGCGTCCTCGACCTGGTCGCCGAGCGCGACGCGGTAGCCCGCGTCGAGCAGCGATTCGAGGTAGGGGGCCGCGTTGTCGATGGGGATCCCGGCCATCGGGTAGTCGCCGGTCGAGTCGGACCGCTCCGTCAGCGTCACCTCGCAGACGCGCGCCACCGTCTCGGCCGCCTCGCAGAACGCTTCGTAGAAGTCGCCGACCTGAAATAAGACGAGCGCGTCCTCGTGGGCGGCACAGAGGTCGGCGTACTGCGAGAGCATCGGCGTGAGCTCCTCGCGGGCGGCCGCGATTCCGGGCGGCAGCCCCGTCACCGTCTCTCGGTCCGCCGGTTCCATACCCCGTATCCGGGCGGCCGCGGTCATAAACGGTGCGGAGGCGACGGGGGAGCGTGCTCGGGGACGCCCCGCGGCCTCGCCGGGGGGAGCGCGGCGAGAGCCTTACGGTCCTCCGCCCCCGAATACGGACGTGACGAACCGAACGATCGTCGTGGGGCTCGCCGGAGCGTTCGTCGGCATGACGGCGCTGCTCCTGATCGGCGGGGTCGTCCTCCACCCGATCGCGCTGGCGCTCGCGGTGCCGTTCGGTGCTGTCTCCTACTTCCTCTGGTACCACGCCAGCGGGCGCCTCCACGACCAGGCCCGGCGGTCGGCCGAGGCTGCGGGGCCGAGGCAGCGCGAACGCGCCAGGCAGCGCGCCCGCGCCGAGGCCAATCGGGAGCGCGCCTATCGCGCCGCCGGCACCGACGGCGGTCGCGGCGCGGGCGGGGGACGATGGTCCGGCGGTCGCGGGGCGAGGGGCTGGGATAGTCGGCGTGGACCGGGCGGTCCCGGCGGAACCGGGGCCCGAGACCCCCGCGACCGGGCGCCCGCGGCCGACAGGATGACCGAGCGCGAGGCGTACGAGACGCTCGGGCTCGACCGCACGGCGGACAGCGAGACGGTCCGGCGACGGTACCGCGAGCGCGCGAAGCGGCTCCACCCTGACGGCGAGGACGGCGACGAAGAGGGGTTCAAGCGCCTCAACGAGGCGTACGAGGTCCTGAAAAACTGATCTGGCGGGGCCGCTGTCTGCGCCCGACTCACGCCGCGTCGAGCGCGGCGGCGACCGCCCGCTCCGCATCCTCGAGTTCGGATCGCGTGTTGACGTTCGCGAACGTGCGGTCCGTCGTCAGCGACCGAATCGCCGCGTCGTTGACGACGACCGCCGCCAGTTGGTCCACCACCGCGAGGATCTTCCGGTCGCCGCGGTCGAGCGCGCGGTCGCAGGCGGCCACCGCCGGCGCCGTCGCGTAGACGGCCTGCGTCGTCTGGTACCAGCGGTCGTCGAGCCGCGGGACCGCCGCCTCGACGCCCGACTCCGCGGCCGTCTCCCGGAGCGCCGCGAGGAAGGTGGGGTCGACAAACGGCATGTCGCAGGCGACGACGGCGGCGTACGGGTCGGTCGCCGCTCGGCAGGCGTTCCGGATTCCCGCGAGCGGGCCAAGGTCCGGCTCCCCGTCGAGTGCCCAGCGGACGGGGAGCGGGATCCCCGACAGCGCTCGTTCAATCGGCTCGCGTTGATCGGGCCGACAGTTGACGACGAGTTCGTCGACGACGGGGTCGCCGCCGCTGGCGCGGTCGCCCCCGGGCGGGACCGGGCCGTCGGTCCCCGCGAGGCGGTTCGCGACCCGGCGGATCATCGGGACGCCGGCGATCGGCGCGACGGTCTTGTCCGCGTCGCCGAAGCGCGTCGAGCGCCCGCCGGCGAGGATGGCTCCGGTGGTCACGGCCGGGGAGTTGGACGCCGGGGGACTTCGCGGTTGCGGTGGCTGCGCGCGGGAGCGCGGCGGGACGGAGACGCTCCGAATTCGTTCGGGCGGGAACGCCGCTCTCGCCGGCCCATCCGCCCGAAAGCGACCCGTTAAGTGGCCGGCGTCCGTACCCATATTCATGCCAGAGGCCACGGATCTGGAGGAGCTGAAGCGGGGGACCGAGCTGGTCAAGCGCGGCTTCGCGCAGATGCAGAAGGGCGGCGTGATCATGGACGTCGTCAACCGCGAACAGGCCCGCATCGCGGAGGACGCCGGCGCGGTCGCCGTGATGGTCCTCGAACACGTTCCGGCCGACATCCGGAAGCGCGGCGGCGTCGCGCGGATGCCCGACCCCGAGCGCGTCCCCGAGGTCATCGACGAGGTGTCGATCCCCGTGATGGGGAAATCGCGGATCGGCCACCGCAAGGAGGCGGAGATCTTGGAGGCGCTCGGCGTCGACATGATCGACGAGTCGGAGGTGCTGACGCCCGCCGACGACGAGTACCACACCGACAAGCGCGACTTCACCTCCCCGTTCGTCTGCGGCGCGCGGAACCTCCCCGAGGCGCTCCGGCGGGTCCGCGAGGGCGCGGCGATGATCCGGACGAAGGGCGAGGCCGGCACGGGCGACGTCAACCAGGCCGTAAAACACCAGCGCACGATCAAAAACCAGATCCGGACGCTCACCGGGCTCAACCACGAGGAGCGCGAGAAGTGGGCCCGCGAGCACGGCGCCCCGCGCGACCTCGTCCACGAGACCGCGGAGGCCGGTCGGCTCCCGGTCGTCAACTTCGCGGCCGGCGGGATCGCGACCCCCGCGGACGCCGCGCTGATGATGTATCACGGCTGCGACGGCATCTTCGTCGGCTCCGGTATCTTCGGCGCGGAGGACCCAGAGGCGATGGGCACCGCCATCGTCGAGGCCGTCAACAACTGGGACGACCCCGAGGAGCTCGCCCGGATCGCGAGCGGCACCGGCAAGGGGATGAAAGGGCAGTCCAACGAGGACATGGCCGAAGAGGAGAAGCTCCAGAGTCGCGGCGTTTAAGTATACGACTCCGATGAGGCGGCGTCTCTTTGTAAACAATATTGCGGTGGCGCGTGCCGACGAGCAGCCGTTGGGCTGCGAGTCGCACGCGCGAGGTCGTCGGGCTTCGCCCGACTGCCAGCGTCGCGTTGCGCCTCGCTGTCACCGGACTACGTCCGGTTTCAAGCGAGAACTTCGCTCTCTCCCTGTCGCCGGCGCTACGCGCCGGCTGCCAGAGGGACCTTCGGTCCCTCGCTGGAGTC
>JBNJEE010000052.1:0-15360 GCA_051745525.1 Methanobacteriota archaeon | reverse complement strand
CGCACCCCCGCCTTTGTCGCTCGCAGCCGCGAGCATGTGGAAGCCGATGGCGAGCGGCCACGCCCGGATCGACGGGGGGAGCGTCGCGAACGGGCGCGGCTGGTCGAGGAAGTACGCCCACACCGGGTATCCCCCGAGCCCGCCTCCGTCGCCGCTAAGGGTCACGAACCCCCAGATGCTCACGAGCGTCGGGGCGTCGTTTCCCCCCGGAACGATCGCCATCGGGACCGCGAGCAGGGCGACGACGAGGAGCCACTCGACGTGCCCGCTGGTCGACGTCGACGCCCGCCCCGACTGGGACACCGGTCCCGAGGACGAGGTACCGTCCGGTCGGTCCATACGATCGCTTCGGCGCCCGGAAGTAAGTATGGTCGGGACCTCGCGTCCGTCGGGAGGTTTTTACCGGTCTCCGAGCGAAGGACCGCCCATGCCGGCCCTCCGATCGATCCGACCTGCCGTCGGCGCCGTCGCAAGGAACCCCGTCCTCGTCGGCGTATCGGCGCTGTTCGCGCTCGCACAGCTCCCAGACCTCCTCGTCGGGCCGGCCGCCGATCCGGTGCTGTCGGCCGCGGTGTCGGCGGTGACGTTCGGGATACTTGTCCTCGTCGTCCCGTTCTTTCAGGGCGGCCTGCTCGCCATGGCGGACGAGGCGCTCGACGGAGAGACGCGGCTCGCGACGCTCGTCGCCGCAGGGAGGGACCACTACCTGCCGCTGCTGGTCGCGTACCTCGCGGCCCTCGGCGTGAGCCTCGCCTTCGGCTTCCTCGTCTTCGTGGGGCTGCTCCTCGGGATCGCCGGCAATCTCCTCAGCGAGCCGTCAGGGTTCGTCGCCGTCCCCGCCGAGGACGTCACGCTCGTCGTGGTGCTCGCAATCATCGCTGTCGGCCTGTTCGGTGCGTACCTGCTCGTCAGCTTCTTGATCCAGTTTTACGCGCACGCGGTCGTCGTCGACGACGCCGAACTCGTCGCCGCGTTCCGCCGCAGCGTCCGACTCGTACGGTCGAACCTCGGCGTCGCGTTCCTGTACACCGTTCTCCTGACCGCCGGCGGCGCGGCGTTCGGCCTCCTCGTCGCCGTCGCGTCGCTATCGCTCGCGCCGCCGCCGGCGGTGGAGACCGCACCGACATGGGTCCCGAGCGTCGAGATCGGCGCGCTCGGAACCGTCGGGCTCGGCATCGGCGTGATCGCGGTCACGGGCGTCCTCGGCGCAGTGTGGGCGGCCTACTCGGTGGCGTTCTACCGCGCCCTCTCGGCTCGGACGCCCCCACGCGGTCGTCAGGCGTAACTCGTCGCCGCCCGTACCGCAGGTGTGAACACCGACGACGGCGGCCACCACGACGCGGCGGTCGACGCGCTGGCGGTCCGAGAGTACGAGCGCGCGGGGAACCGCTACACCCGCGGCGGGCGACGCGTCCTCGCCGACCCCCGACCGGAGGTCGACCCCTTCGAGCCGGACCAGAAGGGGTGGGTCGGCCAAGGGCTCCAGCAGCTGCTCGCGGCCGCGGTGACGTACCGCGTCGCCGGACTCGACCGGCGCGCGAGCCGACGCGCGGCCGAGGGGATCGCCGTGGCGCGCGACCTCGAAACCGCGCTTCGGCGACCGGAACAGGCGGCCTGTCTCGCGGAGTTCGTCGCCGACTTCCGGGTCTCCGGCGGTCTCGGCGGCGCCGAGGCGGCGTACGACGACGCTGCGGAGCGCTACGTGGCCGCCGCGGACGAGATCGACTCACCGCAAGCGCTCGCGACGACGCCCCTCTTCGAGGCGGCGGCCGCGACGATAAAGCAGGTCGCGAGGGGACAGGCGGACGGCGAGATCGCGATCAAGTGGGAGGACCTCCACGGCCCCGACCCCGACCGACCGGGCGACTTCCTCGCCCACCGCGCCCGAGTTAAAGAGCAGCGGTTCGCGAGACTACTCGAGCGCGCGGTCGACGACGGGCACCTCGCCGCGCCCCGGGGAACCACCGAGTACGACAACGACTCACACCGCTGTCCGGACTGTGGGTCGAACCACGTGAACTGGGCGGGGACCGGGATCGTCTGTCTGCGCTGCTCGCGGCCGACCGAGAGCATTTAACGACTCGCCTCGAACCGATGAGTCGACACCCGAGGTCGCCCTCCATACCCTCCTCCGGGAGCGCCGAGCGGTCGGCGTCAGACGGCGCGGTGCGGTGGCGGGCGCCGCTGCCCGGGGGGATCGAACCGGAGGGGTTGTTCGCGATCGGGGAGCGTCTGGTCGTCTTCGACTCGAGGCGGGCGTACGGCTTCCATGCCGCAGCCGGCGAGCGGCCGTCGCTGCTCGGGTAGGGGCGGACCGCTCGGCCCGGGCCGAATCCGAGAGCGCTCCTACTCGGTCACTCGTCATCGTACTCCATCGCGACCGAGTTGATACAGAACCGCTTCCCGGTCGGTTCGGGGCCGTCGTCGAACACGTGGCCGAGGTGGGAGTCGCAATTCGCGCAGCGGACCTCGGTGCGGCGCATCCCGTGGCTGGTGTCCACCGTCGTCGTCACCGACTCCTCCTCGGCGGCGTAGAATGCGGGCCAGCCGCAGCCTGACTCGTACTTCGTCTCGGCCTCGAAGAGGACGGTGCCGCAGGCCCGGCAGCGGTACTCCCCGTCGTCGGGGTGATGGTCGACGTACTCGCCGGAGAACTTCGCCTCCGTGCCGCTCTCGCGGAGGACGCGGTACTCCTCCTCGGAGAGCCGCTCGCGCCACTCCTCGTCGGTCAGCTCGGTCGGGTCGCGCTCGTCGGTCTCGCTCATACCACCGATACGCCCCCCACGGGCAAGGGGGTTGCGGCGGTCGAAGCGGCCGCGACGGCGCGTCCATGCCGACCCAACTGGTTTCACGCTCGCGGCGGATCGGTCCCCATGGCTCGCGAAGTCACGCACGAGGAGCAGGGGCCGGCGGTGCTCGACGACGGCGACAAGGGCGACGACGGCCTCATCTACGTCTGTCAGTGCGGCCTATCGGACTCGAAGCCGCTCTGTGACGGCTCGCACAACGCGACCGCAGACGAGGCGGACGGGGCCGTGTACAAGTACGAAAACGACGACTCGGAGGGCGAGCGCCGAGACATCGGCGAGATCGTCTACGAAGACGAGTAGCGCCGTTCCGCCGGGGGCGCCGGCGGCGCCGATCAGATAACGCCCATCTCCCCGAGTCGCTCGGGGAGGTAGGTGTCGGTGACGAAGTCGAGGCCGCGGCTCGCGAGCGACTGTTGTTCGGACTTCTTCCCGATGTCGAGTTGGAGCTCGATCTGCTCCTCCCAGTAGTCGGTCTGGAACCGCGGGTCCTCAAGCTCGGACTCTAAGGCGTTGATGTCCGAGTCCGAAAGCGGGTCCGAGGGGAGATCGTACTCGACGATGTCCTCGGGCTGGATGCCGATGAACCGCGCCTCGGGCGTCGCGAGGTACTTCGAGAGGTGCGCGGACTTGATCGAGCCGTACGCCACGGAGCCGTAGATGCGGTACGACCAGGGGTCGCCGTCCGTGAACACCACCACGGGGAGGTCGAGCTCGTCGCGGAAACGCTTCGTCAGCCGGCGCGTGGCGCGGGCGGGCTGCCCGCCGAGGTGGACGACCAAGGCGTCGTGTTCCTCGTCGAACCCGTTCTCGACAAGCCGGTCGCGCATGCCGCCGGTCTCCACGCAGAGGACGAACTCTGCGTCGTTGTCGAGGAACTCGATGGTGTCGGGGTTGTTCGGGATCTGGTAGCCCCCCTGCCCGACGTCGAGCTGGCAGTGGATCTCGCGGTCGCCGCGGTTGGTCTGCTCGCGGATCTCCAGCGGGCCCATCACCTTCGCGCCCGACTCCTCCGGGCGCATGTGGAAGTCCTCGCGGGTGACGCCCGTGACGATCTCTAAGTCCTCCACGAGGTCGTTCGACTCGTCTTGGCTCTTGAACTGCGCCTCGTTGTTGTCCCACGACTCCGAGAGGTAGTACAGCTCACGCAGCGTCGACGAGCGGTCGTCGTCGAGCTGGTTCGCGAGGAACTCGATCGTGTAGGCTGCCTTCAACAGCTTGCGCGCGCCCCGCACCGAGTTGGCGCTGCGCGTCGAGGTGCGGTCGCCGTAGGTCCAGACGCCGCTCGCCTCGTCGTACTCGATGTTGCTCTTCGTCCGCGTCGGAAGCGTCATCTCCGGAATCGTCCCCGCCGCGAACTGGTCGTAGAAGTCCGCGGCCAGGTCGATCAGCTCGTCTCGTGCGTCGCTTTCGGTCGTCATTTAGGCGTTCACCGTGAGTTTCTCCGTCTCCACGCCGCCGACGCTGACCTCGAACTCGGGGTCGCCGTCGACCGCGTACGTCAGTTCTCTCTCGTCGCCCGAGGGCACCTCGGGCTTCCACTGGACGAACCACTCGCCGTCCATGTCCACCACCGTCCCGTCGGAGAGGTCGGTCGGCTCCGTCGAGACGATGTCGGTGATCTCAAGCTCTTCGTTCACGTCCGAGTGGTTCTCGACGACGAGCGTCACCGTCTCGCCGTTCACCTCGCGCTCGACGCTGACGTTGTTCATGATCCGCGCCAGGGCCCCGTCGATGTCGGGGCGCGGCCGGCCCGTGACCTCGGAGACCTTGTCTGCCATCTCAGGGAGGATCCGGCCCAGCACGTCCTGTTTCTCCCGGCGCTGCTGCATTGAGCGGCGCTTGCTGAGGAACGACTTCAGCTCGCGGGCCGCCTCTCGCACCGCGAGTTCGATTTCGTCTTCGATCGCCGGGACGTTCGCCAGCGCGTCCTTCGACTCGCTCGTGAACGGGACGTTCGTGGAGGCGACGTGGATCGATATCACCGCCGGGCCGTTCGGCATCCCCGAGCCGCCGGGCTGGTCGAGCCCGTAGTTGCGCCACCCAATCTGCTTTATCACGTCCGTCGTTGCGCAGGCGCCGCGCTGGTAGACGAGCGGGACGCGGTTCGCGAACCGGAGCAGCTCGACCGACCCCTCGGCCGGAATCTCACCGCCGTAGGCGATGCCTGCCTCGACGATGAACGGGTCGCCGCCGTGGACCTCGGCGTCGCGGGTCGCCGCCGCGTAGAAGTCGGCGTCGTACTCTTTTCGTAACCCGGCCTCGACAAGTTCGGCCGTGATCGGCGCGAGGCAGTCGGTCGGCGGCGCGAGGATGTCCGTCGTCCGCATCGCTTCGAGCAGGTCGGCGGCCGAGTCGCGGTCGCCGGCGATAGACTTCACTTTCGGCGGGTTGTCCGGCACCGTCCGGGCACGCGACCAGAACGCCTCGACAACGTTCTTGCGGGCCGTCTCGCCGAACGTCGCGTCGTGTTGCTCGGCGACGAAGCCGGCAGCGTCCGGCACGAGGCGTTCGAGGTCGTCGCGCGTGACGCGGAACGCGTCGCCGTCGAGGTTCTCGAACCGCCGCGCGAGGGCCTCGGCCATCGCCTGAACCGCCTCGTCGTCCTTCCGGGTCGACGTCGCCTCGTCGACGAGGGCGTAGGCGTCGGGGACGAGGGGGGACTCGGCGTCGTCCTCGTCGGTCTCTCCCTCCGCGTCCTCCGCCGCGTCGCCGTCGACGTCGACTCCGGTGATCGCCCGCCACGCGGCGTCGACCGCGTTCTCGCGGACCGTCTCGCCGAACGTCTTCCCGGTGTCGCCCTCGACGGTCTCCGCGGCGTTGTCCACGATCTCGGCGAGTTCGGACCGGGTGATCCGGTCGTGGTTCCCCACCGCATCGGCGACGCCGTCCGCGAAGGCGGTCGTCGCCGCCGCGCCCTTGTTGGCGACGGCGTCCGCGACCGCGCTCGCGACGTCGCGGTCGTCGTGGGCGCGTGGCGGCGACCACGACAGCTCGCGACCGTAGTAGACGTCGCGGAAGTTGTCGATCACGCTGTCGGCGGTCTTCTTGCCGACCCGGGTGAACTCCTCCTGGAGGAACCCGGAGACCGAGTACGACTCGGTCGCCTCCAGCATCTTGATAAGCGCGCCGAGCTCGACGCCGTGGGGATGCGGGCGGATCTCCTCCGTCTCCGCCGGTAGCTCGTCGGTCGCGCGCTCGAACTTCAGCGGCTCGTCAAGCCCCGGCTCGCGCAGTTCGAGCCGCGCGTGGGGGTTGACGACTGCGGTGTGTTTCACGTAGTCGTGGAGCTGCTGGCGGGCGCGCATGTTCGCCTCCATCTCCAGCTCGATTCGCGTGCCGTGGGGCCGGTCCCAGGTGGTCTCCTCGTCGGCCTGGATCTCCGGCTCGTTCGTGTCCGTGTCGATGATGAGCTCGAAGTACTGCGCCCGCGACTGGCCCTTCGGGCGCGAGGTGATCTTCGCTGGCTGGCCGGAAGTCAACTGAGAGTACAGTACAGCCGCTGAGATTCCGATCCCCTGCTGGCCGCGCGACTGCTCTCGGGCGTGGAACCGGCTCCCGTACAGAAGCTTCCCGAAAACTTTTGGAAGCTGTTCTTTCGTGATCCCCGGCCCGTTGTCCTCGATGACGAGCCGGTAGTAGTCGCCCACCTCCTCGATCTCGATGTAGATGTCGGGGAGGACGGCAGCCTCCTCGGTCGCGTCTAAGGCGTTGTCGACCGCCTCCTTGACGGCGGTGACGAGCCCGCGGGCGCCCGAGTCGAACCCGAGCATGTGTTTGTTCTTCTCGAAGAACTCGGCGATGGAGATCTCGCGCTGGCCCTCGGCCAGCTCCTCCGCGATCCCCTCCTCGTCGCCGATCGTCGACTGGAAGGACGTCATTCGGTACCCTCCCCTTTCGCCGAGGCACCTAAAAACGCACCGCCGGCGCGGTGAAAGTGGATCTCCGCGTCAGACGCCGTCTCGCCGCATCGTTCGGCACGGTGTCGCACGGGCGATCGGCCGCGGGCCGCCGCGCGAACGGGCAACGCTCGATCCCGGCGACAGGTTTCTCACCGCGACGCCCCTTCGATCGGCCATGGCAGAATGGACGGCCGACGAGATGCCGCGATTGGACGGGAAGACGGTCGTCGTGACGGGCGCGAACAGCGGGCTCGGCTACGCGGGGACCCGCGAGTTCGCCGCGCGGGGCGCGACCGTCGTGATGGCGTGTCGAAGCGTCGAGCGCGCCGAGGCGGCGGCCGAGGAGCTCCGCGCCGACGCCGGGGGTGCGGTCGACGGCGAACTCGACGTGCGCGAGTGCGACCTCGCCTCGCTCGACTCGACATCGGCGTTCGCCGAGGGCCTGCGGGCCGACTACGACGCCGTCGACGTCCTTTGTAACAACGCCGGCGTGATGGCGATCCCGCGCGGCGAGACCGCGGACGGCTTCGAGACGCAGTTCGGCGTCAACCACCTCGGTCACTTCGCGCTCACGGGACGCCTGTTGGACCTGCTCGACGCCGCTGAGGGGATCGAGGGCGACGCGCGCGTCGTCACGCAGTCGTCGGGCGCCCACGAGCAGGGCGAGATGGACTTCTCCGACCTCAACTGGGAGGAGTCGTACGGAAAGTGGAAGGCGTACGGCCGCAGCAAGCTCGCGAACCTGCTTTTCGCCTACGAGCTCCAGCGGCGCCTCGACGCGGCGGGCGGCTCCGAGGCAAGCGACGAGGGGGAGGGCTTCGGGGTCCGCAGCGTCGCCTGTCACCCCGGCTATACCGACACGAACCTCCAGCTGCGCACCGCCGAGGAGAGCGGCAACCCCCTGATGAAGGTCGGCATGAAGGCCGCGAACGCGGTGTTGGGTCAGGACCCCGATATCGGCGTCGAGCCGATGCTGTACGCCGCGACGGCCGACGTCGACGGCGGCGCCTACGTCGAGCCCGGCGGTCTCATGAACATGCGCGGGCACCCGACCGTCGGGCGGTCGAACGACGCCTCCTACGACCGCGAGGACGCCCGGACGCTCTGGGAGTACTCGACCGAGGTGACCGGCGTCGAGTATGCTTTATAACCCGTCCCCGACGCGGATCTGCGGCGTCAGTGTAACGTCCCCTCTCGGACGTGCGCGTCGTGGGCAAACAGCGCGTACCCCACGTCGACCGCGCGGTACCCCGTCTCGTCGGCGATCTCGCGGATCGGCTCGATCATCGCGACGTAGTCGGCGGCGTCGAACGACTCCTTCCGGCCGTTGAGGTGGCCGAGCCGCTCTAAGGACGCCCAGACCCGCGTGTCAACGACGGCGTGGCGGTCGCCGTCGAGCGCGGCCAGCACGCACGACGCGGTCGGCGCCTTGAATCCCGCGAGGCCGGTGAGTAGGTGAATCGTCGAGAAGTCGCCGTCGACGGCTCGGGCGTTGCGGGTCACCTCGCGACAGCGCGCCTCGGGGTTCTTCTCCACGTGGTAGGCACTCCGCGTGGAGGACTCGTAGGCGATCTCGTACAGCTGATCGCGCGTCAGGTGCCCCTGTGACCGGTACAGGTCGCCGAATTCCGCCAACCGCTCGGGGAGGACGCCCTGCGTCTCGGCGTAGCGGTCGAGGTTCGCGGCGACGAACGCGTCGAGGTCGTCGGGGTTCGTTTCGGGGTCGTCTGCCTCCATGCGAGTCGATTTCGGCTCGGCGACCAAAACGGCGGCGCAGTCGCTCGCGGGCGTAATATACGCGGAACGCGTTTCGAGAGCTGTCCGAGTTCGCCGGTAGCGGATGCCGCGACCGAGCTACAGCCGAGTGAGGTTCGTCGCGCGCGGACCCTTGTCCGCCTCCTCGATCTCGAACTCTACCTCCTGTCCCTCCTCGAGGTCCGGGCCGCCGACGTCTTCCATGTGGAAGAACACGTCCTCGTCAGCGTCGTCAGTCTCGATGAATCCGTAGCCGCCGGTGTCGTTGAAGAAGTCGACCTTGCCTGTCGCCATCGCACCTAATCTGTCTCCCGACGTGGATATAAGTGTTGTGTGCCGGGATCGCGGCGGCGCGATCGAACTGAAGTAGATCCGCACCAGTGATCGGTTTCGATTCCGAAGTTCGACCCGGCTCAGGCTTTGGTTTCGAATGGGAAAACGCACTAAGGGAGTACCCCATAGTAGTATCCAAGATGAGTACCAGAACCACCCACCTCGACATCACGGGGATGAGCTGCGCCAACTGCTCGGCGAGCGTCGGCGACGCCGTGGCGGCGCTCGACGGCGTCTCGCGGGCGGACGCGAACTACGCCACCGACGAGGCGACCGTCGAGTACGACCCGGAGGCGACGTCGCTCGCGGCGATCTACGACGCGATCGAGGACGCGGGCTACGGGGCCGTCTCGGAGACCGTGACCGTCGCGATCACCGACATGACGTGCGCGAACTGCGCGGACGCCAACCGCGACGCGCTCGAAGCTGTGCCGGGCGTCGTCGACGCCGACGTGAACTACGCGACCGACGAGGCGCAGGTTCGGTACAACCCTGCCGAGACCTCACTGTCGGAACTGTACGACGCCGTCGAGGACGCGGGCTACTCGCCGGTCCGCGAGGACGAGAGCCCGGACGGCGAGGGCGCGGACGGGGAAATCGGCGGCTCCGACGAGAGCGCTCGCGACGCCGCCCGCAACGCGGAGATCAGGAAGCAGCTTCGCCTGACGCTGTTCGGCGCCGCGCTCTCCGTCCCGCTCCTCTTTTTCATCGTCGACAACCTCCTCCTCGGGGGCGCCGTCGTGCCTGATCGGCTCTTCGGCGTCGGGATCCACTGGGTCGCGGCCGCGCTCGCGACGCCGGTCCAGGTCGTGCTCGGCCGGCCGTTCTACGTGAACTCCTACAAGGCGCTCGTCACGAACGGGCGCGCCAACATGGACGTGCTGATCGCGTTGGGGTCGACGACGGCGTACGTCTACTCCGTCGCGGTCCTCCTCGAGTTAGTCGCCGGGAGCGTCTACTTCGACACGGCCGCGCTGATCCTCGTCTTCATTACGCTCGGTAACTACCTCGAGGCCCGCTCGAAAGGACAGGCCGGCGACGCGCTCCGGAAGCTGCTGGAGATGGAGGCCGACACCGCCACCCTCGTCGACGAGGACGGGACCGAGCGCGAGGTCCCGATCGACGAGGTCGAGGTCGGCGACCGGATGAAGGTCCGGCCCGGCGAGCAGGTCCCGACCGACGGCGTCGTCGTGGAGGGACAGTCCGCGGTCGACGAGTCGATGGTGACCGGCGAGTCCGTCCCCGTGGAGAAGGCCGAAGGCGACGAGGTCGTCGGCTCCACCATCAACGAGAACGGCCTCCTCGTCATCGAGGCGACGAAGGTCGGCGCGGACACCGCCCTCCAGCAGATCGTCCAGACGGTGAAGGAGGCGCAGTCCCGGCAGCCCGAGATCCAGAACCTCGCGGACCGCATCTCCGCGTACTTCGTTCCCGCGGTGATCGCGAACGCGCTGTTCTGGGCGGTCGTCTGGTTCGCCTTCCCCGAGGCGCTCGCCGGCTTCGTCGACTGGCTCCCGCTGTGGGGCCAGGTCGCGGGCGGGCCCGCCCCGGCCGGCGGGACCGTCTCGGCGTTCGAGTTCGCGATCATCGTCTTCGCCTCGTCGGTCCTGATCGCGTGCCCCTGCGCGCTCGGGCTCGCAACGCCGGCCGCGACGATGGTCGGGACCACCATCGGCGCGCAGAACGGGGTCCTGTTCAAGGGCGGCGACGTCCTCGAACGCGCGAAGGACGTCGACACCGTTGTCTTCGACAAGACGGGGACGCTCACCGAAGGCGAGATGGAACTCACGGACGTCGTCGCGGTCGGCGGGGCCCCGGACGGCGGCGCGGTCGTCAAGGACGGAAACGAGGCGACGGCCGCCGAGTCGACGGCGACGGCCGATGACGAGGTCCTCCGGCTCGCGGCGAGCGCGGAGCGCGGCAGCGAACACCCCCTCGCCCGCGCCATCGTCGACGGCGCCGAGGCGCGCGGGCTCGACCTCGCCGACCCGGAGGACTTCGAGAACGTCCCCGGGCACGGCGTGAAGGCAACCGTGGAGGGCAGCCAAGTCCTCGTCGGGAACCGGAAGCTGCTGCGCGACGCCGGCGTCGACCCCTCCCCCGCCGCAGAGGCGATGGAGCGGCTCGAACGCGAGGGGAAGACCGCGATGCTCGTCGCCCGGGTGCCCGCCGGCGCCGACGACGGGGAGCTCCTCGGCGTCGTCGCCGACGCGGACACGGTGAAACCAACCGCGAAGGACGCCGTGAGCCAGCTTCGCGACCGCGCAATCGACGTGATGATGATCACGGGCGACAACGAGCGGACCGCTCGCGCGGTCGCCGAGCAGGTCGGGATCGATCCCGAGAACGTCCGCGCTGGCGTCCTGCCCGAAGATAAGTCCGACGCGGTCGAGGAGATCCAGTCCGACGGGCGCCGGGCAATGATGGTCGGCGACGGCGTCAACGACGCGCCGGCGCTCGCGGTCGCGTACGTCGGCACCGCCATCGGCTCCGGCACTGATGTGGCCATCGAGGCGGCCGACGTGACGCTGATGCGCGACGACCCGCTCGACGTCGTCAAGGCGATCCGCGTCTCGGACGCAACACTCCAGAAGATCAAACAGAATCTCGTGTGGGCGCTCGGCTACAACACGGCGATGATCCCGCTCGCGTCGCTCGGGCTGCTCCAGCCCGTCCTCGCCGCCGGAGCGATGGCGTTCTCCTCGGTGTCGGTGCTGACGAACAGTCTCCTGTTCCGCCGGTACGACCCCGACGGCGACTACAGGCTCCTCGGGTTCCTGCGTCGCTAAACGGAAGACCGCGTCTCCCCGTTCTCCCGTACCACGTCCCGAAGCCCCAAGACGGGGCAGGGCGTACGTCGGCGCATGGCCACCCTCCTCGTCGTCGGCGGTAGCGGCTTCATTGGACGCGACGTCTGCCGGTTCGCGGTCCGCGACAACCACGAGGTCCGCAGCGTCTCCCGGAGCGGCCGCCCTGACGTCGACGAGGCGTGGGCGGACGCCGTCTCGTGGACGAGCGCGGATCTGTTCAGCCCAAACGCGTGGCGCGACCGCCTCGACGGCGTCGACGCCGTGGTCCACTCGGTCGGGACGCTCACCGAGGCGCCGACGGAGGGCGTCACCTTCGAGCGCGTCAACGGCGACGCGGCCGTCCTCACGGCGCTAGAGGCCGAGCGGGCCGGCGTCGACGCGTTCGTGTTCCTCTCCGCGGCGGCGAAGCCGCCCGGTATCCGAAACGCCTACCTAACTGCCAAGCGCCGCGCCGAGGCGTCCGTCGCCGACCTTGACCTCGACGTCGTCACCCTCCGCCCGGGACCGGTGTACGGCGAGGGGCAACCGCATATCCCCAGCGTCGTCGATCGAGTCCTCCGGTTCGCCGCGAGCGCGCCGCCCATCGCCTCCCGGCTCGGCGAGTCGCGGCCGCTCTCCGTCGACACCGTCGCGCGGGCGACGTACCGCGCCGCGCTTGACCCGACCGAGCAGCTGCTCGACGTCTCCGACATCCGAGACCTCGCGAGGTGAGTGACGGGGCGGCCCGCGGCGCGGGACCGGCCTCTCGTCGTCGCCGCGTCAGCGCGCGCTGCGCTCCTTTGCCATCTCCAGCGAGATGAAGAAGCCGAAGTACGCCGGTATCCCCGCGAGCATGAACATGTACAGCACCCACTGCGGGGCCGTCTGGAAGGCGACGTTGTACAGCGCCGACGCGAGCCCCACCCAGACGAGCGCGAACAGCAGATCCTGGATCATTCCGGTGCCGTTCTCGCTGAGCACGTGCCGGGCGCGGTCGGCGACGCTCGGGTCGGTCGGCTGGTCGTCCGGCGTCTCCGCGGCGTCCGAGTCGGGCATGCTATGAGTGTGTTCGGGGGGTTACGTCGGTGTTGCGAAATCGCGCGGGTCGACCGCGCGAGGAACGGGACCGCGGACTGGAACGGCGCCCTCAGTCCTCGTCGAGATAGTCGACGACGAGGACCGGGACGTGCGTCGAGCGCAGGGTGCGCTCCGTGACGCTGCCGAGAAGCGCGCGGCGCACGCCGGCCCGGCCGTGACTGCCCATCACGATGAGGTCGATGCCGTGGTTCTCGGCGTAGTCGCCGATCACCTTGTGCGGCCGGCCCCCCGAGACGTGTTCGACGACGTCGACGCCGCGTTCGTCGCCGCGGTCGGCGACCACGCCGGTCGCCTCGTCCGCCTGCTCTTTCAGCTCGCCCATCTCGTCGAACCGACCCTGCTTGAGCCGGTCGACCTGCTCGGTGCCGAGACTGAAGTTCACCGAGTCGATGTCGACCACGTACAGCGCGTGGACCTCGGCGTCGTACTTCTCAGCGAGGTCGAGCGCGTGGTCGACGGCTGCCTCCGCGACGTCGCTTCCGTCAGTGGGGACGAGGATTCGTTCGTACATTATGTCTCCTCCGTAGTTTCGTCGGCGTCAACTGTGCGGTCTCCCTCGGCGCCCGCGTCGTTAACTGCGCGGCCGCCGTCTGTCGCCACGTCCTCGCCGCCGTCCGCGGCGACAACGTCCTCCGCGGTCTCCTGCTGTCCCATCGGCTCGGGACTGTGACACTGCCTGACGATCCGCTTCGTTTCGAGCGACGGCTCGTCGGTCGCCATCGAGACGACGACGGTGACGGCGAGCACGACCGGGAGCGTGATGAGCGCCGAGCCGATGGCGGGCATCCACGTCGCCAGCCCGGCTGACAGCGGCGCCTCGAGGGAGCCGATGTAGGTCGGGACGATCTCGTTGACCATCGGGATCGACCAGAGGGTCAGCCCGGTCGTCATGCCCGCAAGCGCGCCCTGCCGGTTGGCGTTCTCCCACCACATGCCGAGGAAGAACATCGGGAACAGCACGGAGCCGGCGAGCGAGAACGCGTAGCCAACGAGCGCCGCGATCGAGGACGCGGGATTGAGCGCCGCCAGCGTTGTCAGCGCGCCGAGCGCGACGATCGAGAGGCGGCCGACGAGGATCTGCTGGCGCTGCGTCGCGTCCTCGTTGATGATGTTCGTGTAGATGTCGTGGCTGATCGCCGAGGAGCCGGCGATGAACAGCCCGGCGACCGTCGCGATCGCCGCGGCGATACCGCCCGCCGCGACGATGCCGACGAACCAGGACGGCAGCCCCGACAGTTGCGTCGCCAGCACGACGATGACCTCGCTGGCCGCGCTCGTCATGCCGGGGTCGCCGTACGTCGCGCCGACGTTCTGCGAGTAGAGGTCGGTCCCGAACGCCGCGAACGCCGGAGCGCTCCAGTAGAGGATACAGATGAAGAACAGCCCCCAGACCGTCGACCAGCGAGCCGTCCGCTCGCTCTCGACCGTGTAGAACCGGACGAGCACGTGCGGGAGCCCGCAGGTGCCGACGATGAGCGAGAACGTCGTCGCGACCCAGAGGTAGTAGCTCGACGAGGCGAACGGCTCGGAGAACTCGCTGCCGAGCTGGCTGATCAGCGCGCCGTACTCGAGCTGCGGTAGCACTGTGGAGTAGCCGTTCGTCCAGCCGACGACGAACAACCCGACGACGAACGCGAGAATGAGGATGACGTACTGGACCGCCTGGTTCTTCGTGGCGCCTAACATTCCGGACAGCGTCAGATACCCGACAGTGACGACCATCATGGCGACGACCATCACCTGGTACCCGTCTAAGCCGGGGATGAGGCCCCCGTAGTTACCGAAGATGTACAGGCCGACCAATGCCATCCCCTTCGCCTGCCCGATGGCGTAGACGAAGCCGATGAGGAACGTCGTTACCGCCGCAATTGCGCGCGCGGTGTCGGAATTGAATCGGTCGCCGACGAAGTCCGGCGCCGTGTACTTCCCGAACCGACGCAGCTGCGCGGCGAGGAAGATGAGCAGGATGAAATACCCCGTCGTCCAGCCGACGACGTACACCAGCCCGTAGAACCCCGCGAGCGCGATCGACGCCGCCATCCCGAGATAGGACGCCGCGGACATCCAGTTCGCCCCGATCGCCATCCCGTTTTCGACGTTCCCGATGGACCGACCGGCGACCCACATGTCCTCGGTGTCGGCCACCCGGAAGACGAACCCGATCGTGAGGAACAGCCCCAGCATCCCGAGCACGAGGATCGCGGGCCCCGCCTTGAACGAGATGTTGAGCGCCTCGGGGAGGAGGTCGCTCTGTAAGAGGAGCGAACTCGCCGTCATTCGTCTACCCCTCCGTCGGCCGCCGCGGCGTCAGTGCCGCTCTGCGTCGTCGCGACGTCAGTGTGTTCGATGCCGTACTTCTCGTCGAGCGCGTCCCGCTTCCGCGAGTACCAGAACGAGAGGATCAGCGCGCTGGTCGGGGCGCCGAACGCCACGAGGAAGTAGTGGAGCGGGAACTGTAAGATTGGCATCGTCTGTGTCATCGGACCGGGGGCGAGCCGCGTCAATGTCACCGGTCCCCACACCGCGAGGACCCAGATGGCGAACCCCGTCCAGACGATTCGGAGGTGATCGCGCATGTACGGCGTGCTCGGATTGAGGATGTTCACCTCCGCGCCGAGGTAGTCGGTGTTGTTATGCGTCTGTGCGGCACCGGTCGAGGCGACGCCGCCGTCGGTG
>JBNJEE010000173.1:0-4686 GCA_051745525.1 Methanobacteriota archaeon | reverse complement strand
GCGGTGTCGGCGGCCGGGGCGGGCGTCTGCGAGTACCTCGACGCCCGCCGGGTCGACGAGCGGCTGGCGTTCGACGCGCCGGCGGAGACGCTCACCTACCACGGCCACTGTAACCAGAAGGCGACGAGCAAGGACCACCACGCGGTCGGCGTGCTCCGGCGCGCCGGCTACGGCGTCGACCCGCTCGACTCCTCCTGTTGCGGGATGGCCGGCTCGTTCGGCTACGAGAGCGAACACTACGACCTGTCGCAGGCGATCGGGCGGATCCTCTTCGGGAAGATCGACGACAGCGACGGCGACGCGGTGACGGCGCCGGGCGCCTCCTGCCGCTCGCAACTCGGCGACCGCGAGGGCGCCGAAACGCCCCCGCACCCGATCGAGAAGCTCGCGGCGGCGCTCGACGAGTGAGAGTTCGAGACGGCGCCCCGCGGCCCGCGTCCGCCCCTCACCAGCGCTGGTGGACGTGTTCGCGCACGTGGTCGTCGTACACCTCGCTCGCGGCCTCGCGCTCGGCACCGGAGAGCGCGGGCGCCTCGCTCGCGGCCGCGTTCGCCCGGACGTGCTCGGGCGTCGTCGACCCGGGGATCACCGTCGAGACGGCGTCGTGGTCGAGGATCCAGCGCAGCGCGAACTCGGGCAGGGGGCGGTCGCCCGGTAGGCGCTCGTCGAGCGTGTCGACCGCGTCGAGGCCCGCCTCGAAGGGGACGCCCGCGAACGTCTCGCCGACATCGAACGCGTCGCCCTCGCGGTTGTAGTTGCGATGGTCGTCCTCGGGGAACTCCGCGTCGCGCGAGAGCGCGCCCGTGAGGAGGCCCGAGGCGAGCGGCACCCGGCAGATCACGCCCAGGTCGCGCGCGGCGGCCTCCTCCAAGAAGAGCTCGGCGGGCCGCTGGCGGAAGGGGTTGAAGATGATCTGGACCGTCTCGACGCCGGGGTACGCCATCGCCTTCAACCCCTCCTCGACGCGCTCGACGCTGACGCCGTAGCCCGCGATCCGTCCCTCGCGTTCGAGCGCCGCCAGCGCGTCGAACGTCTCCGGTCGGTAGTAGACGTCCGTCGGCGGGCAGTGGAGCTGGACCAGGTCCAGTGTCTCCATCCCGAGGTTCTCCCGTGAGCGGTCGACGAACCGCCGGAGGTTCGCCTCGGTGTAGCCGTCCGCCTCGTGTAGGTCGAGTCGCCGCCCCGCCTTCGTCGCGACGGTCACGTCGCCCGCGGCGACGTCCTCCGCGAGGACCTCGCCGACGATCCGCTCCGAGCGGCCGTCCCCGTACACGTCCGCCGTGTCGAAGAAGTCGACGCTGGCATCGCGGGCGGCCTCGACCGCCGCGACCGCCTCGTCCTCCGTCACCTCTCCCCAGTCACCGCCGATCTGCCAGGCGCCGTAGCCGACCTCGCTGACCGCACCAACCTCGCCGAGTTCGCGGTGGTTCATGTCGGCCGGACGTTGTTCGGGCGAACGCAAGGGCGTTCCGGAGACGGGGTCAAACGGTCCGGCGGCGCCACTCGTGCGGGAACGGGAGGTGCGCCCGCCCCTCGTCCCACTCGGCGTTCATCACCCGCCAGCGGGGGTTGTCCCGCCAGAGGGAGCGCTCGTCGCGCTCGGCGAGTTCGTGCGCCGTGGTCACGTCGTGGCTGTCGGCTCGGTGTTCGATCTCCCTGAGTTCGTGGTACAGGATGAACCGGTCGTACTTCGACCACTTCTCCGAGACCCAGACCTCGTTCCTCGGGATCCCTAAGTCATCGGCCGCGGGCGGGTGGATCAGCTTCCCGTCGTACTCGACGCGGTAACAGGCGTTGTACCTCGCTATCCCCTCGTGAGGGACGTGTTCGACCGTCCAGCCGCGTTCCCGCATCACTTCGCGCGGCGAAGCCATAGCGAAGCGTTTCACCGCGTGCCGGTTGAAGATTCCGCCGGGTTGTGCCTCGTTCTCAACCCACGCTCACAGCACGGCTGCGAGCGCGTCTATCGTCTCGTCGACGCGGTCGACGCGCGCGTTGTGGCCCATGTGACCCACCCGAAGCACGTCACCGGCGCCCTCGCCCAGCCCGGTCGCGAGGATCACGTCGTGGTCCTCTCGCAGTCGCTCCTGAATCTCCGCCGCTCGCCCGGGCACCTCGAAGGCGGTCACCGTCGGCGAGCTCCGCTCGGGGCCCGGAACCGTCTCCAGCCCCAGCTCCGCGCCGCGCTCGCGACACCGCGCCGCGGCCGCCTCGTGTCGCTTTCGGACCGCATCGAGCCCCTCGTCGAGCAGGAGGCCGAGGGCCTCGTCGAGCGCGACGACCTCGGTCGTCAGGTGCGTGTACGGGAACCCCTCGCTCACGTCGCGAAACGGCAGGAAGTTCGCGTACAGCGAGTGGGGGTCACGGTCCGCCATCGCGGCCCACGCGCGATCGCTGATCGCGGCCGTGGTGAGCCCCGGCGGCGCACTGAAGCACTTCTGTGACGCGCCGAGACAGACGTCGATCCGCTCGGTCGGCACCGAGACGCCCCCGAGCGAGGAGACGGCGTCGACGACGGTGAGGGTCTCCCCGTCGGCCTCCTCCAGCAGGTCCAGCGCGGGCCCGAGGTCGTTGAGCGTCCCGGTCGGCGTCTCGCAGTGGACCATCGTCGCGAGGTCGAAGTCGGCGTCGTCGGCCGCCAGCGCGTCGTCGAGCGCGTCGAGCGGGAGGGAGTCGTCGTACTCCGCCGAGACGAGGGTCGCCTCGCCGCCGTACGACTCGACGAAGTCGGCGAACCCGTCGCCGTAGAGCCCGTTCGACAGACACAGGACCTCGGTGCCGGGCTCGACGAGCGAGGCGATAGCGGCCTCGAGGCCGAGGATTCCCTCGCCGCCGAGAGCGACGACGTCGCGGGCGTCCGGGCGGTGCGCGTCGGCGTCGACCCCGTAGGCCGTCGCCAGCCGGTCCGTGAGCCGATCGTATAGCTCCCGAAACCGCGGGTCGACGTCGGGGTTGATCAGCTCGCGGGACATCGCCTCGCGCACCGGCTCTGGGACCGCGGTCGGTCCCGGCGTCATGAGCATACGCACCGGTTCGGCCGACGATATATAAACGAACCGCGAAGGAGGCCGTCGAGACGCCGTAAGCGGTCGCTGCGCGGGGGTCGACCGCGGCCGCGGCGCCGACACGCTCATATGTTTCTGTCGCCTGCGTCCCGGTACGATGATGCTCCCGACCCACGTGCTGGCGGGGATGTTGCTCGCGGCCCCGCTGGTGCGCGCGGCGCCGGAACTGGCGCCGGTGGGGTTCGCGGCCGGGTTCCTCGGCGGGCTCGCCCCCGACCTCGACATGTACACCGGCCACCGGCGGACGCTCCACTATCCCGTCTACTACTCGGTCCTGTCCCTCCCGGCGCTCTTCGCGGCCGTGGTCGCGCCCTCGGCGCTCACGGTCGGCGTCGCGCTGTTCCTCCTCGGCGCGGCCCTCCACAGCGTCGCCGACATGTACGGCGGCGGGCTGGAGCTGCGACCGTGGGAGGGGAACTCCGACCGCGCGGTGTACGACCACTACCGGGGGAACTGGGTCGCCCCGCGGCGCGGCGTCCGGTACGACGGCGCCGCCGAGGATCTCGCGCTCAGCGTCGGGCTGGCCGTCCCCCTCCTCCTGCTCGTCGAGGGCCCCCTCCGACAGGTCGTAATTGGCACGATGGTCGTCGCGGCAGTGTACACGCTCCTCCGCCGGCGCCTCGCGGAGATCGCGGCGGCGCTGATACCGCTGCTCCCCGCGGCGGCCGACCCGTACCTCCCCGAGCGGTACCGGTGACCGCGGCGGCCGGATCAACGTTATTAGGTGTCCCGACTCGTTTCGTTCGATAACAGCTCGCGCCGGCGACCGTCGGTCCGGCGCGTCGAACCCACCATGCAACAGTACCTCGACCTCGTCGACGACGCGCTCTCGACCGGCACGTACAAACCGAACCGAACCGGCGTCGATACCATCGCGACGTTCAGCGGGCAGTACACCGTCGACCTCGCGGAGGGGTTCCCCCTCCTGACCACGAAGAAGATGGACGGCTACCGGTGGAATTCGCTCATCCACGAGGTGCTGTGGTACCTCTCCGGCGAGGAACACATCCGGAACCTCCGGGAGGAGACGAAGATCTGGGACGCGTGGGCCGACGAGGAAGGGAAGCTCGACACCGCGTACGGCCGCTTCTGGCGGCGCTACCCGGTGCCGGAGTCGCCCGCCGAACTCCCCGGCGAGACGTGGCCCGACGACGCGGACCGCTGGGTCACCGTCGAGGAGGCCGCGGACGGGACGACGCGCCGCACGTTCGACCAGATCCAGTACGTCCTCGACACCCTCGAGGAGAACCCCCGCTCCCGCCGGATGGTCGTGAACGCTTGGCACCCGGCGAACGCCGCCGTCTCGACGCTGCCGCCCTGCCACTACACCTTCGTGGTGAACGTCCAGGACGGCCGGCTCAACCTCCACCTGACGCAGCGCTCGGGCGACATCGCGCTCGGCGTCCCGTTCAACATCGCGGCGTACGCGCTGCTCGCGAATGCGCTCGCCCAACGGACCGGCTTCGAGGTCGGAGAGTTCGGCCACACCGTCGTCGACGCCCACGTCTACTGCGGCCGCGGCGACCGCGGGAAGTGGTACGCGAACAACCTCCGCTACGTCCAGGAGCGGCTCGCGAACGTCGAGCGCAAGAGCGACTACCTCGACGTGAAAAGCTGGGTC
>JBNJEE010000051.1:0-15595 GCA_051745525.1 Methanobacteriota archaeon | reverse complement strand
GCGGCCGACTGATCATCGGTCGTGTTGACGACCCTCTGGAGTTCCGAGGCGCACCGGAGATATCAGTCGATCGGGGGTTCAAATCCCTCCGGCCCCATTTTCTGCTGCCGCGATCAACATTGTGAGCGATGACGCCGGTAAAAATCCGATCCGGCGCGCGACTACCGCCGAGCCACGATCCGCGCGGCCATGACGCCGACGAGTGCGATCATGCCAGCCATCGCGAGATACAACGCCAGCCCGATCGCCTCGCCGTTCGCGCCGTTCACGCCCGCGAGGCCCAGGAACACGACGGCGATGACGGCGTGGAGCGCGAACACGCCAGAGGGGGCGTTCGCGCCGAGGTCGAATCCGATCTCCATACCTTCGCTTCGGACGGCCGCGGAAAAAGTCATCCGGTCGGGCCTCCCGCCCACGCCCGCGACCGTCCGGGTCGTCACACTAAAGCGACCCCAACCCGACGGCTGTCCCAATGACCGACGCCCTCTCTCGACGCGAGTGGATCGCCGCGGTCGGCGCGGCGACGATCGCCGCCGCGGCCGGCTGTGCCGCCGACGAGGAGCCGCCCGCGGACGACGACAACGGGCCCGGTACGGACTCTGGCGGCAGCACCGAGCAGACGATTCCCGCGGGCGTCGCGCAGTTCCGCGGCTCGCTGGAGCGGTGGGGGTACTATCCTGACGAGACGGTGCCCGACGCCGTCGAGGAGGCGTGGCGGGTCCCGGAGGTGAACACCGGCGAACACAGCGCCGCGAAGGCGAGCGCGGTGCCGACCCCCAACGGGGGGATCGTCCTCCCGGGCGACACCGGCGAGCTCCTCGCGATCACGGCCGACGGCGACGTCCGCTGGCGCGGCCAGACCGACATGAAGGGCCGCGGGCTCCACGGGACGCCCGCGGTCGCGGACGGCCGCGTGTACGTCGGCGCGTACGACGGCGTCTGCTACGCGTTCGCGCTCGACTCCGGCGACCTCGAGTGGTCGACGAAGCTCGGCGGCGCGATCGGTTCCAGCCCCCTCTACTACGACGGCGAGCTGTACGTCTCCGTCGAGTACCCGGACCCCGAAGGCCGGCTATTCGCGGTCGACGCGGAGACGGGCGACGTGACGTGGGAAGAGCCCGACCATCGGCCCACCGACCACCCCCACTCCTCGCCCGCCGTCTCGCTCGACGCCGGCCGCATGGTGTGCGGGTCGAACGACGGCTACCTCTACTGCTGGAGCTTTCCGGACCTGGAGTTCCAGTGTGTACCGCGTGGACCTGGCGACGGGCGAAGAGGACTGGCGCTTCGAGACGGGCGACCTCTCGATGACGGGGCCCGCGATCGATCCCGAGCGCGACATCGTGTACATGGGGAGCCACGACGACCACCTGTACGCGCTCGACGCGTCGACGGGCGACATGGAGTGGCGCTTCCGGACCGGCCGCCCGCTCACCGGCTGCGCGACGACCACGGGCGACCGCGTGCTGACGGGCTCGAAGGACGGCACCCTCTACGCGCTGGAGGCAGACTCCGGCGACGAGGTGTGGCGGGTCGAACACGACGGGTGGGTGACGAGCACGCCGCGCGTCGTCGACGGCGACATCTACTACGCCGAGCGGGCGCCGGACCCGGACGGCGACGACACCGGCGGCGGCAGCTACAAGCTCGTCGCGGCAGAGTGAGAGAAGAGCCCTCCGAGCCGTCGGTTACAGCACGTCGCCGATCCGGACCGGCTCGCCGTCCAGTTCGGGGTCCTCGGCGACGATCGTCAGGACCTCGTGGTCGGTGGCGTCCCGGTACGACTTCCCGGTGGCCTCCTCGATCAGCGTCTTCTCCAGTTCGAACTCGGTCCCCTCGTAGACGACATCGACACCGCGGTCGGTGAACGTCAGCTCGGTGCTCATGCCTCCGGCTACTCCACGCGAGATGATAAGCGGCACGCACCCCGGAGCCGACGGCGACGCGGTGCGTGACGGGGCACCTGCGACGGACACAGCGGAACCGCCGTCAGATGGCCTTACACGCGGCGTCGTGTCCGGAATCGCAGAGCCGTTCGAGCGTTTCGCACGCCTGTTCGTTCCCGTTCGCGCAGAGCCACCGAGCGAGCGCGACCGTCGCCGCCGGGGTGGCGTCGCTGTCGGAGTCGTCTGGGCCATCGGCGCTGTCATTGCCGTCAGCGGCGTCGGAGCGATCGATGCGGCGTGCCCGCCTCCGGCGACTCCTCCGCGTCGGGCGGCCGGAACGGTCCGGTCGGTCGTGCCTCCGTGACATATAGTAGCACACGCCTCAGTCGATAATAAATCTGAACCGGCTGTGCGAAAGGTACGCACACCGATACCCGGGTGCTCACCAGTAGGCCGCGTTTCGCGGGCGAAATCCTGCAGGAAAGAGACGCCTCAGTCGTCGTCGCGCATCTCCGAGAGGCGGCCGACGAGGTCGTCGGTGTCGGCGTCCCCCTCGATTGAGACCTCGCCGTCGTGGTCATTCTCGTGGACGTTCACCGCGTCGTCCTCGTCGGTGTCGACGTCCTGATCCTTCTGTTCGCTCTCGTCGTACGATCCGAATCCCATGCGCGTCACTTCGGCGGGGCACTGAAAAGCGCGGCGACCGGAATCGCCCGCGGTAGGAGTTCACGTCCCATCTCGGGAGGCGCCGCGGCGGAGGTGTGTCGGAGGTGCGGCAGAGGTGCGATGCTTCGCGCGCGTCCGACGCCCGTCCGACGCCCCGTACCGTTTATACCCCCGGGGCGACTGCTCCCTGTGTGTCGCTGCGAGGAGACGGCCCGATAGAGGAGCTCGCCATCCCCTCGGAGACGACCGTCGAGGAGCACGACGTCGTCGTCGACGGCGACGTGCTCGTGGGCGGCCAGTCGACCGTCGAGCTCGGCGTCCGCGGCCGCAACGTCGCGATCGGCGAGCGCGTGAGCGTCGCCAACGACATCGAGGCCGATGGCGACTGCCGGCTCGACACCTGGTGTTCCGTCGACGGCAACGTGCTGGTCGGCGAGGACGCATACCTCGGCGAGCGAGTGACGGTCACCGGCCGCCTGATGGTCTCGGGCGACCTCGACATCGGCGACGACGTGTCTATCCAAGAGGGGTTCGAGGCCAACGGCTGGATCGTCATCCGCAACCCCGTCCCTACCATCGTCTTCTACTTCATCGTCCTCTCGCAGCTGCTGCGCGTCGGCGAGACCGACGCGGCCGACGAGCTGGCCGAGGCGCTCGCCGACGGCGACGACGTCCGCGACCCCCTCCTGGTCCCGCGGAGCGCCGAAATCTCCGACGACGCCTGGCGCGTGTCGACCCCGGCGACCGTCGGCGACGACTGCCGCCTCCACGGCAACCTCCGCGCGGCGTCGATCCGCGTCGGCGAGCGCAACGAGGTGTTCGGCTCGCTGCGCGCCCGCGAGGACGTCACCGTCGGCGCCGACACGGTCATCCACGGCGACGTGACGACCCGGGGCGGGACCGTGACCGTCGAGGGCGGCGCGCGCGTCCTCGGCGACGTCTCCGCGGGCGATCTGGTGGTGTACGACGGTGCGGAGATCCAGGGCACCCTCCGGGCGCGCGGCGAGATGAAACTGATCCAGGAAACGGGAGGAGATCCCGACGACGCGGACGAGACCGACGCCGACGCGGACGAAGTGACCGCCGACGTCGCGGGCGAGTCCGACGCCGACGACGGCGACGAATCGGAGAGAGACGACGAACCGGTCGAGAACGAACCGTCCACGTCCGGCGACGCAGATGGACGGGAGGCCGACGATGACGAGACCGCGGACGGCAAATCGGTCACCGAAGTCGACGCGAACGAGGCTGACGCCGCCGCCGACGAGACCGCCGCCGACGAGACCGCCGCCGACGAGACCGCCGAGGAGGCCGCGCCGGTGACCGCCGACGCGGCGACAGCCGAAGACGAATCCTGAGCGCGGACGAACCGGGTGTCGTGTCCAGCGGAATCCGCTTTCACGCGACCGACCGCGACGACACCCCATGACTGTCCGTGTCCGCCGCCCGAGAGCTATCGAGGCCCCACTCAGTCGCCGTCTCGGTCCGGGCCCGCAACGAACACTTCCTCGTCGAGGGCCTCGCAGACCGCGTCGGCGAGCGCCCGGAGGTTCACCGTGTCCTCGCGGTTGTACGAGACGAGCGTCTCCAGCGCCGCGTCGTCGCCGCGCTCGTACTCGCGCCAGAGCCGGACCGCGTCGCGCCCGGAGATGTCGGGGCGGTCGCGGTCGATTCCGAGCTGTTTCTCGATCGGTTTTAGCCCCCCCGAGAGACCGATGCGCTTCGCGGGGTACATCAGGTCGAGGTGGGGCGTGTCGATTTCGACGTCGAAGGAGGTCTCTAAGAAGGGCACGTCGAAGCGCGCGCCGTTGAACGTCGCAAGCAGGCTTGCGTCCGCGAACTGCTCGCGGAGGCGCCGCGCGGTGAGGTCCTCGCCCGCGACGAGCGTCGTCGTCTTGCCGCCCTGATGGAAGCTCACCGTCGTCACGCGGTCGCGCCGCTCGTCGAGGCCGGTCGTCTCGATGTCGAAAAAGCAGGTCTCCTCGCGGAAGTTCTCGTAGAGCCGCCAGCGCTCGCCCGACGGGAACTCTCGATCGAAGTACGCGGAATCGCCGTCGTCGAGCCGCGCGAGCGCCTCCGCGATGAACGAATCGATCCGGTCGGCGGTCGTCGACCCCACTCCCGCGACGTCGACCGCGGGGTCGAACTCCTCCCACGTCGTGACCCCTCGCTCCCAGAGTCGCCGTTCGGTCGTCTCACCCACCCCCTCAACGGGGATGAAGCTGTTCTCGATGCGCATATCCGTCCCGGAGCGACGCGCGGCCAAAAACCCGACGGGACCGGCCGAGCGACAGAATCGGGGTAAGGGCTAACAGGGTCCGACGCCGAGACGCGGTCGTGACTGACCGAGCAAGCCGACCGACGAGGGAGGTGGAACCGGCGAGATGAGCCGGGCGGACCCGGCCGACGTGACCCTGTTCGGCCACCGCGGCTGCGCCGGCCAGTACCCGGAAAACACGGTCGCCGGAGTCGAGCGCGCGGCGCCGCACGTCGACGCCGTCGAGATCGACGTGCGCCGGTGCGCGAGCGACGAACTCGTCGTCTTCCACGACGCCGAACTCGACCGGTTGACCGACGCGTCCGGGCGCGTCGCGGACGCCGACTGGGACGACCTCAGCGAGCTGACGGTCCTCGACTCCGACGAGCCGGTCCCGCAGCTCGGCGAGGCGCTCGGCGCGGCGCCCGACGGCCTCCTCGTCAACGTCGAACTCAAGGAGCCGGGCGTCGCGAGCGACGCGCTCGACGTCGCTCGGCGGGCGGGCACCGACGTGCTGTTCTCCTCGTTTCACCCCGAGGCGGTGGCGACGCTGCGCGAGCGCGATCCGACGGCGGATCGCGCGCTGCTCGTCGCGGACGAGACGCCGGAGCGCGGTCGAGACGGCGACCGATCTCGGCCGCGTCGCGGTCCATCCCCCGATCGATATCGCGACCGAGCCGGGATTCGTCGAGACCGCCCACGACGCCGGACTCGCGGTCAACGCGTGGACCGCGGTCGACCGCGAAGACGCCGAACGGTTGCTCGCGGTCGGCGTCGACGGGATCATCGCCGACCGGTGGGACGTCCTCCGGGAGTCGAAGCGATCGTCGCGAGATTAAGTAGTCCCCGTCCCAAACCGCGGCTATGTGCGGCCGCTACACGCTCTTCACCCCCACCGACGACCTCGAATCCCGGTTCGGCGCCGACTTCGCCGACCGCAAGCCGAGCTACAACTGCGCGCCGGCGCAGTCGCTGCCCGTGATCGCCGACGACGACCCGACCGAGGCCACCCGGATGGAGTGGGGGCTCACCCCCTCGTGGGCCGACGAGTCGTTCGATCTCATCAACGCCCGGGCGGAGACGGTCCACGAGAAGCGGAGCTTCGCCGACGCCTTCGAGCGCCGGCGGTGTCTCGTCCCCGCCGACGGCTTCTACGAGTGGGCCGGCGGGGACAGGGGCTCTGGAAAGACCCCCTATCGCGTCGCCTTCGAGGACGACCGGCCGTTCGCGATGGCGGGCATCTACGAGCGGTGGGAGCCCCCGACGCCGGAGACGACCCAGACCGGACTCGGCGCGTTCGGCGGCGGGAGCGGGGGAGATGGGGGGAGCGCCGACGACCCGGAGGTCGTCGAGACGTTCGCGATCCTCACCACCGAGCCGAACGACCTCATCGCGGACCTCCACCATCGGATGGCGGTGATCTTAGATCCCGACGCGGGCGAAGAGGAGACGTGGCTCCGGGGCGACCCCGACGAGGCCACCGCGCTGCTCGACCCATACCCGAGCGACGACCTCGCCGTGCATCCGGTTTCGACGCGGGTGAACTCGCCGAGCGTCGACGCGCCGGACCTGATCGAGCCCGTCGCCGGAGACTGAGCGACGACCGCAGGACGAGGGGGTCGGCCCTAGCTCAGCGCGGTCGGCGCACGACCGCGGCCGCGGACCTCAGGGTGCGACCAGGTCGACGACCGTCTCGTCGTCGACGACGACGTTGTACGCGCCCTCGTCTTCGTTCCAGAGGACCAGCCCGTTCTCGACGAAGACGACCGCCCCGTAGCCGGCCTCGTGGAGGTCGCGGTTCAGCGCCGTCTCGCGGGTACAGACGAGGTAGTGGTCGGTCGCCTGCGAGCCGTCGCCGACGCGGTAGAGCGCGTTGTCGCCCTCGCTTAAGTCGTGGCTCAGCTTCACCGCGAGCAGGTTCACCCGATCGGTGACGTGCCGCTCCGACTCGGCCATGCGCGCGCACCGCTCCGCGCTGGCCTCGACGTCGACCCGGCGCTTACCGTCGCGGCGGAGGATGGAGTAGGCGAACTGGACGTCCACGTTGACGAACTCGCCGGGCTCGTCGGTCTCGCTCCGCGCCGTCGCCTCGTCGAGCCGTCGCTGGAAGGGGGGAACCGCGAGGTCGGCCGCGACGTCGAACGACCACCCCGGGTCGTTCGGGACCGCGTCGGGCCACAGCCGCAGCGTTGGGGAGTATATCTCGGCGTTGCTCCCCGGTCCGCCGTCGCGGCCCGGCCCCCCGCCGCCGCCCGCGACGAGCGCGCGCTCGATCCGCCGGAGTCCGATCGCGGTGTTCCGGTCAGCCGGGGCGAACGCGACGAGGCTCCCGTCGGGCGCGAGCGCGGCGAGCGCGGCGTCCGCGACCGCGACCGGGTCTTCGAGCTCCGAGAGGACGTTGCCAAAGACGACGAGGTCGAAGCGCTCCTCCGTGGCGGCGGCCTTCTCGTTCCCCCCGTCGAGCCCGAGGAACGCCTCGGCGGTCGTTTCGTGGACCGTCGTCTGGAAGTTACGGCCGGTCTCCTCCAGCATTCGGTCGAGGATATTGGTCGCGGCGCTCGGCTCGACCGCGTGGTACTCGACGACCGCGTCGTCGGGCAGGTAGTCGTGGATCCCGAGCGCGGGCCCGCCCACGCCCGCACCCACGTCGAGGACGCGGAGGGTTCGGTCGAGCAGGCCGTTTTCGGTCAAGTCGTCGAGGACGTAGCCCACAGTCGCGTAGTACGCCGGCAGGTGGTAGACGGCGTAGCCGAGCGCCGCGACGCAGTCGTACTCGACCTCGTTCTCGTAGAGGTAGTCGGTCTTCAGCCGGCGGACGCGCTCGCGGAGCTCGTCTCCGGACTCGCGGCGGTGCCAGTTCGCGCCGTACTCGCGGACCAGCAGGTCCTCGACCGCGAACGCGTACGCCTCCGGCAGCGCCTCCGGCGCCCAGCCAGGCGGGTCGACCGGGCGCTCCTCGACGGGGACGAAGGCGCCGTCCTCACGCTCCCGGAGCCGGAGGTCGAACGCCTCCTCGCGGAGCGTCTCGCGGACGACCGCCGGGTGCGGAGTCCCCTCGATGTACTCGGCGATCTCCTCGGGGTCGATCGGTCTGACGTTGCGCAGGTAGTTCGCGTTGTTCCGGACCGCGGTTCTGTCGATCATTGGGTTCTCGTCGGCCTCGCGTCGTCTCACTCCAGTCGGTCCCGCCCCTCGGCGTCGCCACGAGCGCGCTCGTAGAGGGCGGCGAACGCCTCGTCGTCGGCGTCCGCGATCGCCGCCGCGGCGGCGGCCACATCCTCGGCGCCGTCGAAGGCGCGCTGTATCTCCGCGTACACCGCGGGCGATCCCTCGGTGACGGTATCGGCCACCTCCTCGAGCGCGGCCGACACGGGAGTGTGGAACTCCTCGCGGACCGGATCCGCGGCGAGTCGCCACGCGAGTACGGCAGCGTGCGCGCCCGCTTGGACCGTCTCCATCGCCTCGTCGTGTTCGGCCGCCGTCGTCTCGAAGACGTCGTTGCCGCCGGCCTCGATGGCGGCCGAGAGCGACTCCACCGCCGGCCCGCCCTCGTCGACGACGACCGCGACGTTGCCCGGCACGCGCGGCGGGGCGAAGAGCGGGTGATAGCTCGCGCGTTCGAGGTCCGAGGCGTGCTCGCCCATTGCGGCGAGCGCATCGGTCATCTCGCCGGAGACGTCGACGATCGCCCGCTCTGCGCGCGGCGCGTACGCCTCGACCGCCGCGGGCACGGCCGACATCGGCACCGCGAGGCAGACGAGGTCGTGGCTCGTGTCTCCGTCGGCGTCGACCGTCCGGGCGTCGCGCCCCGCCGCGGCGTCGGCCGCGACGGCCGGGTCGCGGTCGGCGAACGCGACGCTCGCGTCAACCGGCGCGGCGTCGGCGGTGTCGGCGACCCAGCGTCCGATCTCGCCGGCGCCGACCACGAGGAGGTCCATCGGTTATGGAAACGCAGGTGACGCGCCGGTTAAAAGGACTCGCCTCGGGGCGGGGAGAGAGGGGAACTCGGTGTCACCCTCCGCCGCTCGGTCATCCCTCGGCGCCGAGCCGACCGACCACGCCCGCGCCGGGCGAGATGGAGCGGACGGCGGGCAGCAGCGCGAGCGCGATGGCCAGCTCCAGCCCGCCGACGGCGAGGAACGCGGGCGTGTAGCCGAACGCGTCGGTGGCGCTCCCACCGATGAGGAAGCCGGTGAGGAAGCCGAGCGAGCCGAACACGTTGAACAGCCCCATCGCGGCGCCGCGGACCTCCGGCTCGACGAGGTCGGTGACGAGCGCCATCGTCGCCGGCGCCATCAGCGCGCCGCAGACGCCGACCAGCACCATCAGCCCCGCCGCGATCGGGTATGCCGGCGCGACGCCGACGCCGATCGTGACGACCCCGTACGCAAGCGAGCCGGCCACCACGGGGAGGAAGCGACCGATCCGGTCAGAGAGCGCGCCGAACGGCGATTGGAGCAGCGCGAACGGGACGAAAAAGAGCGCGAGCGTCGCGCCCGCCCCGGTCGCCGAGAGCCCGAACGTCGCCGGGTCCTGGAAGTAGTAGACCCCGACCAATGCGAAGAAGCCCGCGGTCAGCCGGTCGACGAAGCCGAACGCGAGGGGGACGAGGAGGCCGGGCGTCGTCCGGGCGCGGGCGAGCACGTCGCGGAAGCCCACGTCGTCGCTCTCTGTCGCCTCGCCGTCGGGTCCCAGATCCGCCGAGGCCGTCGCCGCCCGGTCGTCGACGGTCGCCGCGAGTAGCCCGGCCGCGGCCAGCACGACTGCGCCGGCGTAGACCGGGTACAGCGCGCCGAGGTCGGCGAGCGAGCCGCCGCCGACCGAGCCGACCGCGGCGCCGAGCCCGATGGCGAGCCCCGCGGCGCCCATGTTCCGGCCGTTGCCGCCGCGTAAGTCCATCAGGAGCGTGATCGAGAGCGAGAACGCGCCGATGGTGAGTGCGCCCCCGACGACCCTGACGATGAGCGCGGCCTCGAAGCCGAGGCCGAGCCCCGGCAGCGACGCGAGGGCGACGTACGACGCCGCGCCGCCGAGCGCGCCAGCGACGATCAGGGGGACCCGCGTCCCGAGTGCGTCCGAGAGTGCGCCCCAGGCGACCGCGAACGTCACGAACGCCCCGAACTCGGCGACGAGGAACCACATCCCGGCGTCGATGCCCGCGGGCGCGCCGAGCGCGACGACGAGGTCCGGCACGCCGGGGTAGAGGAGGACCTGCGAGATCAGCACCGCAAGCACGACCGCGCCGAGCCGACGACGGTCGGCGGCGTCCGCGTCGGCCCCGTGGCTATCGGGGTCGACGGAGGCGGAGTCCTCGGCGGACCGGTCGGCGTCGCTCATCCACTTATAAAACGGGTCGAACGGGCAAAAGATCGGCGCTCCGGGACAGTTCGCTCCGGCGGCCGCGGCGGCGTCGCGGTCGGTCACGGCCGAGTTCGCCACGCCCGCCTCAGAGTTCGGCGTCGATCGCCGCGGCGATCGACTGGGCGTCGTAGCCGTCCTCGACTGCGCTTCCGTTCACGAAGATCGTCGGCGTCCCCTCGACGCCCATCGACGTTCCCTCGGACTTGTCGTCCGCCGACGCCTCTCCGTACGCCGCGTACCGCGCGTCCGACAGGACCGCACAGGGGTCCGCGCCGGCAGCCTCGGCGGCGGCGCCGATCGCCTCCCCGCTGTAGTTCCCCTGCGACTCGTATGCCGCCGAGACGAACTCGAAGAACGCTTCGTCGCCGTGGCGCGCACCGACGCCGCGGGCCGCGCTCGCGACAGGGACCGCCCACGTCTCCTCGACCGGGAGCGGGAAGTCCCAGTGCTGGTAGTGGACCTCGCCGGGCTCGATGTACTCCTCGCGGATCGTCGGGAAGTGGTCGAGCTTGTAGCTGGCGCAGTGGCCGCAGGTGAAGTCCTCGAACGCCTGAACCGTCACGTCGGCGTCCGGGTTCCCGAGGGTCGGCCGGTACTCGAGGTCCGGGTCCGACGGCTCCGACAGGTCGCAGTCGTACTCGCCCGTGTCGAGTTCGACGCCGCCGAGGTCGAGGTCGGTACCGCTGCCGCCATCACCACCGCCGAGACACCCAGCCGCGCCGACGACGCCGACCGTCGCTCCGGCCGCGAGCAGGGACCGCCGCGTGCGTTCCATATCCGGCGATGAGGGCGGGACGCACTTAACCACACCGCGAGCCGACGGGGCGCAGCCGGCCCCGTCGCCGTTGGTTCGGCGGCGGCCCCCCGCTCCCGAACGCTTTTGCCGTCGCCTGTCGACGCCCACGTATGAGCGACTGGGACCTCGACCTGCGGGACGCCGAGGCGAAGATGGACGAGGCGTTCGCGGCGGCGGGCGACGTCGTCCTCGGCGTCTTGGACGGCACGACCGACCCGGAGGAGTGGGTCCGCAGCGTCGACTACGGAAACACGCTGGTGTTGTCGATCGAGGGCGACCTCAACGAGCTCGCCGCCCCCTTCGCGCGCGACGTGAAGGACATGGACGGCGAGCTGATGCACTTCCGCGGCTTCCTCGTCGTCACCCCCCCCGGCGTGAGTATCGACACCGACCGGCTGAGCGACTCGGACGACGACGAGGCGGGGGGAGACGAGACAAGAAGAGACGAGGCCGGAAGAGACGAGGCTGAGGATATCGAAGAAGAGACCACAGCGGCGGATGAGTCCGAACGGAGCGGTCGCGAAGAGGCCTGAGACGCTTTTATTACGGAAGTTCGAGGAGAAAGCCTCGCGCTTCAGCGCAGGGGTGAATCCGACAACCCCTCTACACGCTACACTCTTTGTATTGAACGGATGTTTTAAGCAAGTAATTACCGTATCAATAGATAACCGAGGCGGCCTGTCCGCCCACCTAATTGGACAATATCGGGATTCCCCGATACCAGGCAGAAAGCACCCTTTCTGTTGTGGATTTCGGGATGTAGTCAGGAAAAGTATCTCTGAATCCCATACCGGGATAGGAGTAACGGCTGGTTGGCACAGCCAGTAGCCGTCATCGAGGCGTCTACAAACCGTAACCATCCCAAACCAGCGGCGCAGTGCCGTGGGAATCTTCGCCCTTCAGTGCGGAGAGGATGTCAACCCTCGCCGACCATCCGATCTTCGTCGTCCCACTCGCGCTCGCGCAGCTCGTACTTCTGGATCTTCCCGGTCGCGGTCGTTGGGAGCTCCGCGACGAACGCCACCTCGCCGGGCGTCTTGTAGTCGGCCACGCGCTGGCGCACGAAAGTCCTGAGCTCCTCGGGTGTCGCCCCTGCGTCATTCGGATCGCCGCTCTCCGGGACGACGAACGCCTTCGGCGTCTCGCCCCACCGCTCGTCCGGCGCGGGGATCACGGCGACGTCCGAGACGACGTCGTGTTCGAAGAGGGTGTCCTCTAACTCGATCGAGGAGATGTTCTCCCCGCCGGAGATGATGATGTCCTTCTTCCGGTCCTGGATCGAGACGAAGCCGTCCTCGTCGACGACCGCAAGGTCGCCCATGTGGTAGTACCCCTCCAGCCGGTCGGAGAACGCCTCCTCGGTGGCCTCGGGCTTGTTCCAGTAGCGGTCCATCACCTGGTTGCCGCGGACGACGATCTCGCCGATCGTCTCGCCGTCTGCGGCCACGTCCTCGCCGTTCTCGTCGACGACGCGCACGTCCGTGCCGAGGTAGCCGATCCCCTGCGTCTTCTTGACCGCGAAGCGGTCGTCGGCCCCCTCGTCGAAGTGGCGCTTCGCGTCCGAGGTGGTGATGAGCGGCCCGGTCTCGGTCGCGCCGTACACGTGTTTGAGCTCCCAGCCGAACTCCTCTTCGACGGTGCGGATCGTCGCCTCCGGCGGCGCCGCGCCAGCGGTGGCGACCCGCACGTCGTTGGCGCCGGTCGTGGCGCCGCCGTGTTCGGCGTGGTAGTCGCCGAGCATGTTGAGGACGGTCGGCGCCGCACAGAAGTACGAGACGTCCTCGCCGCGGATCCGGTCGAACGCCTCCGCGACGTCGACCCCGCGGGTACAGACGTGCCGGGCGCCCGCCCCCGTGATCGCGTAGATGTGTCCCCAGCCGTTGACGTGGAACATCGGCAGCGTCCAGAGGTAGACGTCGTCGTCGGCGATCTCCTGGTGGATCGAGATGAGGTACGCGTGGAGCGTCTCGGCGCGGTGGGTGCGGCAGACGCCCTTCGGGTCGCCGGTAGTCCCGGAGGTGTAGTTGATGGTGATCACGTCGTCTTCGTCCATCTCCGGCCGCTCGTAGGCGTTGGGGTCCGCGTCGTCGAGGGCGGCGTCGAACGACTCCCAGTCGCCGTCGACCGCGTCGGCGTCGTTCGTGAGGAACGTCTCGGTGGGCACCTCGTCGCGGACCGCCTCGACGTTCGCGGCGTACTCGGCGTCGGCGTAGATGACGTCGACGCCGGCGTCCGAGAGCATGTACGAGAAGTCGCCGGGCGTGAGCCGGTAGTTCAGCGGCGCGTGGATCGCACCGACCTGCATCGCGCCGTAGGCGGCCTCCAGGTGATAGTGCGTGTTCGGGTCCAACACCGCGACCCGGTCGCCCTTCTCGATCCCGCGCTCCTGAAGCGCGGCGGAGAAGCGGTCGGCGCGCTCGCCGAGCTCGGCGTACGTGTACCGCGTCCCGTCGACCGCGAGGACGGCCTCTTCGTCGGCGTAGTGTCGCCGCGCCCGGTCCAGGAAGTCCGTCGTCAACAGCGGCTTGTGCATCGTCTATCACTATCGATGATGTGTGAAATCCTTTGCGGCCGACGCAAGGGAGGGGCAGTCGCGGGAGCCTTTTCACGGTCGGTCGCGGATGAGTGAGAAATGAGCGACGAGTCCGGCGGGTCGGCGTTCGACGAGGGGTACGTGATTCCGATCGCGGGACTGTTGGCGTTCATGTTTGCGCTGATGGCCGGACTCACCGCGCAGCGGGCGCTTTCCGGTGACCCGGCCGACGTCGCCGTACCCGTCGGCTTCGGCCTCGTCGCGGTCCTGGCGCTCCGGATCCGCATGAAAGCCGTCGCGGCGCGGTCGGCGGGCGACGAAGACGGGGACGATGAGTGACTGGCGGACCGATTTCAGCCGCCCGCGCGAGGGTTCGCGACCGCCGCGGACGCGTGGACGAATCGCACACCGGCGTCGGGATCAGAACCCTTAACAGTCGCACGCGATTTTGCTACGATAGCGGGATGGGATAGCCAGGAGATTCCGCCGGGCTCATAACCCGGAGATCGGTAGTTCAAATCTACCTCCCGCTACTTCTGACCGACTGCTACCATCCCAGCACCGCCTGTCCCTTTCGGAGCCGCCGCCACCGAACCCGGAAGCGATTTCCGTCGCGCTGTCGTTTCCTCGAGTATGGATTACGAATCGAGCCTCGACCGCGCGATGGAGGAGGTACCGGATCTGGGCGGCTCGGACGAGCGGCTGTCCGTTCCGGACCCCGAAACGCAGAAGGACGGGGCATTCACCCGGCTGACGAACCTCTCGGCGATCGCCGACGCCCTGAGCCGCGACCCCGAGCACGTCCACTCGAAGATCCAACAGGAGCTCGGGACCGCGGGGCAGTACGAGGACGGCCGTGCCCGCTACAGCGGGAACTTCCGCGAGCGCGACTTCCAGGCCGCGATCGACTCGTACATCGAGTCGTTCGTCACCTGCTCGGAGTGCGGCCTCCCGGACACGCGACTGGAGACGGAGAACCGGACGCCGATGCTCCGCTGTGAGGCCTGCGGGGCGTTCCGCCCGGTCGCGAAGCAGAACACCTCCAACACCCAGCGGCAGGAAGACGCCGTCGAGTCGGGCAACACCTACGAGCTCGAGATCGTCGGTACCGGCCGCAAAGGCGACGGCGTCGCCGAGCGCGGCGAGTACACCATCTTCGTCCCCGGCGCGCAGGAGGGTGAGACCGTGACCGCCTACATCAAGAACGTCTCCGGCAACCTCGCGTTCGCCCGCCGCGAGAACTGAGCCGGGCGGCCGCGGCGCGGGCGGCAGAACGCCGCCCCGTCCCGCGTGTTCCGCTACCCGACCGTTTATCCGCGCGTTCGCATATCCTGAGCCATGGCCACGCGACTCCCCGAGTCGGCCTTCGACGACCGGCTCGCCGCGGTCCGAGACCGGCTCGCCGATACCGACGCCGACGCCGCGACCTGGGTCGGCGCGACGGCGATAGAGTACCTCACCGGCTTCCACCACATCCAGACGGAGCGGCCCGTCGTCCTCGCGGTCACCGGCGACCGCGTCGAGGTCACGCTGCCGAGACTGGAGGTCGAGCGCGTCGAGCCGAATCCGCGGATCGACGCCGTCCACCACTACTTCGACTACCCCGGCGGCGAGCCCGTCTCGGTCGCCGTCGAGATGCTGAACGGGCTCGGCGCCGACGCGATCGCGGCCGACGCGGACGGACCGCCGGGTGTGATGGGGTACGAGGGGCCGGCGTTCTCCGAGTCCCTCGATGTCGAGACGCAGTCGTGGGTCGACCGGATGCGCTGGGCGAAGTCCGACGCCGAGGTCGAGTTGATCCGCGAGTCGGCGAAGTGGGCGAACCTCGGCCACCGCTACCTCGCCGACTTCTCCGAGCCGGGCGCGCACCCTGCGACGGTCTCGCAGCGCGCGTCGACCGAGGCCTCCCGCGCAATGCTCGACGCGCTCGGGGACAACTACAGCGTCCGCGTCCGCGGCGACGGGCCGGTCCACGCCGGCTACATCTCCGGCGAGGAGACCGCGCTCCCGCACGGTCACACCCCGAACGAGCGGCTCTCCGAGGGCGACGTACTCGTCACCGGCGCGACCGCCAACGTCGACGGCTACCGCTCCGA
>JBNJEE010000172.1:0-4693 GCA_051745525.1 Methanobacteriota archaeon | reverse complement strand
TACGAGCCGGCGTCCTGCGTCGCGCGCGCTCGGAGGTCGGGGACGTACGTCGCGCGCGCGACGAGCTCCGGCGGGAGCTCGTTCTTCTTCGGGTGGTACTGCCCCATCGCCGTGACGTGCGTCCCCGGCTCCACGTCCGCGTCGGCGATCACGGGGTCGCTCGCAGTCGTCGCGGTGATAACCACGTCGGCGCCGTCGAGCGCGTCGCTCGCGCTCGCGACCGCCGACACGTCGGCGTCGAGACGGTCGTCGAAGTCCGCCGCGAACGACTCGCGGTTCTCCGCGGTCGGCGAGAAGACGCGGACCGCCTCGAACTCGCGGACAGTCGCGGTCGTCGTGACCTGCCCGCGCGCCTGCGCCCCGCTGCCGATCACGGCGAGTTCGGTCGCGTCCGCGCGGGCGAGCGCGTCGACCGCGACCGCCCCGGCGGCACCCGTTTTAAACGGGTTCATCGACGCGCCGTCGATGAGCGCGAGCGGCGCGCCCGATTCGGCGTCGAAAAGCGGCGTCATGAACCACGCGTCCTCCGCGCCGAAGCCGGCAGAGTAGGAATAGCCGCCCATCGCACCCGTCTCCGGGAGGACAGCGGCGTAGGTGGTGAACATCCCGGGCGGCTCGCGGTTGAACAGCTTCGTCCGCGGCTCGGCGGGCGCGCCCTCTCCCACCTGTCGGTACGCGTCGCGCACGGCGGCGACGTAGTCGGCCGGCTCGGCGAGGTCGTCGACCGCGGAACTCGTGAGGAACAGGGCGTCCGTCATACTCGCCCGGTCGGGGCGAGGGAACTAAACGGTACAGGACGCGGCGATCGGTCGGGCGTCCCGCTGCCGACCCGCCGGCAGGACCTCACGCGGACGACCGCCCGCCCGAGCCGGCCTCTCCCGGGCCGGAGCGCGACGCGTCCGCCGGCGCGTCGGCGGCGACTGGGGCCCTGACGAAGATCGCGTGGGCCATGACGGTGGCGGCGGCCACCGCGCCCGCGGGCAGCGCCGACGTTACGGACAGCCCGACCAGGTTGAGGAACGCGGTCACGCCGATCAGTGCTGCCGGGATGAGCCCGAGGACGTAGTCGTAGTATCCAGTCATGCTCCCGTTGAATAGTAGTCGAAAATAGATATTAAATCTTTCCCGTGGTTCGATAATAGTTCTTCTATGAACACATAAAGGCAACTCATAACTTATGAGCCGATCTGAACGCCGGTCGAGTCGAAGTGCGACGAGAAGTGGGGAAAACAGCGTTCGGACGCCGAAATCTGGTCGAGAAACGCTACCGGAGCCGGAAGTAGAGCGCCCGCCAGCCGCCGAGCGCGACCGAACCGAGCACGAGCATGACGACGGCGAACGCGAGCGCGGCGCCGCCCCGGAAGACGAACGCGCGGAGCGCCAGCCCGACGACGGCGGCCGGGATCCACGACCGGAGCACGAGCGGGACCGACGACTTCGCGGTCTCGACGGCGCCGGCGGAATAGGCCCCCACGAGCGGCGCGATCAGGGCCCACGCGATCAGGAACGGCGCGAACACTTCGAGCAGGTACAGCGGGTTCGAGGACAGGAACTCGACGCTGCTGTGGTTGATTGCGCCGATCGTCAACAGGACGATCAGCGCGATCAGGTCGCCGACCGCGAGGGGGACGGCGGCGCGATCGAGGCGTGTTGCGAGGAACGACGAGTCGGCCATACCGACCCGTCGGGCGCCCCCCTACTTTGTACGCACGGATTCGGTCGGACGGTCGAGCGCCGCCGACTGCGACGTCGCCCGCCGGGATACCGCTACTCGTACAGCGGATGCGCCTCGCAGAGCTCGACGACGCGCTCGCCGACCTCGTAGATGACGTCCTCGCTGTCGACGTCGTCAACGACGCGGTAGATCAGGTCGCCGACCTCCTCGATCGCGTCGGCGTCGAAGCCGCGCGTCGTCAGCCCGGCGGTGCCCGCGCGGATCCCCGAGGGGTCGAACGGCGACCGCGTCTCGCCGGGAACGGTGTTGCCGTTGAGGACGATGTTCGCGGCCGCGAGCGCGTCCTCTGCGTCGCCGCCGGAGAGGTCCGGGTGCGAGTCGCGCAGGTCGGCCAGCACGAGGTGGTTGTCGGTCCCGCCGGAGACCAAAGAGAGGCCGTGTCCCTGAAGCGTCTCCGCGAGCACCTCGGCGTTGTCGACGACCTGTTGGGCGTACTCCTCGAACTGGGGTTCGAGGGCCTCTTTGAAGCCGACCGCCTTGCCGGCGACGTTGTGCATCAGCGGGCCACCCTGTCCGCCGGGGAAGACGGCCGAGTCGAGGTCGTCCGCGAACCGTTCGTCGCACATCACGATCCCGCCGCGGCCGGCGCGGATCGTCTTGTGGGTCGAGCCCGTGACGAAGTCGGCGACGCCGACCGGCGACGGGTGGACGCCGGCGGCGACGAGCCCGGTGATGTGCGCGATGTCGGCGAGGTGGTAGGCGTCGACCGCGTCGGCGGCCGCCTGGATCGCCTCCCAGTCGACGGTGCGCGGGTACGCGGAGTAGCCCGAGACGATGATGTCGGGCTCGAACGACTCGGCCGTGTCACGCAGCCCTTCGTAGTCGATATACCCCGTCTGGGGGTCGACCTCGTACTGCTCGACGTCGTACAGCTGTCCCGTGAAGTTCGCCGGGTGACCGTGCGAGAGGTGGCCACCGTGGTTCAGCTCTAAGGAGAGGATCTTGTCGCCCGGTTCGAGGACGGAGTAGTACACCGCCTGGTTCGCCTGCGTGCCGGAGTGGGGCTGGACGTTGACGTGGTCTGCGCCCCACAGCTCCTTCGCGCGCTCGATCGCCAGCTCCTCGACCTCGTCGGCGTACTCGCAGCCGGCGTAGTAGCGCGACCCGGGGTAGCCCTCGGCGTACTTGTTAGTGAGGACGCTCCCCTGCGCCTCCAGTACCGCCTCGCTCACGTGGTTCTCGCTCGCGATCATCGCGAGCGTTTGCTCCTGTCTGTCGCGCTCGCCCGTCAGCGCGTCGGCGACCGCCGGGTCGACCTCCCGGACGTGCTCGTGGTCCATGTGCGAACGCGGGCGCGACCGCGCATTAATCCTTCTGTCGCCGTGGGAAGTGCCGTCGCCCCGCCGGTGGACGCAGCCCCGCGCGTCGACCGCCGATCCGGGAGCGAACCCCCCGGTTCGCGGACCGATCTTCGGTTCCGCAAATCGGCCGTTTTCGTTTGTTTGAGGGCCTCTGCGCGCGTTGTTCGTGAGATTAACCCCGTTAATATTAAATACGTAACCGACTGTTATTCGAAGAGATAAATGGTGTCGAATTTACTGGCGGCCGACGTCGAGGCCGCGCTCGAAGCGGCGTTCGCGGGGGACGACGACGAGCTGCTCGTCGTGGACCCCTCGGCGGAGACGATCGTATCGCTGGTCGAGACCGCGGTCGGGCGGGACGACCTCCCGGAGCTGTCGATGCTCGCCGACGAGCGCACTCTCAAGGACGTCACGGACGACTTCGTCGTCGCGTCCCGCGCGGCCGACCTCGTCGCCGACGGCGCCTTGGACCTCCGAGTGCTGGACGGCGAGGTCGACAACGCGCTGTTCGTCTCCCCCTCTCGGGTCGTGGCGCTCGTCACGGCGGGGGACGATGTCGCCGCGCTCTCGACGGACGAGGACGAGTTCGTCGACGAGGTGTACGAGTCCCACCGCGACGCGTTCAACGACGCGGAGCCGTACACGCTCCGTACGCCGGCGATCAGCCGGGTCCGCGAGACGATGGAGTCCGAGATCGGCTCGGAGGCCCGCGACGACTTCGACGCCGCCCTCGCCGCGACCGAGGGCGCCGGCGGCGCCGACCTCGACGAGGTGACCGTCTCGCTGCTCGTCGCGGCGAAGAACGACGTGCTCCTCTACGACATCTCGAAGTGGGGCGAAGACGTCGGCATCGCCTCAAAGGCGACCTTCTCCCGGACGAAGACGCGCCTCGAAGACCTGGGTATCATCGACACCGAGAAGGTCCCGATCGACGTCGGTCGACCCCGCCTTCGCCTGAAGCTCGGCCACGGGCGACTCCAGGGCGTCGACGCCGCGGAGCTGGCCGCCGAGGCCGCCGAGATGATGGCCGCGACGCCCGCCTGAGCGCTCCCGAGCGCGCTCTCGTCTCACGTTCCGCCCTCTCGCTCTCCTCCCTTCCCCGCCCGCTTTCCCGCTCTCCCCGCGCGACGCGTTCGCGGCCGCGGCCCGCGGACCCGCGGCTTTTTTTCGCCGCCTCGCGTCCACGGGGTATGGATATCGGACTTGTCGGCGACGGCCCCGCGGTCGAGGCGACCGCGGCCGCGCTCGGCGACGTCAACGTGAACGCGATGCCCGTCGAGGCGGAGCTGCTCGACGGATTCGACCTAGCGGTCGTCGTCGACACCGCCGGATCCGCGGCGTTCGCGACCGCGAACGAGCTGCTCGACCGGTGGATCGGCGTGGAGGTGGGCGGGCTCGGCGGCGTCCCGCTCGCCGACCTCGACGCCGCCGTGACCGTCTTCGACGACGCCTGCTACGACTGCCTGCGCGCTCGCGTCGAGAGCGGGGGCGCCGAGCCGGCCGACGGACCGACCGGCCGCCGCTCCGCCGTGCGCTACGCTGGCGCGGTCGCCGGGAGACGGGCGATCCGGCTGCTCACCGGTGACCCGGTCGCGGACACCGTCGCCGAGGTACCGGGCGCCGAGCGGACGCTCCTACCCGCGCCCGGGTGCGGCTG
>JBNJEE010000050.1:0-15603 GCA_051745525.1 Methanobacteriota archaeon | reverse complement strand
ACGGGTTCCCGAAGAAGAAATCGGACTCATGGTTGCGAACCTGAAACTCCCACCGCTCGGGATTCCTCCGCGTTCACGCGGAGGTGGATGTCAAAAATAGTACATGTGCGCCTGCTCTAATATTTAAAATCGCCGACGCGGGTCGAGTTCGCGCTTCGCGTTCGGTCGCGCTTCGCGCTGCGCGTTACGCCGATTCGACGCGGTCGGCGAGGTCGCGCGCGGCCTCGGCGGCGCGCTCCTGAACCGCCTCGGCGTCGAGCGGCAGGACCTCGCGGTCCCGCATCAGGACGTCGCCGTCGCAGACCGTGTGGCGCACGTCGCTCCCGCGGGCCGCGTACGCGAGGTGCGAGACGGGGTCGTGGACGGGCGTCAGGTGCGGCGCGTCGAGGTCGACAACGACGAGGTCGGCGGCCGCGCCCGCCTCGATCCGGCCGCCGGGGAGGCTCAGGGCGTCGGCGCCACCGGCGGTCGCCATCTCCACGACGGCTCCCGCGGGGACCGCGCCCGCGTCGTCCGCGGCGAGCTTCCCCAGCATCGCGGCGTCGCGCATCTCGTCGAAGACGTCGAGATCGTTGTTCGAGGCCGCGCCGTCGGTGCCGAGCGCGACCGTTACACCCGCCTCGCGAAGCCGCTGCACCGGCGCCATCCCGCTGGCGAGCTTCATGTTCGAAGCCGGACAGTGGACGATCGAGGTCCCGGCGGCCGCGAGGCGCCCGATCTCGGTGTCGTCGACGTGGACGCCGTGCGCGAAGAAGTCGTCTGGGCCGAGCGCGTCGATTTCGGCGGCGTACGCGATCGGACGCTCCCCCCGCTCGTCGACGATGGGGTCGACCTCGTCCGTCGTCTCGTTGGCGTGGAGGTGGATCGGGATTCCGTCCTCGCGCGCCTCCGCGACGCCCTCGCGGAGGAACTCCTCGCCGACCGTCGTCAGCGAGTGCGGCATGAACGCGGTGCGGATCCGGCCGTCCGCGGCGCCGTCGAGCTCGCGGGCGACCGCGAGACCCTCCTCCACGTCCGCGCGGGCGTCTTCGTCGTCTTTCCCGACCGTGACGACGCCGTGGCCGAGGCGGGCCCGCAGCCCCGCGCGGTCGACGACGTCGGCGACCCGGTCCATCGCGAAGTACATGTCCGCGAACGCGGTCGTCCCCGACCGGATCATCTCCAGCGCGCCGAGCTCGGCGCCCGCCTCGATATCCCCGGGCGTCAGCTCGGCCTCCGCCGGCCAGATGTCCTCGCGCAGCCACGGGTCGAGCGGCTTGTCGTCGGCGTAGCCGCGGAGCAGCGTCATCGCGACGTGGGTGTGCGCGTTGACGAGCCCCGGGATCACGAGCGACCCCGACGCGTCGAGCGTCTCGGCGGTGCTCGGGGGCGTCCCGTCCCCGTCGTCCACCGAAGCGATCGTCCCGGCGTCGCGGTCCACCGTCACGTCCGACTCGGTCACGCTGCCGTCGGGCCGGAGCACCCGTCCACCCGTCACGCGAAGCGCGTTCATGCCTCTCGGTTTCCGCCGGCGGACCTAACCCCTTCCGCTCGACGACGGCGCCCGCCATCACTGACGGCGTCCCTCCATCCCTGACGACGCCGCCGCTCACCTCCGAACGTTCTTTCCCCGCCGCCGCCGGAGTGTCCCCATGGCAACCGACGCCCAGCAGGCGTGTTTCGAGGCGGGGATCAAGTTCGGCTCGCTGTACCACCAGTTCGCCGGCACGCCCGTCAGCCCGTCCAGCACGCGGAGCCTGGAGGCCGCGATGGCGGAGTCGATCGAGAACCAGCCGCACTGCGAGGCGGTCGACGTGTCGATCCGCGACGACCGCGTCGCCGACGCGATCGACCACGAGAACGGCTACACCGAACTCACCGGCTCGCTGATGGACGTCCGGATGCGGATCGCCTACGGGGGCGTCACGGTTCGCACGCGGATGGCGATGAAAGACGGGTACCCCCTGATGGAGCTCGTCGAGGTGGAGAACGCCTGATCCAGCCTACCCCACGTGCCGCGTTCGCCCCGCCTGTGATCAATTTCATACTCGACACCCAAACGTCGGTATCCCGATTTGAATGTTCACCCACTTCCAAATTATTTGTTGACAGTGACAGGATTTTAGAGGAAGATTTTAGTATAAGCTATCTGAATTGACGGTACATGTCCGACACGACAACCGAAGACTCGGTGGAGAGCACGAAGCGACGAAAACTGCTCAGCCTCCTGGGCGGTGGCGCCGCGGTCACTCTTGCTGGCTGTTCTGGCGAGGAAGAGCCCTCCGACGGCGAAGACGGTGAAGACGGTGAAGACGGTGAAGACGGCGGAGACGGTGGAGACGGCGGAGACGAACCCGAGCGGACCAACGCCGACAAAGCCCAGGCTGCCTGGGAGAGCGCCGTCGAAAACCCCCTTCCCGAAGACGAGGAACTCCGCCAGGAGGCCTACGTCGAGATGGAGGAAGCGGTCCGCGACGACGCGGTACTCGTCCCGCTGTACCACGGTTTCACCGAGTTGTTCTGGTACGATTACGTCGACGTCCCGCTGACCGGCGCGCTCGGCAAACACTGGCAGCAGCTCAACACGACGGAGGTCGAGGGCGACGACACGCTCAACCTCATCAACAGTACCTTCGACGAGCTGGACCCGATCATGTCGACCGACACGGCGTCGTCGATCGTCATCACTCAGATCTACGAGAACCTCACCGCATTCCCGAACGGCGTCCCCGAAGTCGAAAACCAGCTCCTCGAAGAGTACGAGGTCTCCGAGGACGGGACCACGTGGACGTTCACACTCAAAGAGGACATCCAGTTCCACGGGGGAGAAACCGTGACCGCACAGGACGTGAAGTACTCCTGGCGGCGCACCGTTGAGTCGGCGAACTCCGAGCGCGCGACGTTCACCCTCAACCAGCCTACCGGGCTCGGGATCGACGTCGAGACGGACGACGAGGGCGACCCGGTGCCCGACTCGCTCGCCATCGAGGTCATCGACGACCAGACCTTGGAGATCCAGCTCGTCGGCCCGAACCCCGACGTGCTCGACATCATCGCGTACAGCAGCTTTGCGGTGCTCCCCGAGGGATACGTCGGCGACATCGAAGGCTACGACGGCGAGGTCTCGCACGACGAGTTCACGACGGACGTGACGAACGGAACCGGCCCGTTCGAGCTCGACGAGTTCAATGTCGACGAGGACGTCAGTGTCGTCCGCAACGACGACTACTGGGGTGAGACCGCGAGCGTCGAGGCCGTCAACTGGGAGATCATCGAAGACGATCAGGCCCGGTGGACGTACGCGCTCGAACAGAACGCCGACCGGTTCGAGATGCCGACGTTCGCCTACGAGGCGGACGCCATTGACGCCGAGACCGATGACCGCGGCCGTGAGGTCGGGACGTACGGTCCCGAGGGCGACCTCGAGGAGGAAGTGAACTACCTCGGAGTCTCCGAGATCAGCACGTACTACTTTGGCTTCAACGCCTCGAACACGGAGCGGGCCGCGCGACAGGCGGTCGCGTACGTGATGAACAAAGAACAGATCGTCCAGGAGGTGTTTGCGGGCCGCGGCACGCCGGCGTACAGCTTCCTGCCGCCGGCTATCTGGCCGACCGGCCAGGACGGGTACGAGTCGTTCCTCGACGAGTACCCGTACGGCCTCGGCGAAAGCGACTCGCAAGGGGCCCAGACGGTCCTCGAAGAGGCCGGGTTCACCTCCGACAGCCCGACTGAGATGACGCTCACTACCTACGAGAGCGAGGTGTTCCAGACGGCGGCGGAGCTGGTCCGCGACCTGCTGTCCGGGACCGGCCTTGACCTGTCGCTCGAGACGTCGCAGTTCTCGACGCTCCAGAGCCGCGGCGAGGACGGTGACCTCCAGATGTACTCGCTCGGCTGGATCTGGAGCTGGCCCGCAGTTCCGTACGGGATGTTCCAGCTCGAGCCGCGCAACACCGAGACGTCGGTGATGCCCGAGGAGACCAACGGGTTCTACCTCGACTGGCAGTCGAACCTGGAGGAAGAAGCCGAGTAGTTTCGGCCTCTTCGCGTTATCGAAGCATTTAGTTAGATCACGGGTTTCCCCTCGCATACCACTCGACGTATGCCCACCATGACCACTCGAATACGTCTACTCTCATGAGCCGCTGGGAGTATTTCGTCAAACGGCTGTTGCTTACGGTCCCCGTGTTGTTCCTCGTGTTGAGCTTCCTGTTCGTGATGCTTCGCATGGGACCGATAGACCCGGTCGCGGCCATCCTCGGCCCGGAAGCGACCGGTGGCGACGCACAAGCGATTCGCGAGCGCCTGGGACTCGACGAACCGCTCTGGCAACAGTACGTGGACTTCATCACTAGTTTCGTGACGTTCGACTTCGGCCAGTCGTGGGTCGTTCAGGCCGGTCGCCCCATTATCGAGATCGTCATGGGGGCCGCCCCGGCGACCCTCTGGCTCGGCTTCTGGGCGATCCTGTTACCCCTCTTCATCGGGATTCCGCTCGGCTTCTACGCTGGGCTCAACCCGAACTCGCTCGGCGACTACACGGCGTCCTTCGGCGGGATCCTCTGGCAGGCGCTCCCGAACTTCTGGCTGAGCGTGCTGGCGCTCGCGACGCTCCGGCAGACGCGCAACGGCGGGGGCCCCTTCGGATTTGACTGGTACGCGTTCGGTCCCGACTTCCTATCGAGAGACATCAGCATCACCGGGACCCCGAACTTCGACTGGTTCTCGACGACGGATCTCCTGTTCCTCCCGGTCCCGTACGTCAGCGATTGGACCGCGCTCGCCATTGACGTCAAGCTGATCCTGCCACCGGCGCTCATCCTGGGGTCGGCGTCGATGGCGGCCGAGCTACGTATCGGACGGACGGCGATGTTGGAGACCGTAAACGCCAACTTCGTCGAGACCGCCCGCGCGAAGGGGCTCACCAACCGCGTGATCGTTTGGAAACACATTTTCCGGAACGCGCTGATCCCGCTTTTACCGGTGATCACGAGCGAGGCGTTCCTCCTCATCGGCGGCTCCGTGATCGTCGAACAGATCTTCAACATCAACGGGCTGGGGCGGATCTTCTTCCAGTCGGTGACGCAGGGTGACCTCCCGATGGCGGGCGCGCTGCTTTTCATCTTCACCCTGATCATCCTGTTTTTGAACATCCTTCAGGACTTCCTCTACACGATTATCGACCCGCGCGTGGGGTACGACCAATGAGCACGACACAGACCGACATCGACGAGCGAGACTCGGATAAATCGTTCCGCAAACTCCTCGGGGAGAACCCGCGTCCGGCGGCCGTGTGGCTCGGCGTACTGGCGGTCCTCCTCGCGTTGGAGATCGGCCGCGTGTTCGCCGGTATCGACACGCTGTTTACGGTTATCGGGTTCGTCGTCGCCCTCTTCGCGGCCACACCGGCTTCTCTCGGAGGGAACGTCGCCGGAACGCTCGGTCCCATCGCCGGGGCGGTCGCGACGGTCGTCTTCGGCTTCGTACTGGCGCTTGCCCTCACGATACCGGTCAGCGAGTACGTGCCGGACGCGGCGGTCGACGTCCTCGGTCTCGAACTGTCGCGTCGGGGACACCGGTGGGCGAAGCGTATCGGGCTTGCGAGCGTCCTCGTCGCCGTCGCCGCGCTGATCGCCTACACCCCGGTCGGCGGCGCGTTCTCCGCGGCGATCGCGGCGATCACCGGCGGCGTGGACGCGCTCTCGTCCGCGCTACCGTCGCTCACGAGCCGCGAACTGATATCGAACACGGGACACCGCACGCCCGGCGGCGGCTGGGACGACACCTTCCTCGGGCTCTCTCCCGCTGCCGCGTGGACGATCCGAACCGGGATCGTCTTCGCGTACGCGACCGCGCTCCTCGCTTGGGTGTGGCGGGGATACGAGACGTACCGCACCCACTACCGGAGCGCCGACTGGACGCCGACCGACGACACGGTCCGTCGGTTCCGGAGCAACTACTGGGGGCTGTTCGGCTTCGCCGTCGTGTTCATCTTCGTCGTGTTGGCGATCTGGGCGCCGGCGGTCAGCCCCGTGGAGGCGGAACACAACATCTACGAACCGAACGCGAACACCTTCGAGTACCTCGACGAGAACGGCGAGGTGCAGGAGGTGAACCACGTGTTCGCCAACCTCGATAGCCGCTCCGACGGACAGAACACCGTCGGACCCCTGAGCTACGACGACTACGACAGGTGGGCACCGCTCGGTACAACGAATCGGGGCCAAGACATGATGACGCACCTTTCGTACGGGGCGCGGACGTCTCTCACCATCGGGCTGACGGCCATCGGGATCGGCGCGTTCGTCGCCGTCGTGCTCTCGCTCCTCTCGGCGTATTACAAAGGTATCACCGACATCGCGACGGTGATGACGAGCGACACGATACAGGCGATCCCCGCCCTGCTGCTCATCATGCTCGTCTCCGTCGTCTTCCAAGAGGCGGACCACCCGATCGCACAGCCGCTAGACGGCGGGTTACTGCTCGCGCTGATCTTCGCGTTCACCCTCTGGCCGGGGATGTGGCGCGCGATACGCGGCCCCTCGCTCCAGGTCTCCGAACAGGAGTGGGTCGACGCCGCGAAGAGCTACGGCCAGACGCCGCTGCGGACGATGCAAAAACACATGGCGCCGTACATCGCCGGCTACATCCTGATCTACGCGTCGCTTCTGATCGGCGGCGTGATCATCTCGACCGCCGCGCTGACGTTCCTCGGCCTCGGGATCAACCCGCCGACCCCGGAGTGGGGGCGGCTCATCGACGGCGGACGGACGTACGTCGCGACCGACTCGTGGCACGTCGCGACCGTCCCCGGGATCGCGATCGTGCTGGTGGTCGTCGCGTTCAACGCGCTCGGTGACGCCATCCGGGACGCGATCGATCCGGAGGCCGACGTCGACGAGGCCGAGGCCGCGACCGCCGGGGGTGGTGCCTGATGGCGACCGACGACCGCTCGGCGGCCACGCCGACCGGCGCGCTCGACGACGAGGAGAGCCACGAGCCACTCGTCGACGTCCGCAACCTCCAGACGACGTTCTTCACCGACAAGGAGACGATCCGGGCTGTCGACGGGATCGACTTCACGATCGACCCCGGCGAGACCGTCGGAATCGTCGGCGAGAGCGGAAGCGGGAAGAGCGTTACGGCCCGGTCGCTGATGGGGCTCATCGAGTCGCCCGGCCGCGTCCTGCGCGGCAGCAGCGTCCGCTACCGCGACCTTGACACCGTCCGGTCGTTCGCCGACGCGTTCTCGGGACGGACCGTCTCGGTCGCCGACCTCGAGGCGCGGTACGACCCGGCGTCCGTGTTCGAACGAACCGACGTGACGCCGGCCGAGTTCGGGTACGTCGACCCGGCGGACGTCCCCCTCGTCGACGTGGTCGCGGCCGGGTACGGCGACGAGGTCGGGCTCACGAGCGGTGACGAGTGCGTCTTCGTCCTCGACGGCGACGCCGACGATCCGCCGTCGATCCGGCGCGGGTTCGTCGAACTCACTCGGGTCTCCGGCGAGGCGCAACGGAAGATGCGCGGCGGCCGGATCTCGATGGTGTTCCAAGACCCGTTGACGAGCCTCAACCCCGTTTACACGGTGGGCAACCAGATCAAAGAATCGCTCTCGCTTCACCAGGGAATCACCGGCAAGGAGGCGACACAGGCGGCCGCCGATCTGCTGGAAGCGGTCGGGATCCCGGACGCCAGGCGGCGAGTCAACGAGTACCCGCACCAGTTCTCCGGTGGAATGCGCCAGCGCGCGGTGATCGCGATGGCGCTCGCCTGCGAGCCGGACGTGCTCATCTGCGACGAGCCGACGACCGCGCTCGACGTCACGATTCAGGCGCAGATCCTCGACCTGATCGCCGAGATCCAAGAGACGCGCGACGTCGCGGTGATGTTCATCACTCACGACATGGGCGTGATAGCCGACGTCTCCGACCGGGTCAACGTGATGTACGCGGGCGAAATAGTCGAGTCCGCCGACGCCGAACCGCTGTTCGCGGACCCGAAACATCCGTACACGGAGGGGCTGCTCAACTCGATACCGGGCGGACAGGTGGGCGGGAGGCTCGCGACGATAGACGGGAGCGTCCCGACGCCGAACGAGGAGCCGACGTACTGCCGGTTCGCGCCGCGGTGTCCCAAGGCGTTCGACGAGTGCGAAGCGGTCCATCCCGTGCCGGTCCCGATCGACGAGACCGCCGACAGGCACACGGCGGCGTGTCTCCTTTACCCCGAGGACGAGTCGACCGAAGCAGCAATCGCCCGTCACCGCGGGTCGGCCGACGGAGGTGAACGCGAATGAGTTCCAACACCGCACAACAGCACACGAACCCGAGTTCAGCATCCGACACGCTGGTCGAGGTCCGCGACCTGAAGACGTATTACGACAGTGGCAGCCTGTTCGACAACAGGCCGGTCAAGGCGGTCGACGGCGTCACCTTCGACATCCGCCGCGGCGAGACGCTGGGCCTCGTCGGTGAGTCGGGCTGCGGAAAAACCACCCTCGGTCGAACCCTCATTCAACTCGAGGACGCGACCGATGGCGAGGTCCTCTTCGACGGGACCGATATCACCGAGATCCGCGGCGATCAGCTCTACGAGTGGCGACAGAACGCCCAGATGGTGTTCCAAGACCCCGACTCCAGCCTGAACGACCGGATGACGGTCGGCGAGATCATCCGCGAACCGCTCGACGTTCACGAGTGGAACACGCCGGCCGAGCGACGCAAGCGCGTCAGGAACCTGCTCGACGAGGTCGGACTGAAGGCGGAACACTACTACCGGTACCCGCACCAGTTCTCCGGGGGCCAGCGCCAGCGGATCGGGATCGCCCGAACGCTCGCGCTCAACCCGGAGTTTATCGTGCTCGACGAACCCGTCTCGGCGCTCGACGTCTCCGTTCAGGCGGAGATCATCAACCTGCTGGAGGACCTACAGGACGAGTTCGACCTCACGTATCTGTTCATCGCGCACGACCTCTCCGTCGTCAGACACATCTGCGACCGCGTCGCGGTGATGTACCTCGGCAACATCATGGAGATCGGTCCGACCGAAGAGCTGTTCACCGACCCGGCAAACCCGTACACGCACGCGCTGTTGTCGGCCATCCCGGAACCCGACCCCACCGCGAGCCGCGACCGGATCACGCTCCACGGCACGCCGCCGAACCCGCGGTATCCGCCGACCGGGTGTCCCTTCAGCACGCGCTGTCCGGCCCGCATCCGCCCCGACGAGTACGAGGACCTCGATGACGACCTCTGGGACAGCATCAACACCTTCCGTGAGATCCTCCGCGAGCGAATGCGGGCCGAACGCTCGATCCGAGAGCGGCTCCGCGAGCGATTCGGCATGGAGACTCGGTTCGCTACCATGGACGAGACGTACGAGGAACTGTTCGGCGACCTCGCGGTGCCGGAGGAGGTGGAGCGGGTCCTCACGGACGTCGCAGGTGTCGCCAGCGACCACGACGAGTCCGAGGCGCTGGATCGGCTCAACGAGGCGTTCGGAAGCGTCTGTGACGGCGTCGGTGCGGACGGCGTCAACGAGGACATCGAACCGGTCTTGTACCAGGTGAGCGAGAGCGGGCGGCTGAGTTACTGCCACCGTCACGACCAGCAGTATCGAGAGACGGGCGACGTGATCGAAGCGCGGAACTGACCGATGGGCGCCGCTCGGGACCGACTCGCGACGCTCGCGCGTGCTTGGGCGGACGCGGTCGCGTACGTCGTCTTCCTCTCCGTACTGGTGACCGGAGCCGCGGTCGCAGTGGGAATCGCGACGGGCGGCGGCTTCGTCCGCGGAAAGGCGCTACTGTTCGTTGGCGGTTGGCTACTGATCGGTTACGGGACGGTCCGGCTGTGGCCCTCCTCTGTGGAGGACCTGTCGGGGCCGGTAATAAGCACGCGCGGCACGCGACTCGAAGGAATTGTTCGACGCCTCCCACCGCTTTGCTGGATCCGCCTCCCGGCGCCGACCGACCGGGTTCGCGTGGCCAGCAAGGTGTTCCTCGCGGGTGTCGTCGTTCTCGGCGCCTCGCTCCTCATGGAGACATGGCTCGGCGTGCGCTAACCGCGACCCGCTCGAAAAGAATTATGACCCCGGAGGCCGGACGAGAACATCATGGTTCCCGACCCGGACCCGTTCGTAGAGAATCGCCAGCGGCTCGGCGAGGGGCATATCGACGCCTGGGAACAGACCCTCGAGGAGACGGAGCTGCTCGCCGAGGAGCGCCGCGAAGACGGGTGGGAGACGACCGTCGTCATGGCGCCGCACACTGACACGGTGAGCAGGGACATGAAGGACCACGACCGGTTCGGGCTGATGCACGTGCTCCCAAACAACTACGCCGACGACTTTCGGGAGGCGTTCGACGAGGAGGCGTACACCGAGTACCTCGTGTACGGGAGCGCCATCGAGGGCGTGATGTACGTCGCGATCGAACTCATTGACGCGGAGAACGAGCGGTCGATCCTGGTCCCCTGTAAGTACGACATGACGATGGCCGAGGGAATGACTACGTCGGCGGTCGAGGAGGGCGCGCTCTACAGCTACTTCAAGCTCATCTCCGGCGAGATCCTCGGCCGGTTCCGGTACGAGGAGTTCGGCCCCCTCGTCTCGCCGCCGGACGGCTCAGCTACGTCCGGTACAGCGGCGCCGACCGACAGCTGAGCCGCTCACCGATCGCCGGTCGACACCACGGTGCCGACCCCCTTGCTCGACCCCTCGCGGAAGACGAACCGCTGCCCCTCCTCGATCAGATACGGCCGGAACTTGAACCGGACGTGCGCCTCGCCCGTGTCGCCCGGGAGTAGCCGCCCGTCTGCCGGGAAGAACGCGGCCGCCTCGGAGAGGGTTTCGAGGTGGACCACCGGCTCGTACCCCTCTTGGATCCGGGTCGGGTGGTTCAACACCATCACCTCGGCGTCGAACTCGCGGACGGGTTCCGGATCGCTTTCAGGGGGAACCAGGGCCATCCCGCGCTCGATTTCCGCCTCGTCGACGCCCTTCAGCGCGATGCCGACGATCCGGCCGGCGGTCGCCTTGTCGACCCGGTGGTAGTGCATCTCGATCGACCGCACCTCCACCTCGCGGAACGAGCCGTCGGGCATGGGGCCGAGGAGGAGTTCGTCGCCGGTCTCGACGGTCCCCGAGTTCACCGTCCCGGACGCGACAGCGCCCACGCCCGTCACTTTGTAGCTGCGGTCGACGTACATCCGGAACGCCTCGCGGTCGGGCGTCGCCCGCTTCGGCAGGCACTCGAACAGCCGATCGAGCGTCTCGACCCCCTCCTTCGTCACCGCGCTGGTCCGCAGTAGGGGGACGACGCCGTCGCCGACCTCCGCGACCGCGGTGTCGACGCCGTGGCGGTCGACTAAAAGCGGGGTCTGTCCCGCGTCGCGGAGCATCGACTCGACCTCGCGCTCGACTTCGGCGAGCCGCTCGTCGCTCACGGCGTCCGCCTTCGTGACCGCGACGATCGTCGGCAGCTCGGTCGCGAGGAGGATCCCGAGGTGCTCGCGGGTCGTCTTCGTCGGGCCGTCGTCGGCGGCGACGACTAAGAGCCCGTAGTCGAGCTTCTGGCCCACGAGCCCGCGGATCGTCGTCCGGAGCCACGGCTCGTGGCCGACGGTGTCGACGAAGGAGACGAGCCGGTCCGCCTCCTCGACGACGCCGGCGCGGTCCGCCTTGCGGTGGGGGTTGTCCATTCGGACCGGCTCGTCGGCATCGTCGGCGAACCCGTACACCGCGTACGAGAGGTCCGCGGAGAGGCCGCGCTCGACCTCGTGGGGCTGGACGTCGAGGAACCCCCGGGTGCCGCCCTGCCCGTCGTCGGCGCGCCCGGTCACGAGCGTGCCGACGAGCGTCGACTTCCCGTGGTCGACGTGGCCCGCGGTGCCGACGACGAGGTGGTCCTCGTCGGCCTCAAACACCCCGCCGTCGCGGAGCGTGGCGAGGCCCACCAGCCCCGCCTCGTCGCCGTCGCCGCCGGAGCCGGCGCTCCACGTCTCGACGTCGGCGATGTGGGCGTCCGCCTCGTCCGCCAGCAGCGAGAGCACGTCCATCGTCTCCGAGAAGGCCTCGGGGGAGACGCCCGCGAGCCCCCCGTCGTCGGTGACGCCGAGGACGTAGGTCGCCTCGCCGTCGCCGGAGAGGACGCGGTGGCGGAGCTGGGCCACGAGCGACTCCATGCGCCCGTCGACCAGGTGGACCTCCCGGGTCAGCCGCTCTTTGAACTCGATTGCGCCGCCGTCCCGCTCACCGCGCTCGATGGCCCGCCTGAGGGCGGACCGGTCAGCGCTCATGGTCGCTCGTAGGCGAGCGCCGGGCTTAACGGTTTTCGTGCGATGCGTCCCCACGTGACGCGCTCGATGCCGAGCGCCTCGGGGCGCTTCGCGGGCATACTCCTCCGGGGCGCTCCGCGGGCATACTCCTCCGGGGCGCTCCGCGGGTATTTATCCGATCGCCGCGGACAACTGGGGTATGGACACCTCGGTCCCCAGCGTCGCCGAACGGCGCGTCCACGTCGTCCCGCTCGGCTACGAGCGCGACCGGATCGTCGAACCCCTCCGCCGACACGGCGCCGACCTCGCGTACCTCCTCGTCGACGCGCCTGACCGCGACGGGGCCCGCGGCGACGTGGAGTTCGAGGCGGCCGGCGCCGCCGATCCTGGTGCCACCCGCGTCGACCCCGACGAACTCACCGACTACCAGCGCGACGCGTGGACGGCTGTCGCCGAGTTCGCCGAGGTTCGACCGATCCCCGTCGCGCTCGCGGACGTGTACGACGTGCTCGGCGTGACGACGACGGTCGCCGCCCGCCACCGGGCGAGCGCGGCGGACGGCGACCGCCTCTTCGGGAACGTCTCGACCGGCCCGCGGATCGCCGCCGTCGGCGTCGCACTGGCCTGTATGATCGTCGGCGCACGCCCGTACAGCGTCGAACCCGAGCGACACCGCCACGACCGGCGCGCGGAGCCGCTCACGGAGGGAGTCGCGCGCACCGTCGACCTCCCCCTGTACCCGATGGACGCGCCGACGGCCGACCAGGTCGCGGTCCTCAGCCGCCTGCGCGAGCGGACCGACGAGAACCACACCACGGACAAGTGGAATCTGATCGAGTGGGCGCGCGAGCGCGACCTCACGTTCCTCCGCGAGGCGGGCGAGAGCCGGACCGCGAAGTACCGCGCGCTGGAGACGCACGTCCTCTCGCCGCTGCGCGAGCGCGGCTACGTCGAACTGGAGGACGTCGGCCGCTCCGACACCGTCCGGCTCACGGAGACCGGCCGCCGCGTCTTCTTCGCCTTCAAGCACAAGATTGGCGAGTAGCGGGATTCTCTCGACCGAAGAGCGGCGCCCGGTCGACGCGGACGACACGAGTCTCCGACCTAAACGTGTTGTTCGGTCTATCCGTACTGTCGACGGCTAACGTAGAATCATTCCCCACCCGTCGGTTTAGCTGCGTGACGCTCGCCGGGCGGTCAGGGCGCCCTCCCCGCCCTCCACCCCGCCTGTCCGCTATCAGCTTCCGGTCGCCGCCGATCCCTCCGCGGTGGCCGGTCGTCGCCGCCGGCGTCCGTCCGGCGGTGACCCCCGCTGACGCCGCCGCGGCCGCCCGCCGGACCGTCACGGCCGACGGACCTCCCGTCGGTGTTTCTCCGACTCACTTCCCGGTCAGGTCCGCGTACGTCCGGCGGACGGTCACCGGCGTCACGTCCGCGACGTCCGCCACCTCCTGTTGGGTACACTCCGCGTCGAGCTCGCGGGCCGCGGTGTAGAGGCAGGCGGCCGCGACGCCGACCGGGTTGCGGCCGTTCGCGATCCCCTCCTCGACGGCGCGCTCGGCCAACTCGCCGGCGCGGCGCTCGACGGCGGGGTCGCAGCCGAGGTCGCTGGCGAACCGCGGGAGATACTCCGCGGGGCCGCTCGGCGCAATCGGCAGGCCGAGCTCGCGGTTCATCGCGTCGAAGGCTGCCTGTTGCTCGTCCTCTGTCGCTTTCGCCTCGGCGCACACCTCGCTGACGGTGCGGGCCACGTCGGCGGTGCGGCAGGCGACGTAGACGCAGGCGGCCGCGAATCCCTCCAGCGAGCGCCCGCGGAGCAGGCTCTCGTCCTGCGCGGAGTCGAACAGCGCGCAGGCGGCGTCGCGGACGCTGTCGGGTAATCCCATGACGCCGGTGAGCCGCCGGATCTCGGTGTAGGCGTACACCTTGTTGCGGTCGCGCTTCGTCGAGATCTGCGCGCGGTTGTGCTGAGTCCGCATCCGCGCGAGCCGCCGGCGCTTGCGCCCTTTCACCTTCGTCGAGCGACCAATCTCCGTCGAGAGGCCGCGGTCGTGGCGGGAGCGCGTCAGCGGCGCGCCGGTGCGTTTCGGATTCGTGTCGTCGTCGTCGAACGACCGCCACTCGGGCCCGTGGTCGATCCGGTCGGCCTCGACGACCAGCCCGCAGTCGGCGCAGACGCGCTCCGCGCCCTCGACGCGCGTGCGACCGCCGCACTCCGGACAGGTCTCTCGGTCGCCGGTCCCCTCGGCGCCGGTCGTCTCGGACCCCTCGGCCGCGGCGTCGCGCTCCGCGGCTGCGGTGTCGCGGGCGGTCGCCGTGCGGTTGGCGGTCGCGACGTCGTCGGTTTCGGTACGGGGCGAACGAACGCGGGTCGAGCGTGCGTCAGTCATCACACGTCGAACTCCGGCCCGATGGCTTACTTAAACCCGGGCCGATCGGCGATCAATCGGCCGGATCCCGGCGCTCGAACCGACCGGTTATCGGTCGGTGATAGGTCAGTCGAGGGCGCCGCAGTACGGTGGTTTTAACCCTTCGGCCGAGCCATCAGTTCGCATGACGCTGTCGGAGATCGCCGCGGGAGTCGAGGTGACCTCGCGCCAGCGTGACCGTGGGGTCGCGCTCGCGGACGACACGGAGACGCCGCTCGTCGACCGCCTGTCGCCCCACGCCGAGTCGCTCCCGTGTACGCCCGAGGCGACGGCCACGCTCGTCGACGCCTACACCGCCGGGCGGAGCGTCGGCGACGCGGCCCGCGAGGCGGGAGTCTCCCCGATGACCGCCGCCAAGACGCTCCACCGGTGTGGCGTCGCCGGCGTCTGCCCGCTCTCGCCCACCGGCCGAGATATCGTCCGCGACTGGCTCTCGGGCCGGACCGCCCGCAGCGAGGCCGTCGAGCTCACCGGCGGCGACGAGGCGGACTTCGCGCTGGCGACGTACGTCGAGACGCACGACCCGGTCGAGCCCCTCGCGGAGGCGGTCGACGCACAGGTCGCGGGGTCGGCGCCGCTCGGAGACGGACTGGGCGCCGACGACCCCCTCGGCGACGCGCTCGGCTCCACCGACGGTCTCCGCTGAGTTCTCCTCCGTCCTCCGCCCTTCCCTCTCCCCGTTTCAGGGTGTGAACCGTTCGACGAGCCCCGGCTCCGGGAACTCCACGCCGAGGGACGCGTCAAACGCGGTCTCGTAGGCGGCCGCGATCGCCCGCGCGTACGCGTCGTCCTCGGTCGCCGCGGTCGGCGCGGCCGCCACCGCGAGGTCCGTCTCCGGCACGCGGACGACGCCGGCGTCGTCCCCGCGATCCCCCTCGCCCTCATCGCCGCCGGACCCCGATCGCTCGACCGCG
>JBNJEE010000171.1:0-4707 GCA_051745525.1 Methanobacteriota archaeon | reverse complement strand
AATGAAGAGATTACACGTCGGCGCCGCGCTCGGCCGCCTCGTCGAGGACCGCCTGCCTGGGCTCCGGGTCGTCGGGTGCGCCGCCGGCGCCGCCGTGAACGATGACTCGCATACCAGAGGCTCCCGCGGCCGCCACATAAGCGCCCGGAAGCCGGCGGCGACCGCTGGGGCCGGCCGGCCGCCCGCCGCGACGCCGCAAGACCTATCCTCGCCGCTGGGCGACTCGGAGTCACCGTGACCACCGCCGACGCCGGGGAGGCGACGAACCGCGCGCGGCCCGCCTCCCGCGTTCGCGCCGCGCTCCGCCGCCGACTCGGCGTCGACCCGCGCGCGCTCGCCGCGTTCCGGGTCGCGATCGGCGTCGTCCTCCTCGTCGACCTCGCGCTCCGTGCGCGGAACCTCACCGCCTTCTACACCGACGCCGGCGTCCTCCCGCGGCCGACGCTCGCCGAGGCGTCCCCGCTTGGCGCCCGCCTCTCGCTCCACGCCGTCTCGGGCGAACCGCGGGCCGTCGCGCTGCTGTTCCTCGTCGCCGCGCTCGCCGCCGTCGCACTCGCCGCCGGCTACCGCACCCGCGTCGCGGCTGCGGTCTCGCTGGTCCTGCTCGCGTCGCTCCAGGCGCGGAACCCGTTCGTCCTCAACGCCGGAGACACCCTCCTTCTCCAGCTGGTCGGCGCCGGGCTCCTGTGCCCGCTCGGCGCCCGCTGGTCGGTCGACGCGGTCCGCCGGCGCGGGGGCGACCCCGCGGACGCGACGGGCGCGAGGGAAGCCGGGCGCGTCGGCGGTCCCGCCTCCGGACGCGTCGCCGGCCCCGCCTCGGCGCTGCTCTTGAGCCTCGCCGTCGTGGTGTACGTCTCGAACGCGGTCGTGAAGCTCCGCGGGACCGCGTGGCCCGCGGGCGAGGCCGTCGAGCGCGTCTTCCGACTCACTTACCTCCACGGCCCGCTCGGCGGCTTCGTCCCCGAGTGGTCGGCGTTGCTCTCGGCGGCCACGTACGGCTGGCTTGCGCTGCTTTTTGCCTCCCCGCTGCTGATCGCGGCCACCGACCGGGTCCGCGCGGCGCTCGCAGGAACGTTCTTCGCGGCGCACCTCTCGATGGCGTTCACGCTCCAGATCGGCGTCTTCTCCGTGACTTCCGCGACCGCGCTGGTGCCCTTCTTCCCGCCGGTCGTCTGGGACCGGGTCGAGCGCGCGGTCGCTCCCGCGGCCGACCGCCTCCGAACGCCCGCGGAGCGTCGGTTCGCTCCCGCGAGCCGAACCGAAGGCAGCGGGGCAGTCTCGGCCGTCCGCGAGTGGACCGCGGCCGCGGTCCCGGTCGTCGCCGCGGTCCTCCTCGTCGCGCTCGTGGCGTGGAACGGGATGGCGCTCGGCTTCGTCGAGACGCCGGACCCCGTGGCGTCGGTGTCGGACCCGACCGAGCGAGGCTGGGACATGTTCGCGCCGGACCCGCCCTCGACCGACGCGCTCGTGCTGGCGACCGCGACGACCGCCGACGGCGACCGCGTCGACGCCCTCTACGGCGACCGCGTCGCGCGCGACCGACCGCCCGCCGACGCCCGCTCGTTCCCCACCGCGCGCTGGCGGAAGCTCCTCACGCTGCTCGGGGACGACCCCGACCGTGTCGACCCGCTGCTCGCGCACCTCTGTGACCGCGCCACGGGGTTCGCGGACGGCGGGAACGCTGGGGACGCTGGTGACACCGGAGGCGCTGGGGACGTCGGAGACGGCCGGATCCGGTCCGTCACCGTCTCGGCCGTCGATGTCGACGTCTACGGCGGCGAGACGCGAGTCGAGGAGATCGGGACGCGCTCGTGTTCGGAGTCGTGAGGCGAGCGACCCCGGCGCTCGACGCCGTACTTTATACTTCGAGCGTCCGAAGCGCGCGGCGTGACCGCCCCGGAACCGACCGTGTTGTCGCCGAGCCCGACGCCGGTGTCCGTCCTGCTGCCGACCGTCCGCTGGACCGATGCCTGCGACGAGGTGGCAGCGCAGCTCCGCGGCCCGGAGGCGTTCCGCGGCGAGGGTACTGCCGGTGCCGCCAAAGACGAGCCAGCCGACGAACTGCTCGTGATCTGCGACTCGCCGGACGACCCTGTCGCTGACCGACGGGGCAACCTGCCGCCCCGCGTCCGGATCGTGATCGCCAGCGAGCCCGAGGGGTGTTCGGGGAAGGCGAACGCGATCGCGGCTGGGATGGAGGCGTCCGCGAACGACCGGATTGCCTGGACGGACGACGACTTTCACCATCCCGACGACTGGCTGGCGACGCTCGACGCCGACTACAAGCGGCGGGGGCCGACCACGGAGGTGCCGGTGTTCGTCGGGCTCGACCCCCTCGCTCGCCTGTTCGAGCCGGCGTACGTTATCGGCGGCACGCTCGCCGTATCGGCCGCGGGGATCGCGTGGGGCGGTGCCGTGATATTCGAGCGCGACGACCTCCGCGACGGGGAGGCGGCGTTCCTGCGAGACCTCCGACGGACCGTCAGCGACGACGGGACGCTCATCGAGCACCTCGACGTCTCGGCGGCCGATCGGACGCGGTACGTCAGGGCCGGCGGCTCGCTCCGCGGGTCGCTGGAGCGGTTCGTCCGCTTCCTGACGATCACCCGGTACCACGCCCCGGCGGCGACCGCGTTCAATGTCCTCCTCGGCGTCGTCATGGCCGCGCTCTGTCTGTTTGCGCCGGTCGCAGGCGTGACGCTCGTCACGGCGCTCGCGGGCGCCGTCTACGCCCGGTTCGGGATCCGGCGCGCGACGTTCCTCCTCGCGGCGCCCGGCGCCTTGCTTGCCCCGCCGCTCATGACGTACGCGCTCGCCCGCCGGACGTTCGTCTGGGGCGGCCGCCGCTATCGCTGGCGGTCGATGTTCGACGTCGAGGTCGAACCGGTCTGAGTCCGGGACGTCGACGGGGCGCCGGCGAGGCGACCTCCGGGAGCCGCCGCGGAGAGAACCGGCAAACGCTGCGAGCGCGACGCTCACGCCGAAAACGGCAGGCACTTTAGGGGCCCACAAGAATCCACGAACGTTCATGAGCTACGATAAGGTCGACGTCCCCGACGACGGCGAAGTCATCACGGTCGCCGACGAGGAGACCGGCGAGCTGAACGTTCCGTCCAACCCGATCATCCCGATCATTCACGGCGACGGAATCGGCACCGACGTCGGGCCGGCCGCGCAGCAGGTACTCGACGCCGCCGCCGAGGCGACGGGTCGCTCCATCGCGTGGATGCGCGTCTACGCCGGGGCGTCCGCCCGCGAGAAGTACGACGAGAACCTCCCCGAGGACACCGTCTCGGCCATCCGCGACCACCGCGTCGCGATCAAGGGCCCGCTGACGACGCCGGTCGGCGCCGGGTTCCGCTCGCTGAACGTCGCGCTCCGGCAGACGCTCGACCTGTACGCGAACGTCCGCCCGACCTACCACCTCGAGGGGGTCCCGTCGCCCGTCAAGAACCCCGAGAAGATGGACATGATCACCTTCCGTGAGAACACGGAGGACGTCTACGCGGGCGTCGAGTGGGAGGCCGGCACCGACGAGGTCGAGCAGGTACGCGACTTCCTCGAAGACGACATGGGCATCGCGGACGTCATCCACGACGGCCCGGTCGGCATCGGCGTCAAGCCCATCTCCGAGTTCGGCTCGAAGCGCCTCGTCCGCGAGGCCATCGACTACGCGGTCGCCAACGACCGCGACTCGGTCACGCTCGTCCACAAGGGGAACATCATGAAGTTCACCGAGGGCGCCTTCCGCGACTGGGGCTACGAGGTCGCCGAGGAGGAGTACGGCGAGGACGTCATCACCGAGGACCAGCTCTGGGAGGAGCACGACGGCGAGCAGCCCGAGGGCACCGTCGTCGTCAAGGACCGCATCGCGGACAACATGCTCCAGCAGCTGTTGACCCGCACCGACGAGTACGAGGTCATCGCGACGATGAACCTCAACGGTGACTACATGTCTGACGCCGCCGGCGCGCAGATCGGCGGTCTCGGCATCGCGCCCGGCGCCAACTTCGGTCACGGTCGCTGTCTCGCCGAGCCCGTCCACGGCTCCGCGCCCAAGTACGCCGGCGAGGACAAGGTGAACCCCACCGCGATGATCCTCTCGGGCCGCGAGATGCTCGACTACCTCGGCTGGAAGGACGCCGCGGACCTCGTCCGCGACGCCGTCGAGGAGACCATCGCCTCCGGCAAGGTCACCTACGACCTCCATCGGCAGATCGAGGGCGGCGAGAAGCTCGCGACCAGCGAGTTCGCGGACGCCGTCGTCGACAAGATCGACGAACTGGCGTAAGGCGGACAGACGGTCGGCTCTCGGCGGATCGCTATCTGTTCGATCTCGGTATTTTTCCGATTTCTTTCGGTGTCGACTCTCAGGTGTATTCCGTCGAACCGCGTTTTTACGCGATCGCGGCTATCGCGTCCAGAACTCCGGTCGTTCGCTTATAAATAGACGCTACCGACCCGATGAGTACCACCAAATTCCCAGCCGGTTGTTTATAAATGATCGACCACGGATCGACGGCGAACACCGCCGAAGCCCCCAGCCGCTCGGCCATACGTGACTGACACCGCCGTCACTCATCCCGAAGCCCCAGCCGCGAGGAGGGCGCACGCTCGTTGCGCGCTTCAGTCGCTCGCGTTGCTCGCTCCTTCCAGTGCTTACGTCGCCTGCGCCCTCCTCGCGGCTGCCCCTTGGAGTCCCACCCC
>JBNJEE010000170.1:0-4717 GCA_051745525.1 Methanobacteriota archaeon | reverse complement strand
GCGGTCGACGGCGCGCTGGTGGTCGTCGACGCCGTCGAGGGCGCGATGCCCCAGACGGAGACGGTGCTTCGGCAGGCGCTCCGCGAGGGCGTGAAGCCGACGCTGTTCATCAACAAGGTCGACCGCCTCATCTCGGAGCTCCAGGAGGGGCCCCAGGAGATGCAGGAACGACTGATGGCCGTCATCGCCGACGTCAACGAGCTCATCCGCGGGATGGCCGAGAACATGGACGACATCCCCGAGGACTGGACCGTCTCCGTCGAGGACGGCACGGTCGGGTTCGGCTCCGCGCTGTACAAGTGGGGTGTCTCGATGCCCTCGATGCAGCGGACCGGCATGGACTTCGGCGACATCATGGAGCTCGAACAGAACGACAAACGGCAGGAGCTCCACGAGCGGACGCCGCTGTCGGACGTCGTGCTCGACATGGTCTGCGAGCACTTCCCGAACCCGGTCGACGCCCAGCCTCGCCGCGTCCCGCGCATCTGGCGCGGCGACCCCGAGTCCGACCTGGCCGACACGATGCGGCTGGTCGACGAGGACGGCGAGGTCGTCTTCATGGTCACCGACATCTCCATGGACCCGCACGCGGGCGAGATCGCGACGGGTCGCGTCTTCTCCGGCACGCTGGAGAAGGGCCAAGAGCTGTACGTCTCCGGGACTGCGGGCAAGAACCGCATCCAGAGCGTCGGCCTCTTTATGGGGTCCGAGCGCGAGGAGGTGGACCGCGTCCCGGCGGGGAACATCGCGTCCGTCACCGGCCTGCGTGACGCCATCGCCGGCTCCACCGTCTCCTCCGTGGAGATGACGCCGTTCGAGTCGATCGAGCACATCTCCGAGCCGGTCATCACGAAGTCCGTCGAGGCCCAGAACATGGATGACCTGCCGAAGCTCATCGAGACGCTCCAGCAGGTCGCCAAGGAAGACCCGACGATCCAGATCGAGATCAACGAGGACACGGGCGAGCACCTCATCAGCGGGCAGGGCGAGCTCCACCTCGAAGTGATCACCCAGCGGATCCGGGACAACCAGGGCATCCCGGTCATCACCGGCGAGCCGATCGTCGTCTTCCGCGAGCAGCCCCAGGAGGCCTCCCGCGAGGTCGAGGGGCAGTCGCCGAACCGCCACAACAAGTTCTACCTCACCGTCGAGCCGATGGCCCAGGAGATCGTCGACGCCATCCAGCTCGGCGAGGTCTCGATGGACATGCCCGAACTGGAGCGCCGCGAGGCGCTGCAGGAGGCTGGCATGGACAAGGACACCTCCCAGAACGTCGAGGACATCCACCGGACCAACATCCTCATCGACGACACGAAGGGTATCCAGCATCTCAACGAGACGATGGAGCTCGTCTTGGAGGGGCTTCAGGAGGCGCTCGACGACGGCCCGCTGGCCGCCGAGCCGGTCCAGGGGTCGCTGTTCCGGCTCCACGACGCGAAGCTTCACGAGGACACCATCCACCGCGGCCCGGCGCAGGTCATCCCGGCGGTCCGCGACGCGGTCCACCGCTCGCTGATCGACGGCGAGGTCCGCCTCCTTGAGCCGATACAGGACGTCCGTATCGACGTCCCCTCGGAGCACATGGGCGCCGCGTCCGGCGAGATCCAGGGCCGCCGCGGCCGCGTCGACGACATGTACCAGGAGGGCGACCTCATGGTCGTCGAGGGCATCGCGCCCGTCGAGGAGATGATCGGGTTCTCCTCCGACATCCGCTCGGCCACCGAGGGCCGCGCCTCGTGGAACACCGAGAACGCGGGTTTCCGCGTCCTCGTCGACAACCTCCAGCGCGAGAAGATCATGGAGATCCGCGAGCGCAAGGGGATGAAGCTGGAGCTGCCGCAGTCGATCGACTACTTCTAAGTCGACGGCGCGGTCGCGGTCTGCGGTTTCCGGCGGTTCGCGGTCTTCTGCGGCTTCCTCTCGGTTCTTTCGGCGCGCTCACCCCGGCAGCGGCGCGACTACCTGATCGCCGACCGCCCGCCGACGAGGACGAAGCCCAGTCCGACTGCCACCGCAACGAGCGGCGCGTTCGACGTCTGGGACTTCAGGAACGCCGCGTCCGGGTCCGCCGGGTCGAGGTACGCGGTCGTCGACTCGCCGACACCGTACTCTTCGACCGCCGACCGGGCAGCCGACTCGGTGTCGTAGGTCGGTTCGATCGCCGCCGGGAAGACGTTCGTGCTCTCGTACCCGGTCCCCTCGTACTCGTAGCCGAACCGCACGACCGGTCGGTAGTCGACGTCCGCGCTGCTTCCGGACGAGGCCGACTCCACGCTGAGTTCGGTGACCTCGGCGTCGACCTCGACGGCGTCGGCCACGGCGTTCGACTGCTGGGTGTAGTCGTACGCGCCGTACCCGGTCGCCGCGAGGCCGATCAGCAGCATGATCACCGCGCCGCGTCTCGTCTTCGGCCCGCCGATCGAGAGTCCGTCGTCCCCCATCGCTACTTCACCTCGGGGCTGCGGAGGGCCATTTCGGACGGGCGGCGGCGCTGCGACTGTCGCCGAACGGCGGGGAGGGTGTTCACACCGACTCGACACCCGCCCGACACAAAACTGTGCGGGGGTCTCCGCGCCCGTCGTCTCCACGGAGCCGACCGGTTTCCGCTCGACCGGCGGCGACCCGTCTCGGACCGTGGGCCGCGTTGGCAGACGCGAGAGCGAGGCAACGCCTGCCAGCGCCGAAGGCTTATACCGGATCGTCCGACTCCGTTCTGGTATGCAGACGGGCACGACTCCCCCCCGGCGTATCGCGACGGAGCCACCGAGCGACCGCTCCACGCCGGATACAGGAACGTGTCCGCGAACGCGCGCCCCCGACCGGGCCGCCCGTCGCGCGGCGGGGGTGGCGGCGTGAGCGACCGTCGCGACGGGACGCCGGAGACCGCGCTCGATGCCGAGGACGCACCCGATTCGGTCGACGGAAGCGCGGGTCCTGACGCCGACCCGTCCCCGGACGGCGGTCACGCGGCCGCGGCCCCCTCGACGCACACGGTGCGGCTAGAGTTGGTCGACGAGCCGGGGCAGCTGCTCGCCGCGCTCCACCCGATCGCGGACAACGGCGGGAACCTCCTGTCGATCTACCACGAGCGGGGGAACAAGACGCCCCGCGGACGGATCCCGGTGGAGGTTGACTTCGAGGCGACCCCGGATCGGTTCGAGGAGATCGTCGAGGCGCTCCGTAGCGAGGGCGTGAACGTGATGCAGGCGGGCACGGAGCGGTACGCGGAGGAGGTGACCATTCTCCTCTTCGGCCACCTCATCGACACCGACCTCTCCGACACGCTCTCGCGGATCGAGGCCTGCGAGTCGGCGTCGGTCGCCGACGTGTCGCTCGCGGCCCCGCAGGGCACCGAAGAGGTGTCGAGCGCGCGGCTCCGGCTCGAGGCGCGCGCCGGCGAGACGGACGCGGCGCTCGCGGCTGTCCGCGACCTGGCCGCGGAGAAGGACTTCCGCGTCGTCGAGCCGCTCACGGGGGTGGAGGCGTGAGACTCGCCGTCATCGGCGCGGGCGCGGTCGGGCGCTCCGTCGTCGAGCTGGCAAGCGAGTACGGCCACGAGGTCGTCGCGGTCGCGGACTCCTCTTCGGCGACCGTCGCGGACGGGACCGATCCGGGCGGGACCCGCGGCGGCGCGGACGGCCCCGCCGGCGTCGACCCCGACGCGGTCGTGGCGCGGAAGGCGGAGCGAGGGATCGTCGGCGACGACGACCCCGAGGACGCGCTGGTGGCCGACTACGACGTCCTCGTCGAGGCGACGCCGACGACGCTCGGCGACGCCGAGCCCGGCTTCTCGCACGTGACTTGCGCGCTGGAGCGCGACCGCCACGCCGTGCTCGCGAACAAGGGACCGGTCGCGGAGCGGTTCGGCGACCTCCGTGCGGCCGTCGACGACAGCGACGGCGAGATCCGGTTCGAGGCCACGGTGGGCGGCGCGATCCCCGCAGTGTCGACCGTCGAGGACATTGAGCCCGGCCACGTCACCGCGGTCCGAGGCGTGCTCAACGGGACGGCGAACTTCATCCTGACGCGGATGGCCGCCGAGGGGCTCGACTACGACCACGTGCTCGCAGAGGCGCAGGACCTCGGCGTCGCCGAGGCCGACCCCTCCTTCGACGTGGACGGGACCGACGCGGCGCTCAAGTGCGTTATCCTCGCGAACGTGCTCTCGTTCGGCGCGGCCGACGACCCCGCCGACGCACGGAAGTTCACGCTCGACGACGCCGACGTCTCGGGGATCCGCGACGTACCCGGTTCCGCCCTCCGGCTCGCGGCCGAGGACGGCCGGACGGTCCGGCTGATCGGCGAGGCGACCGGCGAGACCGTGCGGGTCGCGCCGCGGCTCGTCCCGGAGAACGGGACGCTCGCCGTCTCCGGCACGCAGAACATCGTCCAGATCGAGACCTCTCACGCCGGCCGGCTCAACATCTCCGGCCGCGGCGCGGGCGGCCCCGAGACGGCGAGCGCGGTCCTCGGCGACGTCGGCCGGCTGGAGTAGCGCGGTTCGGCCGCCGACGCCGGAGACCCGGGCGTGTGTCGTTCTGCCGTGACCCGCGTTGTCGAGAATCGCCGGACAGCGGCGCGATACTCTGTGGGCCGTATCGAAACCGTTTTAGTGGAATCTACCGAAACTTACTCACAGAGCGCCTTAGCGCGTGATTACCCCATGAGTGACAAACCGCACCAGAACCTGGCCATTATCGGCCACGTCGACCACGGC
>JBNJEE010000049.1:0-15726 GCA_051745525.1 Methanobacteriota archaeon | reverse complement strand
GCGGTGGGCGTCGTGCGCGAGGTCCGACTGACGCTGCGGAAGAAGGCGGCGTACCGCGAGGCGCTCCGCGCGGCGCGGTCGATCGACGGCCCGCCGCCGCGCGTCGACGACGACCGCTGTAACGCCTGCGACTACGCCGCCGAGTGCGGCACCCGGCGGCGCTCGCTGCGGTCGCTGCTGGGGTGAGGCGGCACTCGGTCTCTCGACCGTCCCGCCGCCTTCACGGCGAGAACGAGGTCCCGCACTCCGTACAGGTGAACCGGAACCGGCCCTCGTCGGTGAGTTCCGTGTCGTGGACCTGTTCTTCGCCGCACTCGCGGCAGTCGACGAGCGACCGGATCTGGTCCCAGTCGTGGCGCGCGCCCGGCGCGCCGAGCGCCCACGCGACCACCTCCTCGTCGGCGTCTGCGGGCACGAACCCGGACTGGAACTCGCCGGGGGAAAAGCGGATCAGCTCGTCGGGGCCGACCTCGACGCGCTCGCGGTCGCGCCCGACCTCGAAGACCGCGGTACCGGAGCGCACGTAGAAGATCTCCTCCTGGTCGTCGTGGGTGTGGAGGCCGCCCGAGAACGCGTCGCCGGGCGCGAGTTCGAAGTAGTTCATCGCGACGTGTTCCGCGCCGAGCGCGCGCGAAACCGGTTTCCGGAGGTCATGGACGTCCATCGGGTTCGTGACGACGTCGACGTCGTCGATCGCGACTCGCTCCATGGGAGTCGCTCTCGGGGGGAGCCCCTAACGCTGTCGGCGAGCCGCATCGAGGGATCGTGGGCAAACCGCGTCGAGGATTCCTCGGTGATCCCCCGGGTCGCGCCGAGGATCGCTCGGCCAAACCTGACGCGACCCGGCAGTTTATCCGTGTGTACAGTGTTCGCACGGTACGAATGACGCGAGACACTCGCGATCGTTCGGAGGATAGAGGAAGTCGCCTCGCGGCGGCTGGCTGCGAAATTCTCCGGCGATAACGACTCCGGGGCACGACCGCCCCGCGGCGGCACCGACCCCGAGACCACCGCAGAGCCGACGGACCACCTTTTGACCCGAACACCGCTCACAGACCTCGACGAGGTACAGCTGTTAGACACCACCTTACGCGACGGCGAACAGATGCCGGGCGTCTCCCTGACGCCCGGCGAGAAGGTCGACGTCGCCCGCGAGCTCGACGCCGCCGGCGTCCACCTGGTCGAGGCCGGCTCCGCGTGCACCTCGGCGGGCGAGCGCGAGGCGATCCGCCGGGTCGCCGACGAGGGGCTGGACGCAACCGTGACGAGCTTCGCCCGCGGCGTGAAACGCGACGTGGACCACGCGCTCGACTGCGGCGTCGACGGCGTGAACCTCGTCGTCCCAGCCTCCGACAAGCACGTGGAGACGAAGGTGGGGTCGACCCGCGACGAGGTCGTCGAGACGACGGTCGAGCTCGTCGAGTACGCCAAGGATCACGGCCTGTGGGTGGAGGTGCTCGGCGAGGACGGCTCGCGGGCCGACCTCGACTACCTCGAACGCCTGCTCGGCGCCGGCCTCGACGCCGGCGCTGACCGGATCTGCTACTGCGATACGGTGGGCGCGGCCGACCCCGAGCGCACCGCAGAGGTCGTCTCGCGGCTCGCCGCCCTCGGCCCGACGAGCCTCCACACCCACGACGACCTCGGCTTCGGGCTGGCAAACGTCCTCGCGGGGCTGAAGGCGGGCGCCGACACCGTCCACGGCACCGTCCTCGGCGTCGGCGAGCGCGCCGGCAACGTCGCTCTCGAAGAGGTCGCGGTCGCGCTCGGCCGGTCGTACGACGTCGACACCGTCGAGCTCCCCCGGCTCTACCGGCTCTGCCGGACCGTCTCGGAGGCGACCGGCGTCGCGCTCCCGCCGAACAAGGCCGTCTGCGGCGCCAACGCCTTCGCCCACGAGTCCGGCATCCACACCGACGGCACGCTCAAGGACGGGACGATGTACGAGCCGTACCCGCCGGAGACGGTCGGCCGGGAGCGCCGGCTCGTCTTAGGCAAGCACGCGGGCCGCGCCGGGGTGAAGGCCGCGCTCGCTGAGCACGACGTGGCGGTCGACGACGACGAGCTGCGCGAGGTCGTCGCCCGCGTGAAGGAGCTCGGCGAGCGCGGCAAGCGCGTCACCGACGCCGACCTCCTCGCGGTCGCGGACGACGTCCGCGGGCGCGAGCGCGAGCGCCACGTCGAGCTCGTCGACCTCTCGGCGTCTTCCGGCGGTAACCTCCCGACCGCCTCGGTGCGGCTCCGGGTCGGCGACGACGAGCGCGTCGCCTCCGGCACCGGCGCCGGCCCGGTCGACGCCGGGTTAGAGGCGGTCCGCGCGGCGCTTTCGGGCGACGGCGGCGACGCCGGGAGCGACGACGAGCGCCGGGACGGGGGGGACGGCGTCGCCTTCGAGCTCGACTCCTACCACGTCGACGCGATCACCGGCGGGACCGACGCGGTCGTCACCGTCGAGGTCGACCTCTCGCGGGGCGACCGCTCCGTGAGCGTCTCGGCGTCCGACGCGGACATCACCCGCGCGAGCGTCGTCGGGATGGTCGACGGGCTCGACCGCCTCCTGGCCGCCGAGGCGGACGCGGGGGACGCCGAGCCGGGCGCCGTCGCCGACGACTGAGCGACGGGCGGGCGCGCCGCGTCTGACGAGGTTTTTACCTGATGGCGTCCGACCTCGGGGTGTGAGCGTCGTCGTCGCGATTAAGCCGTCCGCGCGCAAGCGGAACGCGAAGGTGGGGCGGCTCGTCTTCGAGGACGGGACCCGCCACGCGTTCGAGAGCCGCGCGGCCGCCGAGCGCTGGGCGGACGACCTCTCGGCCGGCGACGGCCACGTCTGGGTCGCGAGCGCGCACCCCCGCGACGACGGCGACGCCGACTGTTATCTCGTCTCGCGGGCGACGAACGCGAAGCTTGAGGCCGCCTACGACAAGCGCCGCCGCCGGCTCAGGGGCGACCCAGGATCCGAACAGGAGTCGCTCGGCGGCGAGCCGTAAGCGGGCGGAAACGGCTGCGACGTTGGCGCTTCCGTCGCCGCGACGGGGTTGCCTACGGAGGGTTTTCGCCCGGCGCGGGGTCGGAGTCGGCCCCCGGTTCGGCGTCCGACTCGGCGCCCGGCCCGGAGCCGCGCGCGTCCATCATGTCCGCCGCGCGGCTCGCCCAGCCCGAGTAGCGGAAGCCGGCGGCGACGACGAGCGCCATCCAGGCGTAGGCGGCGAACACCCCGACGTACGCGCCCTCGGGCCCGAACCCGGCGGTGCGACCGAGCAGCCACGAGAGGCCCAAGAAGAGGCCGAACATGCCCGAGACGCGCGCGACGAGGGGGATCCGCGTCTCGCTGGCGCCCTGGAGCGAGCCGGAGAGCGCGGAGAAGCAGGCGAGGGCGGCGCCGGCGAGCCCGTACACCCGCGCGAAGTCGACCGCGGACGCGACCGTCGCCGCGTCGTCGGTGAAGATCGGGACGACCCGGGGGGCGGCGACGACGAGGCCGAGCCCGATCGCGCCGACGGTGAGCACGCCGAGGCTCGCGACGGCCCACCCGTTGAACCGAGCGGCCTCGGGGTCGCCCTCGCCGAGCGCCTGCCCGACCAGGATCGACGCCGCGACGTTGTAGCCGCGCGAGAGCGGGCCGGTCACCTGTTGGTAGACGCGGCGGCCGATCTGGAAGCCGGCGTTGACCGTCTCGCCGAAGCCCAAGAGGAGCGCGTTGAACGGGAACTCCGCGATCTCGGAGCCGAAGCCCTCAAGCACGCGGGGGGCACTCACGACCAAGAGCTGCTTGGCGATCGTGAGGTCTCGGGGCCACGCGAAGTCCGCGTCGGTCCACGACCCCCAGATGGCGAAACAGAGCAGCCCGGCCGTGAGGACGTTGGCGCCCGCCGTCGCGAGGCCGACGCCGACGACCTCCAGCCGCGGGAGGCCGAACAGGCCCAGCCCGAGAACGACCGACCCCGCGATGTTGACGGAGTTGGCGGCGACGTTGACGTACATCGGCGTCCGGGTGTCGCCGGTCCCCTGGAGCGCGCGGGCGCCGACCAGGGCGACGTGGCGCGCGGGGGCGGTCGCGAACACGAGCGCGAGGTACGTCGAGCCGAGGTCGACGACCGCGGGCGAGGTCTCCTCTCCCACGAGGCGGCCGAACACGTCGATCGCGAACTCGCCGAAGAGGAAGCCGAAGAGAACGAACGGAATCCCGGCGAGCGCGCCGAGCAGGATCGCCTGCGTCACGGCCTCGTCGCGGTTCTGGGCGGCGCCCGCACCGGTGTCCTGCGAGGAGAGGGCGATGGCGCCGCCGCCGAGGCCGAGGCCGATCCGCAGCGGGAACCGGGCGTAGAGGTCCGCGAGCCCGATGGCGACGACCGCGGCCGGCGAGAACAGCGCCGTGACGAGGATGTCGGTCGTCCGCATCGCGGTGCGGAACGTCTGCTCGGCCATGACGGGCCACGCGAGCGAGAACACGCGCCGCCAGACGCGTCGCAGCCGCGGGAATTCCATGCGTCGCCTCTGACGGGCGCCCGCGGTATTGATATACCGGAGCCGGTCGGGGTGGCCGCCACTCGACGCCGCCGGGGGCTCCGCCGCGAGCGTCCGAACGTTGAAGCCCGCGAGCGACCCACGGGCCCCATGGACGTCTTCGTGTACGGCACGCTGACCGAACCGGAGCGGGTCGCCGCGGTGGTCGACTCGTTCGTCTTCGTCGGGCCCGCGACGCTCGACGGCCTCCGCCTCGTCGAGGGGCGGTATCCGACGCTCGCGCCGGGCGGCGAGACCGCGGGGCGGCTCCTCCGGACGGAGGCGGTCGACGCGCTCGACGCGTACGAGGACGTCGACGGCGGGCTGTACGTCCGCGAGCCCGTGCCGCTCGACGCTCCGGCCGACTACCCGGAGACGGCCGCGGTGTACGTCGGCGACCCCGACCGCCTCGACGCGGACGCGACGTGGTCGGGGACCGGCCCGTTCGCCGAGCGGGTGCGGTCGGTCCTCGACGAGCGCGGCGTGCGGGTGCGGCTCACCCCCCGAGATCCCGTCTGACAGAGCGATGACGGCGCCGCTGTCGTGCGGTTTCACTTTCGCTCTGGTAGCCTCACCTTTTTGTATTCCCCCCGCCTCGTTTCACTCGCACGTCACACGCGTGCATTCCCCCCTTATCAATCGCGAGCCGCCGGGCCGTCCGGATCGGCGCGCTCGGCGACGCGGCGACCGCGGCGCCGCGCCCGCTCGCCGTCGCTCCTCGGTCGAGACCGACCGGAACCGATTAGCGGTCGGCGCGGCGACGAGGTGGCATGCTCAGTCTTTCCGACATCCGCGAGGCGCGCGAGCGGGTCTCGGGCGTCGCCCGGCACACGCCGTTAGAGCGGTCGCGCTCCTTTTCGGAGATGAGCGGCGCCGACCTCCACCTCAAGCTAGAGAACTTCCAGCGGACCGGCGCGTTCAAGATCCGCGGCGCGATGAACCGGATCCAGACGCTCTCCGACGCGGAGCGGGAGGCCGGCGTCGTCACCGCGAGCGCCGGCAACCACGCGCAGGGCGTCGCGCTGGCGGCGAGCCGCGCGGGGGTCGACGCCACCGTCGTGATGCCGAAGTTCGCGCCCGTCTCGAAGGTGAAGGCCACCCGGGGGTACGGCGCGAGCGTCCGCCTGGAGGGCGTCGACTACGACGAGTCCCAGGCGTACGCACACCAGTTGGAGCGCGAGGAGGGACGCACCTACGTCCACGCGTTCGACGACCCGGTCGTGATGGCCGGGCAGGGGACGCTCGGCTTAGAAATCGTCGACGACTGCCCCGAGCTCGACACCGTCGTCGTGCCGATCGGCGGCGGCGGCCTGATCTCGGGGGTCGCGGTCGCGATCAAGGAGCAACTCCCCGACGCCCGCGTCGTGGGGGTTCAGGCGGAGGGCGCGGCCTCGGCCGCGAAGTCGCTCGAGGCGGGCGAGGTCACGGAGATCGACAGCGTCGACACGATCGCCGACGGGATCGCGACACGGTCGATCGGCGACCGGACGCTCGACGTCATGGCGGAGTACGTCGACGAGGTCGTCACCGTCGACGACCGCGAGATCGCCTTGGCCCTCACGCTGCTGTTGGAACGCGCGAAGACGCTCGTGGAGGGCGCGGGCGCGGTCGCGCTCGCCGCGGTCCTCTCCGACGCGTTCGAGTACGACGACGGCGAGACGGTCGTCGCCGCGCTCTGCGGCGGCAACATCGACCTCAACCGCCTCGGCACCGTGATCCGCCGCGGGCTCGTCCAGATGGGCCGGTACCTCAAGATCACGATCGACCTGAAGGACCGCCCCGGCGAATTAGAGCGCGTCTCCAGCATCGTCGCGCGCACCGGCGCGAACGTGTACGCGGTCCACCACGACCGCACCTCGCGGGACGTGGCCGTCAACGCCGCCGAACTCGAACTCGAATTAGAGACCGACGACGCCGAACACGCCGCCGACATCGTCGACGCACTCGAAGCCGACGGGTACGAGGTCGAGATTCTGTCGTAAGGTGGGCAGCGACTATTTATAAAGAACACTGCGGCGGCGCGCGCCTGCGAGCGGCCGCCCTCGGCGGCCGCGAGCCAGCACGCGCGAGGGACGCGGCGACCGGAGCGAAGCGGAGGGAGCCGCGAGGCTGGGGAGGTGTGAGGCGCGGTAGCCGTGCGGGGCGGGACTCAAAGGGGCAGCCGCGAGGGCGAAGCTTGACGACGCAAGCACCGCAGGAGCGAGTGAAACGAGCGACGAGGAGCGCAGCGAGCGTGCGCCCGCCTCCCGGCTGGGGATTTAGCGGTGTTCTCCGCCGATCCACAATCAACTGCTTATAAGCGAGCGGCTGGGGCTTTGGAGGCGTTTGTCGCCGCTCCGTGGTCGATTATATATAAATAAACGGTCGGCCCGCGGCCAATCGATCGTCAAGCCCCAAAAGCAGGATTGACCGCTATCTTATAAAGATCCGCAGGACCTCCCGAGTCTTAGTCGTCCGCGGCCGCGGCGTCGACCTCACCTTCATACAGCTCGCCGGCGCGCTCGCGCTCGGAGAGGTACTCGTCGGCGTCGAGCGCGGCCTTCACCCCCATCCCGCTCGCCGTGGCCGCCTGCTGGTAGTGAAAGTCGACCACGTCGCCGGCGCCGAAGAGGCCCTCGACGCCCGTGCGGGTCTGCCCGCCGCCGCGGCCACCTTCAGTAATGAGGTAGCCGTCGTCGTCGGTCTCGATCCCCGTGCCTTCGAGGAAGTCCGTGTTTGGCGTGTGGCCGATGGCGTAGAAGACGGCGCCCACGTCGAAGTCGTACTCGTCGACCTCGTCGGCGGTCGCCGGGTCGTCCAGCTTCTCGGTCGGGTGGCCGTCCGGGTGCTCGACGAGCGTCACGGACCCGATCCCGTCCTCGGGGGTGCCGTGGATCTCGGTGAGCTCGGTGTTGAGGAGTAGCTCGATCTCGCCGTCGTCGACCTTGTCCATCACGCGCTCGATCCACACGTCCTCGGCGCGGAACTCCTCGCGGCGGTGCGCGACGTAGACGGTGTCCGCGAACTTCGTCAGGAAGTTCGCCTCCTCCATCGCGGCGTCGCCGCCGCCGACGACGAGCATGTCCTCGTCGCGGAAGAACGCACCGTCGCAGGTCGCACAGGTCGAAAGCCCGTACCCCATCAGCTCCTCCTCGCCGGGGACGCCAAGCCACCGGGCGCTGGCGCCCGACGCGACGATGACGGCGTCGGCGGTGTAGGCGTCGCCGTCGGAGAGCGCGACGCGGAAGTGGCCCGCGGGCGCCTTCGAGACGTCCTCGATGACGCCGTTGCGCGACTCGGCGCCGAACTTCTTCGCCTGCGCTTTCATGTCGTTTATCAGCTGCGGCCCGGAGATCCCCTCGGGGAAGCCGGGGTAGTTCTCCACGTCGGTCGTCAGCGTGAGCTGGCCGCCCGGCTCGTCGCCCTCGATGAGCAGCGGGTCGTTGTTCGAGCGCGCGGCGTAGATCGCCGCCGAGAGCCCGGAGATACCTGTGCCGGCGATGATCAGTCGACGGTGTTCGACGATGTCGTCGGTCATGTCCGCCAGTTGGCCGGCGCGTCGTATGTACGTTGCGACCGTTGCGCGATTCCCGCACGACCGCCCTCCCACCTCCGACGACTGCCCTCCCACCTCCGACGACTGCCATCCCACCTCCGACGACCACCCTACCACCCTACCGCACCGCGACGAACACGCTCCGCTCGTCTCCGGGGCCGTACCCGTCCGCGACGTCGACGTCGTCGAACCCGGCCGCGGCGAGCGCGTCGGCGACCCGCTCGTCGGCGAACGGCGTCATCCGGCGGCGGTCGACGAAGGGATCGCCGTCGGGGGTGAACGTCACCGCGCGCCAGTCGAGGCGCCCGTCGTCGGTCGCGACGTGGTGCGCGACGCGGACGTACTCGATCGCGTCGTCGCCGTCGCGACCGACGTCGAGGCCCGGACGATTTCCCTCGGGCGGCAGCGGCGAGTTGTCGAAGACGAGGACGCCGCCCGGCCGCAGTCGGTCGCGGAGCGCGGCGAGCGCGGGGTCCAGGTCGCCCGGCGGGAGGTGATTCACGACGCCACGGATCGCGACGGCCGCGTCGAACAGTTCCGAGTCGTCTAGGTCCGGGTCCGGAAGGCCGGTTCGGCGAAAGTCGACGTCACCGCTTCCGGCGTCCGAATTGAGGGCGGCGCACTTCTCGCGCGCGACGTTCAACATCCCCTCGTGGACGTCGACCGCGGTCACGTCGAGCCCGCGGACCACGAACCGACGGGTGTGCTCGCCAGTGCCGCAGCCGACCTCCAGCAGGCGTTCGGGAGCGACGCCGCGGTCGGCGAGCGCGTCGAACACGAAGCCGACGTCACGGTCGTACTCCCATTCCGACTGGATCGCGTCGTACAGCCGCGGGCGCTCGTCGTAGAGGCTGTCGGACATGGCGGCGACGGGGAGGATATCGACAGCGAGCGACGAGTGCCTTGCGCCGCCGCGGGACCGGTTCGCACACCGCCATGAGGCCGTTTCACACGGCCCCGACTCAGTCCGTCGGAAACTCCGGCGGGAGCCCGGTCGGCTGTGCGGGCGCGTCGTCGAGCGCCTCGAAGAACCGCCCGGCGACGAACGCCTCGACGACGTCCGGCAGCGACTCGGACTCGGAGACCTCGCTCAGGATACCGAGCGGGACCTGCGCGCCGGCCATCGAGGCGTGCCCCCCGGCCGAGCCCACGGGGTCGAGCGCGTCGCGAAGCAGCTCGCCCGCGTCGAGATCGGCGCCGCGGGCGCGGGCGGAGCCGTATATCACGCCGCCCGTGTAGCCGTAGACGAACGTCACCGTCACACCATCCAGGTCGAGCAGCCGCTCGGCGGCCTGCGAGAGCGCGTCGCGGTCGGATATCTCGCCGACACAGGAGGCGGCCACCGACCCGCGGACGTCGCGGTTCTCGATGGCGGCCGCGAGCACGCGCAGCGTCTCGGGGCTCACGCTCGGGCTCTCGACGCGTTCGAGCGTCGACTCGTCGGCGTGCGCGAGCAGCGCGGCCGCCGCCTCGAAGTCGTCGATGGCGGTCGCGCGCGTGAAGTCCTTGGTGTCGATGCGGATGCCGTATAAAAGCGCCGTGGCGAGGTCCCGCTCCGGCGCGATCCCGTACCGCGAGAGGTACTCGGCGATGAGCGTGCTCGTCGCGCCGACCGCGGGGCGGACGTCGAGGAACGACCCCGCGACCGGCCCCCGCGGCGGGTGGTGGTCGATGACGACGTCGACCGGGTGCCCCTCGGGGAGGCTGTCGTTGATCCCCGCGCGGGAGTGGTCGACTAAGGCGACGCCGCCGTACGCGTCGAGGTCGATCTCGTCGAACGACCGGAGCCCGATGTCGAGGAGGTTCACCAGCGCGCGGTTCTCCTGGTGGGCGATCTCGCCGCCGTAGCAGGCGTCCGCCTCGACGCCGATCGACGCCGCGATCCGCGCCAGCCCGAGCGCGCTCGCGATCGCGTCCGGGTCGGGGTTGTCGTGCGCGACGACCAGCAGCGGTCCCGAGAGCCCCCGGAGCGTCGCGAGCAGCCGAGCCGGCTTCTCGCCGCGCCCGGCGTCGTTCCCGGGGAACTCCCCGACGGCGTCGGAAGCCTCTCTGGCGGCGCCGCGGTCGTCGTCGAGGCCGACCGCCTCGAAGACGCGACCCGCGACCGCCTCGACGGGGTCGACGACGCGGTCGGCGACCGCCTCGACCGCCGCGCGCTGCTCGTCGGTCGGCGCCGCCCCGAGGTGGGCGACGATCATCGCGTCCGGGTAGCGCTCACGGGCCGCGCGCGCCGCGGCGACGTTGCGCGCGGCGTCGTCGCTCGCGACCAGCACGACCGCGGCGCTGTCGGGGTACGTCTCGGGGTCGGTCGGGTCGGCCTCGACGGTCGCGACGTTGCGGTCGCGCAGCGTCGACACCCAGCCGGTGTCGTCGGTGATCGCCACCAGATCGTCGCGCCCGCCGCGCTCATCGCGGGCGTGTTCGACGAGCGCGTGCCCGACCGCGCTACAGCCGAGCAGCAGGCGTCGGGTCATACGGACGCGACGGGGTCGCGAGGCAAAACGCTGCTGTCGGCGCGGCGCGGGGCCGAGATCGGACGCCGGTTCCGGGTCACTCCGCGTCCTCGCCGTCGCGGAGCGCGCCGTCGCGGAGCGCACCGTTCACCGCCGCGGCGACGTTGACCGCCGCGCGGTTCTCGGCGACGTCGTGGACCCGGACGATGTCGGCGCCGCGGTCCGCGGCGAGCGCGGTGCCCGCGACCGTCGCGTGCTCGCGGTCCTCGGCGTCGCGCCCGACCGCGCCGTACAGCGACTTGTGCGAGTGGCCGACGAGGACCGGACAGCCGAGCGCCGCGAGCTCCCCGCAGCGCGCCAGGAGCTCGAAGTCCTCCGCCGGCGACTTCCCGAAGCCGAGCCCGGGGTCGACGATGACGCGGTTGCGGTCGATGCCGGCCGTGTCGGCCAGCGCGAGCCGCTCGCGCAGCGCGTCGACGACCTCGCCGACCACGTCGTCGTACTCGGGGTCGGCGTCCGGGTCGACCGGCGCGTCGAGGCTGTGCATCACGATCACCGGGCAGTCGGCGTCGGCGACGACCGACCGCATCTCGGGGTCCTCCAGCCCGGTCACGTCGTTGATGACGTCTGCGCCCGCGTCGAGCGCCGCCTCGGCGACCGCCGGCTTCCGCGTGTCGACCGAGACCAGCACCTCCCCGGAGTCGACCGCGGGCACCGACTGGATCGCCTCGATCGTCGGCACGACGCGCTCGATCTCCGCCTCGACCGGGACCGGCTCCGCGCCCGGCCGGGTCGACTCCCCGCCGACGTCGACGATGTCGACCCCGGCCTCGACCATCCGCTCGACGCCCGTGACCGCGTCGTCGAGGTCGGCGTGGCGCCCGCCGGCGTGGAAGGAGTCCGGCGTGACGTTGAGTACGCCCATCACGGCGGTGCGGTCGGTCCACGGGAAGTCGGGGGCGCCGGGATCGTCCGCGTCCTCCTTTCCTTCTATCCCGACGGCCGCCGCGAGGTCGGCCGCCACGCCCCCGAGCCCGCCGCCGTCGGCCGCGTCGAGGCGGTCGACGAGCGCGCGGAGTTCGGCGACCGTCCCCGCGACGGTGACCGGGACCTGCTCGCCGCCGGCCCCGCGGTCCTCGTCCGCGCCGAGGCCGCCGAGGGCCGCGTCGCCGCCGACCGCGCGGACCTCGCTCGCGACGCGCTCGGCGCGATCGCCGCGCAGCCGGAGCGTGAGGACGCGGTGGTCGACGCCGTCCCGGTGGGCCGCGACGTCCTCGGGCGGGACGCCGGCCGTGTCGAGCGCGTGCGCCGCGTCGTCGCCGGCGCGAACCGCACGCTCGCGGACCGTTCGCGTCTGGACCGCACGGGCCTCGGCGACCGCGAACAGCGAGCCGACGAGCAGCACACAGTCGCCCGCGTCGGCGCGGTCGGCGGCGGCCGCGAGCGCGTCCGCCACGTCGTCGCCGGCCGTCACGCGGTTGATGCCCGCCGACCGGAGCGCGGAGGCGAGCACGTCGGGGTCCTCGGCGCGGTCGATGGCGGGCCGGCAGGTGACAGCCGTCGCCGCGGCCGGGAGTGCGGCGGCCGTCTCCGCGTGCGCTTTGTCGTGCATCGCGGCGTACACGAGGTGGAGGTCGTCGTAGTCGTACTCGTCGAGCGTCGCAGCGAGCGTGCGGGCGGCCGCGGGGTTGTGCGCACCGTCCAGCACGGTCAGCGGCGCCGTGTCGACCACCTCGAAGCGGCCGGGCCACGTCGCCCGAGCGAGCCCGTCGCGCACGGCGCGGTCCGCGAGGTCGACCCCCAGCGCCGCCGCGGTCCGGTCCGCGAGCGCGACGGCGACCGCCGCGTTCGCCGCCTGATGGCGGCCGACGAGGGGGATCCGGTACGTGCCCTCGCGCTCGCCGACGAGGGAGACTTCGGCGTCGGTGGCGCTCACGCGCCCCTCGTAGGTCGCCGCGAAGGCGGGCGGGTCGGTGGACTCGGAATCGCCGCCTCTACCGGCGGCCCCATCGCCGGTCACCCGCGTCACCGGTGCGCCGGCCTCGCCCGCGACCTCGCGGACAACCTCAAGCGCCTCGCCCTCGCAGGCCGTGACGAAGGGTGCGTCCGGCCGGGCGATCCGGGACTTGGTGCGGGCGATCTCCTCGATCGTGTCGCCGAGGACCGCGGTGTGTTCTAAGGAGACGTTCGTCACGGCGGTCGCGACGGGTTCGACCGCGCTGGTCGCGTCGTACTCGCCGCCGAGGCCGACCTCCAGGACCGCGACGTCGACCTCGCGCCGCGCGAACTCCCGGATCGCCATCGCCGTCACGACCTCGAAGAACGTGAGCGGCTCGCCGACGGCCGCCCGGTCGATCAGCCACGGGCGCACCTCCTCGACGAAGTCGGCGATCGCGGCCTCGGTCATCTGCCGGCCGTCGACGCGGACCCGCTCGGCGAGCGCGGAGAGGTGCGGCGAGGTGTACAACCCCACCGATACCCCCGCCTCGCGGAGGATCGACTCGGTCAGCCGCGCCGCGCTGCCCTTCCCGTTCGAGCCGGCGATCTGGACGAACGGCACGTCCGCCTGCGGGTCCCCGAGGTGCGCCAACAGCGCCTCCACCCGCTCGGTGCCGGGCTTGACCGAGAAGCGGCGGAGGTCGAAGAGGAACGCCGCCGCCTCGTGGTAGTGCATACGGCGTGAGTCGGGAGCGCGTCGCTTAGGGGTAACGGACCGTGACGAGGCGGTCGATCGCGTAGAACGTCGACGGGACCCGGTCGGCCTCGAGAGCGCACTCGTCGGCGCTCCGACCGCGGGACCGAAGTTGATTGATCGGGGCGTGTCGCCGCCGAAGAGCAACCCTTACGCGCGCCGCGACCGCACCCGATCGCATGGACGAGACAGCGACCGACGCCGCGGTCGACGCCCCCGCCGACGGGGCGACTCCGGGCGGCCCCGTGGCCGATCCCGTCGTCGTCGGCGAGGGGGTCCGGAAGGCGTACGGCGACGTCGTCGCGCTCGACGGGGTCGACCTCGACGTCGCCGCCGGGGAGGTGTTCGGGCTCATCGGCCCCAACGGCGCCGGAAAGACGACGCTAGTGCGCGCGCTCACCGGGACCACCGAGGCCGCGGGTGACCTGCGCGTCTTCGGCGCGCCGCCGGAAGCCGTCGATTCGGCCCGGATCGGGCTGCTCCCGCAGTCGTTCGACCCGCCCGCCCGGCTCACGGCCCGCGAACTGGTTGACTACTACGGCGGGCTCTACGACGCGGCGCGCGACACGGGGTCGGTCCTCGACGACGTGGGGATGGCCGACGACGCCGACGCCTGGTACGAGACGCTCTCGGGCGGGCAAAAGCGCCGGACCTGCGTCGCGACCGCCGTCGTCAACGACCCCGACCTCCTCTTCCTCGACGAACCCACGACCGGGATCGACCCCGCCGGTCGCCGGGCGATCCACCGCCTGATCGAGCGCCTCGCGGCCGGCGGCACGACCGTCTTCCTCACGAGTCACGCGATGGACGAGGTCGAGCGGCTCGCCGACCGGGTCGCGCTGCTCCGCGACGGGCGGGTGGTCGCGAGCGGCGCGCCCGACCGACTGGTCGCCGACCACGGCGGGGCCCCGCGGCTCGACGCGGCGACCGCGGAACCGACGAGCGAGGGGGCCGTCGAGGCGGTCGCGACCGGCGTCCGCAAGCGACTCGGCGACGACCCGACCGTCGAGGCGACCGACGAGGGGCTCCGAGTGCGCGGCGTCCGGCCCGAAGCGATCGGTGCCGCGGTCGACGCGCTCGACGCCGCCGGCGTCGCCTTCGACTCGCTCTCCTGGTCGGAGCCGTCGCTGGAGGACGTCTACCTGCGACTCACCGGCGAGGAGTACGCGCGGCGGGGGGACGGCGGACTGCCTGACGAGGCGGGCGACAAGGGGCGTCGCGCAGCCGACGACACGGCGCCGGACGGGGGCCGCGCAGCCGACGACGCGGCGCCGGACAGGGGCCGCGCAGCCGACGACGCGGCGCCGGACGGGGGCGACCGATGACCCGCCTCGGCCGGATCCGGACGGAGGCCGTCGCGGCGGCGCGGTCGTTCACCCGGCGTCGGACGGCGGTGTTCTTCACCTTCTTTTTCCCGGTCATCCTCGTCGTCATCTTCGGCGCGCTGGTGCGGACCCAGCCGACCGGCGGCGGCCTCTTCGCCGAGCCTGCGGGCTACTACATCCCGGGGTACCTCGCGGTCGTCGTCCTGTTCACGCCGCTGTCGCGGGTCGGCTCCGAGATCGCGCGCCACCGCGACGGCGGGCGGTTCGAGAAGCTGGCGACGACGCCGCTGTCGCGCGCCGAATGGCTGCTCGCGCACACGCTCGTCAACGTCGGGATCATCGGCGCCGCAAGCCTGCTCATCCTCGGCCTCGTGCTGGCGGTGACCGACGCGACCCTCATCGTCTCGCCCGCGCTGGCCGTCCTGCCCGTTTTCGTCGCGGTCGCGGTCGCGCTGTTCTGCGGGCTCGGCGCGGTCCTCGGCGCGGTCGCGGACTCGCAGGACGGCGTGATCGCCGCGAGCAACACAGTCGCGCTCCCCCTGCTTTTCCTCTCCGAGACATTCGTCACGCCGTCGCTTTTACCGGAGTGGTTCCTGCCGGCGGTCGCCGCCTCGCCGCTGACATACTTCGCGCGAGGGACCCGGGAGATCACCTTCGAGGGCGGCGCGTGGGCCGGCGACCTGCTGGTGTTGACCGCGCTCGCGGCCGTCTTCCTCGCGGTCGGCGCGTACGCGGTGCCACGCACCGAGTGAGCGCGGCCCCGAGGCGGGTCGGCGCGCCGCCTCGGAACCGTCCATTTATGTCCGCAGCCCGCGCACCCGTGAACTGAGAGGGAAAGCCGTTGACCACCGTTCATTTCACCTGTCCGGACTGCGAGCAGACCATCGAGGTCAACGACGCGATGCGGGAGACGATACTCGAGTCCGGCTGTCCGGTGTGCACCGCGGCCGCGGCGGAAGAGGACTTCGTCGCGACGTGCGAGTGAGCGGCGCCTGACCTCACCGAGGGGCAGAGACACGTTTACACACCACATCCGGTTGCTGAGGCTTTTTGCGTCGACCGCGACAACCGTTCGACGATGACGCCCGAACTCGACGAGATAGACCTGGGAACCGTGCCGCTCGGCCGAACCGGCCTGCGGACGAGCGAACTCCAGTTCGGCACGTGGCGGTTCGGCCGCGTGACCGAGGCTGGGAACGTCGAGATCGACGAGGAGCG
>JBNJEE010000048.1:0-15726 GCA_051745525.1 Methanobacteriota archaeon | reverse complement strand
GCGAGGACCGACTCATCGACGGGGGAAGGCGCTGCGGAGGGGAGCCGCGATCCCGACGCGCTCGCGAGGCGGGCTGGCGCGCGCGCCGACCCCGACCGCGACCAGCACTTCCTCGTCGACGACCGGGTCCTTGACCGGATCCCGACGTACCTCCCCGACGGCGCCGACGCCAGCCACCTCCTCGAGATCGGCGGCGGCGCCGGCGCGCTCACCGACCGGCTGCTGGCGACCGCGAGCGACGCTTCCGGGCGTCTGACAGTGATCGAGCGCGACGCCGCCTTTGCCGAGTTCCTCCGCGAGGAGTTCGCCGGTGCGGTCGCCGACGGGCTCCTCGACGTGGTCGAGGGCGACGCGCTGGACGTCGACCTCCCGCCCTTCTCGGCCTGCGTCGCGAACCTCCCGTACGGCGTCTCCTCTGAGATCGCCTTCCGGCTGCTGCCCGAGAAGAAGCCGCTCGTGTTGATGTTCCAGGCGGAGTTCGCCGACCGAATGGTCGCGTCCGCCGGCGAGTCCGAGTACGGTCGGCTCTCGGTGTCAGCGCAGCACTACGCCGACGTGGAGGTCGTCGAGCGCGTCCCGAAGGAGGCGTTCGACCCGCAGCCGGCCGTCGAGAGCGCGCTGGTGCGCTGTACCCCCCGCGACCCCGACTACGCCGTCGGCGACGAGGCGTTCTTCCTCCGGTTCGTGAAGGCGCTTTTCACCCAGCGGCGCAAGACGGTGCGGAACGCGGTGCGGAACACGGCGCACATCTCCGGGCTCGACGACCCGGAGGCGGTCGTCGAAGCGGCGGACGAGGAGCTGCTGCGTAGCCGGCCCGGAACGCTGGACCCGGCGGCGTTCGCCGCGCTGGCGGAGCTAGCCCGCGATCGCGGGTCCCCGACGGAGGCGTGAGATGACCGGCTGGATCGGCCTCGTGACGGAGCTTCAGCGCGCGCTCGCGGGCAACCTCGAGCGGTTCGCCGCCTCGCTCGGGATCGTCGCCGCCGTGGTCGCGGTCCGGTACCTGACGGGGCGGCTGAAACGCGGGGACAGGGACCTCACCTCGACGAAGCGGCTCCTGCTGTCGGCGGCGGTCGGCCTTGCCACCGCGGCGGGGGCGATCACGCTGATCGCGGTGTGGGACCGGAGCGGCGCCCTCTTCGAGGCCGCGCAGTCGACCCTGACCGCCAATCAGGTGTCGAACGTCGTCCTCACGGTGATCCTCTTGGCGATCGCGTACGCCCTCACGGACTTCCTCGGCGGCGTCATCCGCGAGATCGGCGCCGAGAGCGCGTCGATCTCCCAACACCAACAGGAGGTTATCCTGCGGGTCACGCAGCTGACCGTCTACACGACCGCGCTGGTCGCCATCGTTGGGCTGTTCACGGACAACGTCGGCAGCCTCCTCGTCGGCGCGGGGTTCCTCGGCATCGTGGTCGGGATGGCCGCCCGCCAGACGCTCGGCGCGATCCTCGCGGGCTTCGTGCTGATGTTCTCGCGACCGTTCGAGGTCGGCGACTGGGTGGAGGTCGGCGACCACGAGGGGACGGTGACGGAGATATCGATCATGAGCACGCGGTTGCGGTCGTTCGACGGCGAGGTGATCACGATGCCGAACGACGACGTCCGCTCGGGCTCGATCGTCGACCGCTCGCGGCGGAACCGGCTGCGGATCGAAGTCGAGGTCGGCGTCGATTACGACACCGACGTCGAGCGCGCGGCCGCGGTCGTCGAGGAGGCGGTCGCCGACGTCGAGGACGTCGCCGAGATGCCCGAGCCGAACGCCGTGACGAAGCGCTTCGACGACTCGGCGGTCGTGTTGGGGGTCCGCTACTGGATCCGGAACCCGAGCATGCGGAAGCGCTGGCGGACCCAGACTGCCGCGATGAACGCGATGAAAGGGGCGCTCGAGGCCGACGGGATCGTCATCCCGTTCCCGCAACAGACGCTCTCCGCCCGCGCGGAGGGCGCCTCCGGACCGCAGTTGGACGCGTCGGTCGAGGGGCGCGCGGCGACGCGCGGCGGGTCAGCGGAGTCGACCGACGGGGAGGACGCGGACGACGGGGACGGTGAGGCGACCGACGGCGACGCGGAGGGGACCGACCGATGACCGGAGACGAGCGCGCTGGCGGAGCTGAGCGCGGCGGCGGCCTCGCGGAGCGACGCGGGGTCGACGACGCGATCGTCTACCAGCCCGCGGAGGACTCCAGGTTGCTCGCGGAGGCCGCGGTTGCGGAGGCGCACGGGCGCGTGCTGGAGGTCGGTACGGGGTCGGGGTGGGTCGCAGAGCGGGTCGCGACCGAGCGCGACCTCGACGTGGTCGGCAGCGACCTCAACCCGCACGCCGCGCGACAGGCCCGCGAAAGCGGCGTTGAGAGCGTCGTCGCCGACCTCCTCTCGTCGTTCCGCGCGAACTCGTTCGACGCGGTGTGTTTCAACCCGCCGTACCTCCCGACCGACCCGGACAACGAGTGGGACGACTGGATGGAGCACGCGCTCTCGGGCGGCGAGACAGGCCGCGAACTCATCGAGCCCTTCCTCGCGGACGTGGGCCGCGTCCTCGCGCCCGACGGGGTCGTCCTCCTGCTAGTCTCCTCGCTCACCGGGTACGACGAGGTGCTCGACCTGATCGACGAGGCCGGCTTCGCGGCCGATCCCGTCGTCGAAGAGTCGTTCCCGTTCGAGACGCTCACGGTGCTGGCGCTGCGTCGAGCGTAGCCCTCGGTCGGAGAATATTATTCAAAAGCATAATTTATATTAGCAAATATTATACGACGGCATATCTAACGGACGGTGATGACCGAACGTGTCGCGGCGACGCCGGGGCTGTATCCGCTCCCGGACTGGGCGAAAGAGACGCTCTCCGACCTGAAGGGCCACCAGAAGGGTGACCTCTTGAGCGGCGACGAGAGCGAGGCGATCGTGGCGGAGTACGACGAGGTGCGCGCCGAGTACGTCGACGACCAGCTGGACGCCGGTCTCGACCTGATATCCGAGGGGCAGGGCCGCTGGGACGACATGATCGCGCACCCGCTGACCGTCAGCGACGCCGTCGAGACCGGCGGGATCGTCCGGTACTACGACAACAACAACTTCTACCGCGACCCGCGCGTCGTCGACGACCTCGCTCACTCCGGCGACGTGGCGGGCGAACTGGAGACGGTTGCGGGCCTGCTCGCCGACGCGGACGGCGCCGCCGACGCGTCACTCGCGGCGACGCTCCCCGGCCCGTACTCGCTCGCGGACCTCGCGACGGACGAGCACTACGGCGACGAGGCCGAGTTCCAGGCCGCGATCGCCGAGTTCCTCGCAGCCGAGGTCGAGGCGTTCCCGGCCCACGAGACGCTGTTCCTCCTTGAGCCGTCGCTCGTCACGAACCCGCCCGCCGAGGGCACGGAGTCGGCCGCGACGGACGCGATCGCAACGGTCGCCGACGCGACGGACGCCGACGTTGTCGTCCAGACGTTCTACGGCGCGCTCGGCGAGAAGCTGTACGCGCACCTCGTCGACGAGGCCGGCGCGGACGCGCTCGGGCTCGACCTCGTCGCCGGCGACCGCGACGACACCGTCTACAACGTCCAGGAGTTCGGGTCGACCGACTCGCTGTCGCTCGGGCTCGTCGACGGACAGAACACGCTCGTTGAGGAGCCAGAGACGGTGGCGGAGCGCGTCGAGTGGTTCGAAGATCAGATCCCGCTCGAGGGGTTCGACCGGACCTACCTCACGCCGAACACCGAGCTGTTCTACCTGCCGACGAACAAGTACCGCGAGAAGCTGAACGCGCTCGCCGCTGCCGCGGAGGTACTCGACTAATGGTCAGAAACCCCGAAGCCAACCGCGACCAGTTCCGTCCGAACGACCACCCGAACGACGCGTTCCTGCTGACCACCGTCGTCGGCTCGTACCCGAAGCCAAAGTGGCTCAACCGCGCGGACGAGCTGGTCGACGACCCCGACTCGAAGTTCGACGCGTCGGACCTCGAGGAGGCCCACGACGACGCCTGTCGACTCATCACGCACGAGCACGAGCGCGCCGGCCTCGACACGGTCGTCGACGGCGAGATGCGCCGCAACGAGATGGTGGAGTTCTTCGCCGACCGCATCGACGGCTACGAGTTCAACGGTCCCGTGAAGGTGTGGGGCCACAACTACTTCGACAAGCCGTCGGTCGTCGAGGCGGTCGAGTACGACGAGCCGTGGCTCGTCGACGAGTTCGAGTTCACCTCGAACGTCGCCGAGCGTCCCGTCAAGGTCCCCATTACGGGGCCGTACACGCTCGGATTCTGGGCGTTCAACGAGGCGTACCCCTCCACCGAGGAGCTCGTCTACGACCTCGCGGACCTCGTCAACGAGGAGGTCGAGAAGCTGGTCGAGGCCGGCGCGCGCTACATCCAGATCGACGAACCCGCGCTGGCGACGACGCCGGAGGACCACGCCATCGTCGGCGAGGCGCTCGAGCGCATCGTCTCGGGCATCGACGAGGAGGTCCGCATCGGGCTCCACGTCTGTTACGGCGACTACTCGCGGATCTACCCCGAGATCAACGACTACCCGATAGACGAGTTCGACGTCGAGCTGTGTAACGGCGACTTCGAGCAGATCCCGACGTTCACTGAGCCTACATTCGAGCCCGACCTCGCGCTCGGCGTCGTCGACGCGCACACGGCGGAGGTCGAACCTGTCGAGGAGATCAAAGAGAACATCCGGCAGGGCCTGCGCGTCGTGCCGCCGGAGAAGCTCACGGTCTCGCCCGACTGCGGGCTGAAGCTGCTCCCGCGCGAGGTCGCCTACGGCAAGACCGAGAACATGGTGACCGCGGTCCGCGAGATCGAAGCCGAGATCGACGCCGGCGAGATCGACCTCGATACTCCGCTCGCGGACGACTGAGGCGGCGCAACCGGAATTTTCACTCGCTCTCACTGTTTCTCCGTGCCACCGTCGGCTCGCTCCCGGACGCGCAGGAGCGGGGATACCCGATAGGAGCGCCTTACCAACGGTGTTGCTGACGCCCTCGGAGTGCGTGCGCTCTTACCACCGGCCTACCCGGCGTACGTTACAATTTACCAAGCGACCCGACGCCGTAGGCGACGGTATTCGCATGAACACGGACTCCCGGCGGGACATACTCAGATACATCGGAACCGGAGCAGTTGCCGGTTCTGCGGGCCTGTACGGGCTCACCCGGTTCGCTCGGACGGCGTCGGCCCAAGTCGCCTTGAACTTCGAGGACGCCACCGTCGATCTCCCGGACGACGGCGCTATCGACGACCTCCGCGTCGCCGGCGACGTCTCCGGCGACTTCGACACGGGCGCCGGCCCCTCGGAGACCGTGCTGCTCAACTTAGACGTCCAGTTCGACCGGTTCGGAAGCTTCTCGGACGACGTAAACCGCAATCCCGACGAGGAACGAGGCGACGTCGCCTGGCAACCGACGTACTCGCTCGTCGAGCGCACGGAGTTCACTGGCGAGGGCGAGGACGTTCAGTCGGCCTCCTACGACAACAACACGGTCTCGTACGACGTGACGGCGGGCGTCGAGATAGAGGTCTACGCCGACGGCTTCCTGGTGGCGGAGGCCCAGGACGCCGCCACTGGGACTATTACCTTCCGCGACCCCGCCGACTCGCAGACCGACAACGAGACCGAAAGCGGCGGCGACGACGCCGCTACCGCCGAGGCGTCCGTGGACGTCTCCTTCGGGTTCGAAGTGGATTCGTAACACTGCGAGGATTTTTGATCGATTGCGGGAGTAGGTGTAGTACGCCGCTCAGTGGGATGGCGTGGTTGTTTATAAGGAGAATTGCGGTGTCGTTGTCGGCTATTTATAAGCAATCGACGCTGCTGCGGTTAGGACCTCCAAAGCCCCAGTCGTTGAGGGCGGTGTACCCTCGCTGCGCTCCTCATTCGGTCGCTTCGCTCCCTCATTCCGGTGCTTACGTCGGCTACACCGCCCTCAACGACTGCCCCTTTGAGTCCCACCCGCACCGCACAGCACCCGCACCTCACACCTCCCCAACCTCGCCGCTCGCTCCGCTCGCGGCGTCCCTCGCGAGCTGGCTCGCGGCCGCCGGTGGCGGCCGCTCGCAGGCGCGCCACCGCACTCTCCTTTTATAAACTATCGTCGCCGTCGCTCACGGTTGTTTAAATACTGTCTCGTCGCCATCGATCCGCGATACTCACTCCCGCTATCGCCCATCACCGGCCCCGTGCGGCTGGTTCGCGACGGAGCCACGAATCGGGGGCCACCTATACCACGCCGCTCCGCGCACCGTGAATTCGCCGATGGGCACCCGGAGATCCGGAGTCGCGGCCACGACCATGACCACTAACGACTTCGACGGGGGCGCTCTGCGAGGCGCGATCCCGCCATCACGGTCACGATCCGCAATCATCACACCCGTCGCGCTTGAACTACCGGTATGAACAGTCAGATCTCGCAACCGAGGGTCATCGTATGAACCGACGTCGAGGGGACGCCGTCGTCGGTGTGCTCCTCGGGTTCGTCCTCTTGGCCGGCGGCGGGCTCACCTGGCGAGCGTATCAACAGCGCCGGGCCCTCGACCAGTCGATGGGGTCGATGATGGACCCGTCGATGGGGTCGATACACGGACCGGACCCCCTCTGGTACGCGGTCGGAACGCTGCTGGTCGCGGGCGTGATCGGCGCCATCTACCTCTTGGCCCGTGACGAGTACACCGTGTCGGGGGCGACCGAGCCGGCGGCGGGAGGTACTCCGGACCAGCCGCCGACGGAGGCTGCCACGTCCGCGGAGGACAGCGAAGGCTCGCAGCCGACGTCTCTCAACCCCGAGTCCGACCCGCAGGCGCGCGTCCTCGATCTCCTGCCGGACGACGAACGGCGCGTCCTCGAACCTGTCTTGAACTCCCCCGGAACCACACAGATCGAACTCCGGGATCGGTCCGGTTTCTCGAAGAGCAAAGTGAGTCAGACCGTGAGTTCGCTCGAAGAGCGCGGACTGCTGTATCGGGAACGACAAGGACGGACCTACCGCGTGTATCCGAGCGACGACCTCCGGCAGCAGCAGTCGGACGGGTAGCCGCTGGTCGGTGGACTCCATCCGTCCGAATTCGACAGGCATGAACGGTCTCTGAAAAATAAAACGGTTAGATACCGTTATAAACTCTATTGAACGCTCTAAGAAGTTCGTTCACGCCCACGTACATAACTCGGGAGCGGCCGTACGAGTAGTTGAGGCGAAAGACAATGACCGACCGAAACATCGGACGGTGGCTGCTCGTGGCGCTCGCGATCGCCGGACTCGCGTTCGCCGCCCCGGTAGTCAGCGCACACGGAGAGGAACCGGTCCGGGAAAACGAGACGGCCGCAGACGGGACGCCAGTCGACGGCGAGATGGCGGAGCGGGCCGCCTGGATGGAGCGTCACATGAACGGTCAAATGGGCCCGAACACGGTCGACGGGATGGAAGCGCACATGGGCGTCACCGTCGAGGAGATGGTCCGAGATATGGCGGACGACGATCATCCGGCCGCGGGGATGAACGGACGGGGGTACGGTTGCTAACGGTCGCCGATCGGCTCGCTCGACCGGCATAGGGCCGTTCAAAGAATTCACTCACCGGTCACAATGACACACGACATCGACGCCCTCAGACGGACGATTCGCCGAATCGCGACGCTCGCGGTCCCGCTGTCGATCGCCGCGACGGGCACCGCGGCCGCTCACGCAAGCGGCGGCTACGGCGGCGGCATGATGGGCGGGTGGGGTCTCTTCGGCGGTGTAATGGGACTCTGGGGGATCCTCTGGATGGGGCTGTTGCTCGCTGTCCCGCTCTATCTCGTCTACGTACTCCTCGACGGGAGTTTCGGGTAAAACGACACATGAACACTCCACGCGGTGACACCGTAAACACGAGCGATCGGAGTGGTCTTCTCTGGCTGGTAGAATAATTCTTTATTTAACTACTGAAATAATCAGAGATACATAACACGCCGCCGCACTCACTGCCGACATGGAGATCGGTCTCACCGTCGGCGACGACCTCGACCGGCTCGCGGCGTCGCCCGCGCGGTTCGACTTCTGCGAACTCGGCGTCGGCGAGCCGACGCTCGTCCCGGGCGAGATAGACCCCGAACGGCTCGCGGACGCGCTCGCCGACCGCGACCTGCTCGTCCACCTCCCCTACGGCCAGCGGCTGGCGACGTACGTCCCTGAGGTCAACGACGCCATCGTCGACTACCAATGCCGCCTTTTAAATTCGGCCGGCGACCTCGGCGCCGAGAAGGCGGTCCTCCACGCCACCTCCGCCGACCGCGACGACGTCGACTTCCGGGAGACGGCCGCCGATCAGCTCCGCCGGGTCGCGGACGCCGGCCGCGAGGCGGGCGTCGAGGTCGTCGTCGAGAACGTCGGCCACCAGCACGCCGGGCTCCAGCTCTCGGTCCTCGGCGACATCGCCCGCGAGACGGACACGCCGGTCTGTTTCGACCTCGGCCACGCGTACATGGAGGGCGGCAACAAGGCGATCAAGCGGTTCCTCCGGAGCCACGGAGACCGGGTCTCGCACCTCCACTGCCACGACGCCCGCCGCCGCGGCGACACGCACCTCCCGGTGGGCGCGGGCGAGGTCGATTACGGTCTCGTCGAGTCCGAGCTCGACGGGTTCGACGGCACCGTCGCGCTGGAAGTGTTCACCGACGACGAGACGCTCCTCCTCGACTCCGCCGAGCGCGTCGCCGACCGGCTCGGCGCGTCCTTTTAAAGCGACCGCTCAGTTCGCCCGGTCGGTCGAGGCGTCGGCGTCCGAGTCGTTGTCGGCCGCGTTGTCGCCGTCCGTAGACTCCTCGTCCGCGTCGCCGTTCCCGTCTGCGCCGCTCTCCGTGCCGTCGCCCTCGTCGCGATCGCTCTCGTCCCGATCCGGACCGTTCCCGCCCGCGTTGGGATCGTTCCCGACCGCGTCCGGATCGACCTCGTCGCCGTCGATCTGGCGCTTTATCGACTCCAGCTCGGACTCGACGTCGACCTCCGGCGGGTCGTCGGCGTCGCCGGCCGCCTCGCCCTCGGCGCCGTCGTCTCCCCCCTCGCTGGGGTCGGTCACGTCGATCTGAACCGGGCTCGCGTCGTCGCCTCGGTCGGACCGCCCCTCGCTCCGCGTCCGACTCACGTCGTCTCGCCGCCGGTCGCGGTCCCGCCCGAGTCGCCGGTCTCGCGCCGCGTCCGCCTCGCTTCGCCCCTCGTCGATCCGGGACTCGATCTCCGCGGTGAGGTCGCGCGCGTCGGCGATGATCGACCGCGAGGCGGCCTCATCGGGGAGGTCGGCCTCCGAGAGCGCGGTCCGGAGCTCCGAGAGCGACCGCGAGAGCCCGGCGGTCGCGCCGTCGCGGACGTCCGCGAGGCGGTCGCCCGCGCCCTCCGCGCCCTCGGCGACGCTCCGACCGGGGTCGGCGAGCCGGAGAGTCCCCTGGAGCAGTTCGAGCGACTTGATCGTCGTCTCCAGCAGCGCGATGATGGTCGGGATCGTGTACCGCTCGGTGAACCGAACCAGCTCCGAGAGCCGGGGGGGCCCGCGGCGGTCGCGTTCGGTCTCGCGGAGGTCGGCGCGGAGCTCGCTCAACACGTCCTCGAGCTCGTCGAGCCGCTCCTCGAGGTCGTCGTCGCGTGGATCGCGGGAACTCATGCCGCGTTGTAGGCGGTCCGCGGATAAAAAGCCCTGCCGGGCCGCGGAAGCGGCTCCGAGCGGAGCGCCTCAGAACCCCTCGCGCAGGTGGGTCGTCCGCGGCGGGAACAGCGCGCGGAGGTCGTCGGCGGTCGCGGAATCGACCGCGAGCCCGTCCCCTCGAATCACTTCGTCGACCGACCGGTACCCGACGTACAGCTGCGAGAGGGCGGCGACGTCGACCGCGGCGTCCGCGTCGTCTGCGTCGCCGGTCTCGGCACCGCTCTCGTCGCTCGCCGTCTCCCCGTCGCCCGCCGGCTCGACGGTCACCGCGCCGTCCGCGACCGCGACCCGGAACGTCCGGTCGTTCCACGCTGCGAGCGGGTCGGCGACCGCGAGCGAGAACGCGGCCTCGATCGCCGGGCCCGGAGAGAGCGATCCGAGCGCGGCGGCGACGTCGACGAGCCGGACCATCGGGCCGGTTCGGACCTCGCAGTCGACGCCGCGCGGGTCGTCGACGAGGTCGAGCAGGGGGGCGTCCGGCGGGGCGCGGATTCTGACCTCGGCGATCTGCGAGTCGTGGTTGCGGAAAAAGCGGAGGAGCTGGAACCACGCCTCGTTGTCCGCGACGGCGACGTCGGTGACGCGCAGGACCGGGTCGTCCGCGTCGCCTGTGTCGTCGTCGAAGCTGTACGCGCAGACGGCACGGAGTTCGCCGTCGCGCTCCCAGCCGTAGACGAACGGGTCGGTCTTCCACCCCTGGAGGGTCCGCTCGCGCCACCACTCCTCGGTCCAGTCCATCGTCAGGTCGTAGCGGTCGGCCATCGCCGCGAGGACGGGCTTGACGTCCGGGTAGTCGTCCTCGCCCAGCCGGCGGAAGCGCCCGGCGTCGCCGCCGTCGGTCGCGATCAGACCGTCGACGAACCCCAACGCGGCCGGCGGCGCGGTCAGGTGACGGTATCGGCTCGCGGTCGCCCAGCCGTAGTTCGCGTAGAAGGGGTACTCGAAGGGCCACAGCGCCGAGACGGCCACGTCGCGCTCGCGGTACTCCGCCAGCGACTCCCGGAGCATCCGGCCGACGTTCCCCCGCCGGCGGTGTTCCGGCGGGGACGCGACAGCGGAGAGGCCAGCGACCTCACGGTCCGCGCCGCGGATCCGCAGCGAGAAATCGTGATGCGCGCACACCGCGACCGGATCGTTGCCGTCGAACAGCCCCCGCCTGTCGGCGATGGTGTCGTGGTCGTCCGCTGCCTCGGGGTCGTATGGGCCCCCGGTCGGGGAGAACGCGTACCGCATGAACGCGCCGAACTCGTCGCCGCGCTCGTCGGGAAACGGTCGGTACTCCATACGCGGTCGGCTCGCGGGAGCCGAATAAGTCTTGTTGGAGCGTGCGAGGCGGTGTCGTCCTCGCCGCCGGCTTGTCTCAGTCGAAGCGGCCGCGGCGGTACTGGACCGGCCACTCCACGTCCGCGCCGAGTTCGTGGGCGGCCTCCAGCGGCCAGTGCGGATGACGAAGCAGTTCGCGGCCGAGCGCGACGAGGTCGGCCCGCCCGTTCCGAACGAGCGCGTCGGCATGGGTCGGCTCCGTAATCCCGCCGACCGCGGCGACGGGCACGTCGGTCCCCTCGCGGATCGCCTCGGCGTAGGGCACCTGGTACCCCGGTCCCGCGCTCGGGATTTCCTGGTCCGGGTGGATCCCGCCGCCCGAGACGTCGATCAGGTCGGCGCCGGCCTCGGCCAGCAGGGGGGCCAGCCGGACCGAGTCGTCGACGTCCCACGAGTCGCGGTCGGGGAGCCAGTCGGTCGCGGAGATCCGGACGAAGACGGGCTTCCCGTCGGGCCACACCTCGCGGACGGCCGCGACGACCTCGCGCAGGAGCCGGGTCCGGTTCTCGAAGCTCCCGCCGTACTCGTCGTCGCGGTCGTTGGTGACGGGCGACAGGAACTGGTGGAGCAGGTAGCCGTGGGCCGCGTGGACCTCTGCGACCTCGAAGCCGGTATCCCGCGCTCGCTCCGCCGCGGCCGCGAACGCGCCGATCACCGCGTCGACCCCCGGACCGTCCAGCCGGCGGATGTCGGTCAGGTCGTGGTCGTCGACGTTCGGGTGCGGGTACGGCTCGTCGGTCGCGGAGACGGTCTCCCACCCCTCCGGCTCGTCGGCGGGGATGGGACCGCTCCCCTCGGCCGGCGGTCGGTGGGAGGCCTTCCGGCCGGCGTGGGCCAGCTGGATCCCCGGCGTCGCGCCCTGCGACTTCACGAACTCGACGATCGGTTCGATCGCCTCGGCGTGCTCGTCGGACCAGATCCCGAGGCAGTTCGGTGTGATGCGGCCGCGGGGCTCGACGGCTGTCGCCTCCGTCATCACGACCCCCGCGCCCCCGGCGGCGCGGGCGCCGAGGTGGACCCGGTGCCAGTCGTTCGCCAGCCCTTCTTCGGCAGAGTACTGGCACATCGGCGACAGCATTACGCGGTTTCGGAACTCGGTGTCGCGGAGCGAGAGCGGTGTGAACAGCGTGTCGGTCACGGGTCGGCGAACGCCCGCCGCGATGTAAGGCTCTCCGATCCCCCGCGCGGATCGCCGCGGACGGTTTAGGCCGACCGAAATCTATAACACCGCCGGTCTCTGAAGAGTTCGTAATGACAACGGGAGACCGGATCGAGCGGGACGCCGAACCGGCAGTCGACGAGCGGCCGACGGTCGCCGCGACCCGCTGCTCACAGGAGCGGACCGTCTTCGCCGAACAGGGCAACACCGACGCGTGGATCGCGACCGACCTCACGGTCGAATTAGAACGGTAACGGTATTATCAGCGTTTTCGCGCCGCCCGACTCTCTCTCCGCCCGCGCCCTCCAGCGCCGCCGACCTCACTCCCCGGAGCGCAGCGTCTCGCCCGGCGCGACGACGACCGCCAAGAACGAGGCGGCTCAGGCGAACAGGTCGCGCGCCTCGCGGACCGCGTCGACGAGCGCGTCGACCTCCTCGACGGTGTTGTAGAAGTAGAAAGAGGCGCGTGCGGAAGCGGCGACGCCCATCTCGTCGTGGAGCGGCTGGGTGCAGTGGTCGCCGGCGCGGATCGCGACGCCGTAGTCGTTGAGGATGCTGGAGAGGTCGTGGGCGTGGACGCCGTCGACGTTGAACGCGACGAGACCGCCGCGGTCGTCGCCCGGCGGGCCGTAGATCTCGACGCCGCCGAGCGCCTCGAGCTCGTCGTAGGCGTACTCGGCCAGCAGGTCCTCGTGGGCTTCGATCCGGTCCATCCCGACCTCCTCGAGGTACTCGATCGCTGCCGCGAGGCCGATCCCCTGCGCGATGGAAGGCGTGCCCGCCTCGAACTTCCACGGGAGGTCCTCCCAGGTGGAGTCCTCGAAGGAGACCCGGCGGATCATATCGCCGCCGTAGAGGTACGGCTGCATTCCCTCCAGGATCTCCTCGCGGCCGTAGAGGACGCCGATACCGGTCGGGCCGCACATCTTGTGGCCGGAGAAGGCGAGGAAGTCGACGTCTAACTCCTCGACGTCGACCGGACGCGTCGGGACCGACTGCGCGGCGTCGGCGAACATCAGGGCGTCGTGATCGTGTGCGAGGTTGGCCAGCTCGCCGATCGGGTTCACGGTGCCGAGCGTGTTCGACACGTGGACGATCGACACCATCTCGGTGTCGTCGTCGATGAGCTCGGCGGCGTCGCTCATGTCGAGGCGACCATCGTCGGTGACGTCGACGAAGCGCACGTCGGCGCCCGTCCGCTTGCCGATCTGCTGCCAGGTGACGAGCGACGCGTGGTGTTCCATCTCGGAGAGGACGACGTTGTCTCCCGGACCGAGCTCTTCGAGCCCCCATGCGTACGCGACGAGGTTCATCGCCTCGGTCGTGTTCTTGGTGAAGATTACCTCTTCGCGGCCCGTCGCCCCGATGAAGTCGGCGACCGCATCGTGGGCCTCCTCGTAGGCGACAGAGGCCTCCTGGCTCAGCTGGTGGATCCCGCGGTGGACGTTCGAGTTGTAGCTCCGGTAGTAGTCGGAGATGGCGTCGACGACCGGGTCGGGCGTGTGCGAGGTCGCCGCGTTGTCGAGGTAGACGAGCGGGGTGTCGTCGCCCTCACCCTCTCCCGCGGTCTCCGGGTCCCCGCCGACCAACCGATCGAGGATCGGGAAGTCGGCGCGGAGCGCCTCCACGTCGAACGGGTACTGTTCTTGGACTCCCATTACCTGGTATCGGGCCCCGAGCACTAACACACCTTCGGTCCGGTACGTCTTGCGGGTATCGCGGACGCGCGAAACCACGCGATTCGCGGCGGTTCGCGACGAAGCCGGACCGTCCGGTCGGTGACCGCCCGCCTACTCTCCCCAGTCCGGATTCGCCCGTGGCGGCGCGAAGATGTCGAAGCCGAAAACCGGTTCGTCGGTGCGGTTCTCGGCCGCGTGCGGCTCGCTGCCGGGGATCACGTACGTGTCGTCGGGGCCGACGACGCGCTCTTCGCCGTCAACGACGAACGTCAGCCTGCCGGCAGTTATCACGCCGATCTGCTCGTGGGGGTGGTCGTGTTCGGGCACCGTCTCGCCTGGCTCGATCTCGAACCGCTGGATGCTCACTTCCTCGCCGACGGCGCCCTGCGTGAGGAACACGCCGTCGACCGCCTCGACCGCCTCGACGTCCGCGTCGGGTACGACGTCCATACGCCTCTCCGCGACCCGGAGGAACCTAAACCCGGGGGAACAGGAACCTCCGTTCAATCACGGAAACGGGTGGTACGGCCGGTTGAGCGCGGGCTCGAACCCCATCGACCGCGGCACCTCGCTTGCGCGCTCGCCGAAGAACGGGTCGCCGGTGAACAGCGGCTGCGCGCCCGGGACCAGCACGCGGACGGCCTCGAAGCCCAGCGCCGCGAGGTCGCGCGTCGTCACCCGCGCGACGTAGGGGTCGAGCCCCACGCCCTCGACGCGATCGACGACGGCCGAAAGCTCCTCGGCGCCCGACAGCGCCGGCTCCCCGAGCCCGTCGGTCGAGACGGTCGCGTCCGGGTCGAAGAACGCCGCGGTCTCCGCGGGGAAGTCGGCGTGGCGACCGATCGCCGCGCCCTGTTCGGCGGCCGCCTCGCGCCCCATCGAGCGGAGTTCGGTCCAGTTCTGGAGCGCCTCGGCGAGCGCGCTCCGCGCCGCCGCGCCCGGGTCGAGGTCAGCGCCCGAGCCCGCGGCGAACCGTGGCCAGTCGCCCTCGCGGCTGACACCGACCGCGACGACCGGCACGTCGACGTCGGTGGTGACGAGCAGCGCGGTCACCGACAGCGACTCCGCGCGTGCCCGCTTCTCCAGCTCGGCGAACGCGGGGTCGTCGACGTCGAGCCCGAGGGGCTCCGTCGTGGAGTACCAGCTGATCATCGTCGCGTCGCGCTCGATCGCCTCGTAGAGCCCGGAGAGAGCGGCGTCCGGCCCGGAGTTGCCGAGCCCGAGCCCGGTCGTGATCGGCGGCCGGTACCGGCGCTCCGGCGGCGGGAAGTGAACGAACTCCGCCGGGAGGCTCGCGGGCTCGCCCGTCCCGAGGCGCTCGCCGCGGACCCACGGTAGCCGGTGGTCACGGTCGTACGCCTCGGCGCCGTCGGGCCGGACGAACGCGTCCGGCGTGACCGGCTTCGGGACGTTCGCGGCCGGCGCGCGTGTGAACTCGGCCTCGCGGTAGACCCCGGCCGCGTACCGCTCTAAGCCCTCGCCGAGCGCCTTCATGAACGCGGCGTCCCAGTCGGCGGCCGCGCCACCGCCGAAGTCGGCCGCGTCCGCGTCGGAGAAGGGCGTCGTGTCCGCGACCCGCGCGACGTAGTACGGCAGCGGGAACGACTCCTGCTCGCCGACCTCGTTCAGGGCGCCGATCCGGCGGTCGACCGCCCGCTCGGCGCGGTCGATCGCCTCGTCGAGGACGCGCTCGACGCCCTCGCGCGGGAACGCGTCGCCCGGGTCGGCGCCGCAGCCGCACCCGGGCGCGGGTAGGAGCGTCCGCTCGGCGCCCGGTACCTCGGCGACGGTGTCCGCGACCGGGTCACCGGTGAGCAGCCGGATCGCCCGCCTCCCGGCGACCGCGCCGGCGTAGCGCACGGCGGAGCGGCGGCCGGTCGGTCCGTCGGC
>JBNJEE010000047.1:0-15776 GCA_051745525.1 Methanobacteriota archaeon | reverse complement strand
ACCCGGTCGGCGACGAGGAGGTGTTGGTCGGGGTCGGGGTTGGCGCGCGCGCCGGCCCGCCTCGCGAGCGCGTCGGGATCGCGGCTCCCGTACGCGGCGCCCTCACCCGTCGATGAGTCGGTCATAGCCGGGGTAGACGCGGTGTTCGGGTAAAAGCCTCGTTTCGGGGCGCCCGTCGCGCTCGCGGCGGGTTCCGGGGGCGGCCAGGGGCGATCGGCCGCCAGCCGATCGCCCGACGAGGCCGTCGACCCGACCGACTCACTCTTCGCGGGCGACGAACGTCCGGTACTTCAGGTCGGACTGGCGGATCTCCTCGACGATCCGCTCAAGGATCACCTCCCGCGGGCGGTGGAGCCCGGAAATCCGCTCTTCGACGTCGTCGAAGCTCTCGAACGGGCCGCGCTTCCGCTCGTCTAAGAGGTCGTTCCGCAGCTTCTTGCCGATCCCGGGGAGCAGGTTCAGCTGGTGGAGCCGGAGGGTGATCGGCCCCGCCTCGTTGTAGAACTCGACGAACCGCTCCTCGTCGGCCTCAACGATGGCCTCGACGGCGTACTCGATCTCCGCGGCCGCGTTCCGGGTGAGACCGTCGAACCCGACCTCGCGGTAGCGGCCGACGTCCGGGCCGTCCAGCGCGGTCCGGTCGCCGACCGAGGCGTCGGCGTCTTCGGCGAGCGTCAGCTCGTACAGCGCGAACGAGTCTGCCCCGAGCCCGTACGCTACCGGCGACTTGCGAGACTGCGGGCGGTCGTCGTCGGGACGGCCGTTCGGCAGCACGTCGAGCAGGACGGCGGTCGGGCCGTCGTCCTCGGCGGGGACGTCGTCCGCGCCCTCCCCGTCGTCCGCGGCGGCGTCACCCCCGCTTTGATCGTCGGCCGGCGTCCCGTCGCCGTCGGCGTGGTCCATGTATCGTTTATCGCTCCGAGCGGTCAAAAAACCGCTGGCGAGACGGGACGTCGCGGCGGGGAATCGGACAGATCGAGGACGGAACGTCGAGAGTCGAGAACGGACGGGCGGGCCGGGAGCAGAGGGGTATCGAGCGAGTCGGCGCGGCCCGCGGTCAGGCGTACTTCGCGACGACGTTGAGGACCTCGTCGAGCTCCCCACCGTCGAGTGAGTAGCGCTCTTGGGCGAACACCGAGCGGAGCTCCGTGCGGTCCTCGGGAAGCAGGTCGGTGATCTTCACGGCGGTCGGCAGGTCGATCTGGTCGAGCTCGGTGAGCTCCTCGACGAGCTCGCGGGACTCCTCGGCGTCAAGCTCCGCGAACCGGTTGACGTGCTCGATCGCGCGGGCGAGCTCGTAGCGGAGGTCGCGCTCCTCGTCTTCCGCGCGCTCGTCTTCGATCTCCACGAGGATCTCCTTCGCTTCGGAGGTGGTGACGTACTCCTCGTCGAGCTTCTCTTTGAAAATCGTCATCTCAGTTCTGCTGCGCGCTCATGTGGGCGGCGGTGACGATGAGCGTCTTCGTCTTGCCGCCGTCCGGGATCTCCACTTTGAACGCGGAGCCCTGCTTGCCGACGACGGTACCGGTCCGGCCGTCGAAGCGCGGGTGGAAGCGGCCGTTGGGGACGCTCGGGTCGATCTTGAGGTGGACCTGCGACCCCTCGTCGAACTCCTGGATCGCTCGCTGCGGCGGGGAGGTGCCTCGGTTGCGGGGTTTGTTCGAGAGCTTGTCGCGAGTCGCCTTCTGCGGCCCATTGGAACTCGGCATGGTCTTGGGATACCTTCCGCTGCCGCCGTTATAAATCGTGCGTTACGACCCGCAGGACGTGGACTCCTCACACACGCGGACGTCGGCGAGCGGCCGCTGACCGCGTCCGTCGCTGCCGGGTCGCGCGCGCGACTACCAGATGAACCTCCCCCTTCCGAAAGGGCTAATCCCGAGAGCCCCTATCATATTCGTAATGAGTCATCAGCTGCCGGACGTACAGGCGTCGTCCCCCGACGTCACCGTCGGGCTCTCGCAGGTCGGCGTTACCGGCGTGGAGAAACTCGTGAAGCTAGCGCGCGGCGACAAACGCCCAATCGTTCTCATGGCCGAGTTCGAGGTGTTCGTCGACCTCCCGAGTGGCCGGAAGGGGATCGACATGTCGCGGAACCTCGCGACCGTCGACGAGATATTAGAGGACATCACCCGCGAGGAGGCGTACCGCGTCGAGGACGTCTGCGGCGACGCCGCCGAGCGACTCTTAGAGAAGCACGACTACACCACCACCGCCGAGGTGTCGATGACGGCGGAGCTGGTCACCCGCGAGAACACGCCGGCCTCCGACATCGAGACGCAGAGCACGGCGACGATCGTCGCCAGCGCCGAGGCGACGGAGGACGGCACGCGCGAGGAGATCGGCGCCGAGGTGACGGGGATGACCGTCTGTCCCTGCTCGCAGGGGATGAGCGAGTCCCGCGCCCGCGACAAGCTCGCCCAGCTCGGCGTCGACGAGGAGACGACCGAGGAGTTCTTAGACGCCGTCCCGCAGCCGGGCCACTCCCAGCGCGGCCACGCGACGCTGACGATCACGACCGACGGCCACCCCGACGTCGACCTCCGCGACGTGATCGACGTGGCCCGGGACTCGATGAGCGCGCGCATCTACAATATGGCGAAGCGCCCCGACGAGGACCACATGACCTACGAGGCCCACGCCGACGCGAAGTTCGTCGAGGACTGCGTCCGCGCGCTGGCCGAGGGCACCGTCGACGAGTTCGATCACCTCCCAGACGGCGCCGTTATCCACATGAAGCAGTCGAACGACGAGTCAATCCACCAGCACAACGCCCACGCGGAGCGCGAGGTCCGGCTGGGAGATCTGCGGGACGAACTCGACCGATAGGTGCGTGTAGACAGGACTGTTGAGCCTTTTTAGACGAATTCTGGTGTTGTTGTCGGCTCAGGGCGTCATAGAACGGTTGGCATACCTCCCTTTTTCGCTCTCGAATTGTTCAATACAGGAGATCATTCTTCGAGTTTGTCTGTTACCGTCTCGTAGAGTCGGTCTGTCCACGCTGGGAAGACGAGAGCAGCGAGGGTTCCAACGACGACACCAGCAGCAATTCCCTGTGTGATATCTTGGAGAACTGTCGTTCCGAGTGCCGCTCCGAACGTCACTCCAACGAGCATTGCGAAGACGACTCGTTTTCCCCCAGTGTCGTCGGAGTCATCAAACATCTGTATCCGATAAATTTCCGAGAGGCAAAAATAATTGGGGACAGATCGCGTGAGCTAAAACGGCTGTTTGGTTCGCAGGAGCAGTGTATCTGGTAATTCACGAGTGAACCTGTGAAACAATGCTTTGTGAAGTGTTCTATGACACCCTCGTCGACTGTTTATAATCGAACAGTGATGCTGCGGAAAAGACCGCCAAAGCCCCAGCCGGGAGGCGCACGCTCGCTGTCGTTCGAGACGCCTTTGGCTTCTCGTGATGTTGCCAGACTCCCTGGATTCTGGCCGCTAGCCAGAAATATCCGATTTCTGGCTATGACGAAACGGCTCCGCCGTTTCGAACCACGCTCCTCGCTCAGTCGCTATCGCTCCTTCGCTGCGGTGTCGCCGACGGCTTCGCTGCCGGCGACTGCCCTTTTGAATCCCGCCCCGAACCGCGCCTCACGCCCCCCCAGCCTCGCGGCTCACGGCTCGCGGCTTCGCCGCTCGCGTTCGCCGCGTCCCTCGCGCGTGCTCCTCACGGCCGCCTTCGGCGGCCGCTCGCAGGCACGCGCCGCCGCATCGCCATTTATAAACAGTCGTCGCCGCCCGCTTACCCGAACGTCAGCGGCTCCGCCTCCGCCCAGCGCGGCTCGAACTGGTCTTTCACACTCGTCGCGAACTCGATGTCCTTCACGTCGATCATCGCGAACGGCTCGTCCGACGACAGCGGGTGTGGCACCTCGATGCACACCTCTATCTCGTCGAACACATTGAACGTTCCGTCGACACCGGGCGTCGTCCGAACCTCGAACCCGTCCATATCGGTCAGCTCCGCGGTGTACCGGCGCCCGACGCTCCGCGGGAGCTCGTCGACCGTCGCCGGCGACAGCAGCACCCGGATCTCCACGCCGCGGTCGAGCGCGGCCTCCAGTTCGGCGGTCACGCGCTCGCCGATCGTGCCGAGGTCGAAGCCGGTCGCGGGCGCGCCCGCGACCACGACGACCCGGCGCTCCGCGGCGGCGATCCGCTCTAAGAGGAGGTCCGTCGCCTCCTCGGCGCCGACCGCCGCCGTCCAGAACTGGCCGTCGACCGGCTCGCCGGCGTCGAGTTCGGTCGAGAGATCGTCGACGACCGCCTCGTACTGCTCGGCCTGCGTCCGCAGCTCTTCCTTCTTCTCGTCGAGCAGGCGGTCGAGCGCGGCGTCCGGCTCGACCGCGACGTACTTCTTCGGCCGGCTCGCGGCCTGACTGCGGACGAGGTTGTGCTGTTCTAAGCTGTTGAGCACGTCGTAGATCCGCCCCATCGGGACCTCGCTGGCCCGCGAGAGGTCCTTCGCCGTCGTCGGCCCGGTCCGGAGGAGCGCGCGGTACGCCCGGGCCTCGTACTCTGAGAGCCCCAGATCGCGGAGAGATGCCATACGATGGGATGCCGCGGCATCGGTATAAACGCGTCGCCCGTTTACGATCCGGATCGGTCGTCGCGGGGGATCGACGACGCGAGAACGAGTCCGTAGGCGCGTCGTTCGGCGTCGTCGAGGGCGTTATGCCAAGACGTCGCCCACCCGGTCCATCAACTCGTCCGGTGTTTCCGCCGGCTCGGAGGCGTCGTCACCCCCGAGGACGACCGCGGTCCCCTCGGGAACCGTCCGCGGCGCGGGCGCGTCGGCCTGGTGGGCGTTCGGCGCGATCACCTTCTCATGGTCGGCGACCCGCCACGCGGCGCGGTGGAGGTCGCTCCCGGGCTCGGCCCCGACCGCGATGACGGTCCCCCCGCGCCGCAGGCGGGCGGCGAGGCTGCCGTACCCGGCGACCTGAACGCTCAGCCGCTCGGTGGCGCCGGCGAACGCCTCGGCCGTCTCCCGGGCGACCTCGCGGTAGCGCTCCTCGCCGGTGAGCGCCGCGAGGTCGAGCAGGGACGACGCCATCTCGACGTTGGCGTCGAGCGGGCGGAACGACCGGTCGAGCAGCCCCGCCCCGGAGCGCGGCCCGTCGACGAACGATCCGTCGACGCGGAGCCGGTCGATCGCCCGGTCCGCGACCGCGCGGGCGACGTCGGCGCCTTCCCCGAAGACGCCGGCGGCGCGGACGTACGCCCCGACGACGCGGGCGGCGTCTTCGAGCAGGTCGGACTCGCCGACCTCGTCGGTGCCGCGATAGCGGGTCACCGCGCCGGACTCGATGTCGATCAGGTCCCGCTCGAGGCCGTCGAGGATCCGGCCGGCGTACTCGCGGGCGCGCTCGTCGTCGGTGTAGGCGGCGGCCGCGAGCAGCGCGTCCGCGGCGAGCGCGTTGCCGCCGGCGAAGGCCGTCAGGTCGCGGCGCGGTTCGTCTAGGTCCGCGCGGTCCGCGGCGGGCGCGGCGTAGTAGGCGCGCCCGAGCCCGGGACCGAGGCTGCCGCCGACGCCGTAGCCGCTCCAGAGGTCGTCGGTGAGGAAGCCGACGGCGTCGAGCGCGGGCTCCAGGTACGCCTCGTCGCCGGTGTAAAGGAAGGCGTTCGCGAACGCGCGGGTCACGGCCGCGTTCGTGTCGAGCGGCTTCTCGTAGGCGATATCGCCCCAGTCGCGCGTGCCCGCGTACCGAAAGAACCCCCCGTCCACGTCGTCGGCCAGGTGGTCGCGGACCGCGTCGAGGGTCCGGAGCGCGCGGTTCCGGTCGCGCTTCAGCGCGAACTCGACGGTGCGGGGTAACGGGAACTTCGCGTCCGTCCCCCAGCCGGCGTGCTCCTCGTCGTACTTGGCCTCCAACTGTCCGGCCAGGTGGCTCTCGATCCCGTCGGTCAGCTCGCCGCGGGGCGGCAGGTCGGCGTCGAGCGCGCGGGGGACGCGCCCGGCTTCGCGGCCCTTGTCGGCCCACATCTGCCGGACCGACTCGAGGACCTGCCGCATTCCGTCGACATCGAGGTAGCCCGCGCCGGTCAGCAGCTTCCCCTCTGGGGTGAGGAAGGCGGTGGTCGGGAACCCGCCCATGTTGTACCGCTCGCGAACCCGCGGGTGGCGGTCGACGTCGACGCGGACGGGGACGAACCCATCGTTGACGTTGGCCGCGATGCGCGGCTCCGCGTAGGTGATCGCGTCCATCTCGTGACAGCCCTCGCACCACGTGGCCGACAGTGAGAGCAGCACCGGGCGGTCGCGCTCGTCCGCCTCGGCAAACGCCTCGGGGCCCCAGTCGCGCCACTCGACGCGGGTCTCGTCGCTCATACGCCCAGTCGGATCGGGGCGAGGGTAAGCGCTTCGAGAGCGAGACGCTGGCGCGAGGAACGAAACTAGGGGAGGCGGAGGGCAGGAGAGCGGAGGCCAGGCGGGAGGATGGAGGACAGGCGGGAGGGAGGCGGAGGGCAGGAGGGCGGAGCGCCGGTGTCCACGCGACGCGTCAGGCGTTCAGCCGGGCGGTTCGGGTCCGGTCGGGTCTCGGCGAGCGGTCCTGCGCCGACGTCAGCGTTTGTAGTCGTGGCCGAGCGCGAGTGCGAGGGCGTTCGCGAACAGCAGGACCACGAACAGCCGTCCGGTGCCGCCGTCGAGCCCCGAGTACAGGAGGACGGGGTAGGCGGCCGGGATGGCGACGGCCGCCCAGAAGGCGGCGGCCTTGACGGTGCCGGTCATCAGCCCGGCGAGTCGTTCGCCGGACGCGATCTGCGTGGGAGCGGGGGTTGACATGGACACTTCCTCGTAGAACGGGGGACCACATATAGCCCGACGAGGGTTCGGCGAATTTCACGGCGTTTCTCGACCGAACGAGTCGTTTTAAAACCGCCGCAGAAACGTTTTAACTGTTTATCAGGCTCGCTAATCATTTGTTTCGAGATCACCCTCGATCCCGCCGTCTCGGCTCGATCCGGCCGGTCCGGCCGCGTCGGACCGACCGATCCGGATCCGAACGACTGCCGCGGCACCAACCGCTTTGTCCGTCGGGGAGCGAGGTTGGGTATGCCAGAGACCGATCGCCGCGACGGACAGCGAGAGCCGACCGGTCGGCACAGCGACGCCGGAAGCAACCGAGACCGCCCCGCCGCGCGCGCCGACGGCGGGCGATCCCGAGTGGCGGTGGTCGCCTGCGGCGGCACCATCGCCTCGGAGCCGAGCGACGACGGCGCGGCCCCCGAGAAGACCGGCGACGACCTCGTGGCGGCGGTGCCGGCCGTGAGCGACGACGCGCGAGTGACGACCAGAGAGGTCTGTTCGCAGCCCGGGTTCGACGTCCGATGGCGGGACGTGCTCGCGACCGCGGCGGCCGCGCGCGACGCGGTGAGCGAGGGCGCCGAGGGCGTCGTCGTCACGCACGGGACGGACACGCTCGCGGACACCGCGTTCGCGCTCGACCTCCTCACCGACCTCGACGCGCCGGTCGTCGTCACCGGGGCGCAACGCCGGCTTGACGAGCCCTCCAGCGACGTCCCCGCGAACCTCGCCCTCGCCGTCCGAGCGGCCGGGGACGAGCGGTTCGCGCCGGGCGTTCACGTCGCCTTCGACGACGAGCTCCACGCCGCCCGCGACGTCGTGAAGCGCCACAGCAACGCACTGTCGACGATGACCTCGCCGGGAGCGGGACCGGTGGCGACGTTCACCCGCGCCGCCTCGCGGCTCGTTCGGACCCCCGAGCGCGGCGTCGCGGTCGCCCCGCTCGCGGACGCGATCGAAGGCCCGGGTCGAGTGCCCGAGGTCCCGGTAGTCCACTCGGGGACCGGCGTCGGCGCGGGGGCCCTCGAACGCGCGCTCGACGCGGGCGTCGGCGGGGTCGTCGTCGAGGGGACCGGCCTCGGGAACGTCACCGGCGAGCTCGGCGACGCGATCGGCGAGGCGGTCGAGCACGTCCCTGTCGTCGTCGCCGGCCGCCCGCCCGCAGGGCCGACGGAGCCGGTGTACGGGACCCCCGGCGGCGCCGTCACGCTCGCGGACCGCGGGGCGACGTTCGCCGGCGATCTCCCAGCCGCGAAAGCGCGCGTCGCGCTCGCGCTCGGCCTCGCCGCCGGCCTCGACGATGGTGGGATCGAGGCGCTGTTCGCGCCGGCGTGAGGCGAGCGCAGACGGCCTGAGGCGAGCGCGGCGTGCCGAGTCGACCGGGGCGAAACCGCCCGCCGCGATTGGTCAGACGGGCGTTTGCGTTTACACGAAGCCCTTATGCGTCGGCCGCGTACCGGCAGGTATGACCGAGTTCACGCGACGAGCGGCCCTCTACGGCGTCGCCACCGGCGGCGCCGCCGCGCTCGCGGGGTGTACGGAAGCCGGCGCCCCCGCGGACGAAAACGGGACCGACGGCGGCGACGGAGCCGTCGGCGACGCCGGCGAGGTGACGACCGCGGTCCACCAGGTCGGCGCGGCCCTCTCGGGGCCCGCGTGGAACCGAACCGATCTGCGCGGCTTCTGCGTGCTGATCGCCGAGGAGGGGGACGCCTCGTGGCTGCTCGGCGACGCCCCCGAGGAGGCCCGCGCGTTCGTCGAGGAGACGGACTTCGCCGACTCGATCCTCGTCTACGTCGAGTCCGTCGGTCCCGACACCTGTCACGACGAGATCAAGTTCGACGACGTGGGCGTCGAGGACGGGGCCCTCGTTGCGGACGCGACGGTCCGAGGGGCGGACGACGAGGAGGTCGCCTGCGGCGAGGCGATCACCTACTCGGCCGCGCTGTTGCGCGTCACGAGCGACCCCCTCCCCGACGCGGCGCGACTCTCCGTCACCGACGGCTGGGGTGAGACGGGGACGGTGCGCGACACCGACGGAATTCGCGACCCGGACAGTCTCGCCGGCGAGGTCCGACCCGACCACGAGCCCTCAAACGTCCCCGCCGCCTTCGACTGCGACGTCGACGGCTTCGAGCGCCACCCGAAGCTGTACGACGGCGAGGTCAACTGGGGCGGCGGGGGCGGCGCCGGCAGCGACGCGGGTGGCGACGGGCCGCTCGCGCTCCGCGTCGTGATCCCCGGCGACGACGACCCCGGGTCCGACCCGCTCGCGATCGGCCGCGGGACCAGGTTCCGGATCGAACTGACGAACGTCTCCGGGCAGACGGCGTACGTCGGCAACCAAGGGAAGTACAACCTAGAGATTCTGACCGAGGCGGGGTGGACCGAACTCCGCGGGACCGAGGGCGACGTGACGTTCGGCTACACGGACGAGGCGATCGGCGTCGGACCGGACGAGACGCTGGCGTGGGAGTTCGAGATGACGGAGTCCGGGCTCGTCGAGAACGGTCCGCACGGCGACGTACTCCGCGTGTGTCCTGATCTCGTCCCCGGCCGGTACCGGTTCGTCTTCTTCGGCGCCGCCGACCTCGCGGTCGCGTTCGACTACGAGGGGTAGCGCCGACCGGTCGGGAGGTAGGTCCGGCGTCGAGCCGGCGCCTCAGGCGCGGACCTCGATGAGGAGGTCCGTCTCGGGCGACTCGCCCATCGTCTCGCGGACGCGGTTCCACGAGAGTTCGGTCCGGGCGGTCACCGACTCGGTCGCGACGGCGCCGCAGGCGTTGCCCACCAGGATCGGCACCTGATAGTTGCGCGGGTCGTGCGAGAACCCGCCGCCGGTGATCTCCGGCTCGCGCAGCGCGGCGGCGAGGAACCCGGCCGCGAAGGCGTCGCCCGCCCCGGTGGTGTCGACCGGGTCGACGTCGAACCCCGGGTGCGAGACGCTGCCGTTGGGCGTCCGCACGGTGGCGCCCTCGTCGCCGAGCTTGATCGCGACGACGCGGTCGTCCGGCTCCCACGGGTCGACGTCGGTCGCCGCTTCGAGCGCGTCGGCCTCGCGGTCGTTCAAGAAGAGCACGTCGCTCGCGTGGAGCGCGGCCTCGAACTCGCGGTCGGCGACGCGGCGGCCGGGGTCGAAGCTCCGCGTCGCGCCCGCCTCGGCCGCCGCGGTCGCGAGCGCCGCCGCGGTCTCGGGTTGGTGCCCGGTGAGGTGGAGGTGGTCGGCGGCCGCGAGCGTGTCGCGGTCGAGCCCGGCCGCGGAGAACGACTCATTGGCGCCGTCGTTCGCGAGCATGAGCAACTCGCCGCCGCCGTCGACGATGACGTACTTCACCGAGGTGGGCTCGTCGGCGTCGACCAGCACCTGCCCGGGGTCGACGCCCGCGCTGGCGAGCTCGCGCAGCGCCAGCGCGCCCGATTCGTCGCCGCCGACGCTGCCGTAGACGATCGACTGGCCGCCCAGGTCGACGAGCCCGACCGCGACGTTCGCGGCGCTGCCGCCGCCGGACTGCTCGAGCCGGTCGATCCGCGTCTCTCCGTCCGGCTCGGGCAGGCTATCGACGTGGATCGTCACGTCCCAGTTGATGTGCCCCGCCGAGACGACCTTCGGCACGCGGTCGGTCTCATCGGGGGTCAGGTCGGGGTCGCGGTCAACGGCGGAGTCGCGGTCGACGGCGGGGTCGACGGCGTCGTCGGCGGTCTCGTCACCGGGCGCGTCGGCGTCCGGGTCGCCGTCGATCCGGCCTTCGGTACCGCCGTCCGGGGCCTCCTCCCACTCGTCGACCTCGCGGTCCCACGCCGCGACCGTCTCGTCCCAGTCGTCGACTTCCTCGTCGCGCCCGCTCATGGCTCCGCCCACGGCTCGGCGGCACCCTCGCCGAACAGCTCCCGCATCAGCGTCACGATGCTCTCGGGCGGGAACTGCCCCTGTTCGGTGACGATCGCGTCCATGTACCGCGGCGGCGTCACGTCGAACGCGGGGTTCTCGACCGCTATCTCGCCGATCTCGTCGCGCGCCTCGAGAGCTATCACCTCCTCTTCGGAGCGCATCTCGATCTCGACGGTGTGGCCCGTCAGCGTCTCCGGGTGAAGCTTGATCGTCTGGGCCGCGGTCATGATCGGGACGCCGCGCTCGCGGGCGTTGACCGCGAGCCCCGAGGTGCCGATCTTGTTGATCACGCCGCCGTCCGCCGCGATCGAGTCGGCGCCGACGACGACGTGGTCGACCTCGTCGAGGTAGCGCCGCGCCGCGGAGTCGACGATCAGCGTGACGGGAACGCCCGCGTCGCGGAGCTGCTCGGCGGTGATGTGGCCCTGCTGGCGCGGGCGCGTCTCCTTGACGACCGCCGAGATCGACTTCCCCTGCTCGACGGCGGCCTCGATGCACGCCAAGGCGTCGGTGGAGTGGCAGTGCGTCATCACCGTGTCGCCGTCCGCGAGGCGGTTCGCCCCCACCTGCCCGAGGTCCTCCTGCGCACGGTCTAACTGCTCGACGAAGGCGTCGCTCGCGTCGACGACGCTCCGGTGGAGCCGGTCGACCGAGTCGCCCTCCATCCGCTGGAGGACGTACCGGAGGGCGTTCGGCAGCGACACCGCGGTCGGGCGCGTCTCGCGGAGGGTCCGCGCCGCGGCGCGCATCGACGCACGAAACGCCTCCGGGTCGCTCGCGGTCGCGTCCGCCGCGGCCGCCGCCTCCGCCTGCTCGGCAATTGCCTCGGCGGCCGCGGAGGCGATGGTCGCCGCGCCGCGGATCTCCATCGTCGCGATCGACTCGGCGGTCTCGCTGACCGCCGGCGCCGGCTCGGTGTCCGTCATACCGATCCGGTAGCCGGCCGTGTATTTATAAAACCGGTCGACTGACGGCGCGGTCGGGGAACACTCGGCGTCCGGCTGCCCTACTTGGTGTCCGGCTGCTGGCCGTAGCTCTCGAACCGCTCCTCGACTGTCGCCATCTGCTCGTCCGTGAGGACGTGCGGCTCGCCGACCGCGGACGCGCGCAGGTAGAGCCGGCAGATGTCCTCGACGTGGTGGGTGTTCTCGACCGCAGTCTCGATATCGGGGCCGGTCACCACCAGCCCGTGGTTCGCGAGGATCGCGGCGTCGGAGTCGGCCTCGGCCATCGCGGCGACGACGTTCGCGGCCAGCTCCTCGGTGCCGTACGGCGCGTAGTCGGCCAGCGGTACCTCGCGGCCCACGGCGGCGATCATGTAGTGGATCGGGGGAAGCTTCCGGCCGAGCGTCGCCATCGTTGTCGCCCACGGGGAGTGGGTGTGAACGATCGCTCCCGGCCGGTCGTGTTGATAAATGCCCGTGTGCATCGGCACCTCGCTCGACGGCGCCATCCGCCCGGCCAGCCGCTCGCCCTCCAGCGACACCACGGGCACGTCGGCGGCGTCGAAGGAGTCGTAGGGGACGCCGGTGGGCGTGACCGCGACCGCGTCGCCGTCGCGGACGCTCAGGTTTCCGGTGCGCCCGGGCGTCAGGTCGGCGAGCGCCGGCGCGTACTCGACGACCGCCTCGCGCGCCTCGCGCAGGCGGTCGGGGTTCGCGTCCGGGCCGGAGTCGCCCGCGGAGCCGGGGCCGCCTCCGGATCCGGGGCCGCCTCCGGAGCCGTCGCGGGTCACGCCGCCACCTCCGTTAGGTCGGCGAAGGCGTCGAGCCGGTGGTCCGGGCGCCGCTCCGCGGAGCGGTCCGCGTCGGCGGGCGCGTCGCCGTCGGCGACGAACAGCGCCGAGTCGAGCCCGAGGGCGTTCGCGCCGGCGACGTCCGTCTCGACGCTGTCGCCGACCGCCAGCGCCTCGCTCGGGGGACAGTCGAGCTCGGCGAGCGCGGTCGTGAACGGGAGCGCGCTCGGCTTCTCGCGACCCACCTCCTCGGAGGTGACGAGCAGGTCGATCCGGTCGTCGATCCCGAGGCGGACGAGCTTCCGCAGCTGGACGCGGGTCGTGAGGTTCGTCACGACCGCGACGTCGGTCCCCGCCGCGTCGAGGGCGTCGAAGACCACTTCGACGCCGTCACAGAGTGACATCGCCGCGAGGTAACCGTTCCAGTAGGCATCGCCGGCCGCCAGCGCGCCCGCGACGTCGGGCTCGCCCGCGTGTCGGTAGAGCCCGCGCTTGAAGTAGACGTGTCGCGAGTGAGAGGCGGCGGTCCCGCCGGTCTCGCGTTTGGTCTCCCGCCGACCGGTCGCGTAGAGCCCGTCGAACGCGTCGCGGTCCAGCTCGTACCCCCGCTCGCGGAGGGCGTCGAGCGCGGCCCGCTTGCCAGCCTCGTTACACGGGGCGTACGGGTACAGCGTGTTGTCGAGGTCGAAAAGCACTGCCTCGTAGCTCATGCCCGTACTCCGCCGGGCGACGACTTAAGCGTGGTTCGACGCGGCGGCGGAGGTGAATCCGCTCGTCGGACCCCTACTGCTCGTTCATCGCCTCGCTGGCGATGTTGCGGCCGCGGGAGTTGAGCGCGACCTCCCGGCGGATGCGGACCTCCTCGACCACCTCGAGGTCGACCAGCCGCTCGAACGTCTCCTCGACGTCGTCGACGTCCATCCCAAGGAACGAGGGGATCTCGAACGGCGAGACCCCGGAGTACAGCGCCATCAGCACCTCGCGGTCGCGGCTAGAGAGGTCGACGTTCGTCGAACTGCGTTGTTCCCCCTTGCGGAGCCACGACTCGACGAACCGCATCCGGCTCGGGTCGCCGGCGACGTGCGTCTCGATGCTCGTCCCCTCGTCGTCGGTGTGCGACACCTCGATGACGGGTTTTTTGTCGCCGTTGACGGTGCGCTTCGCCGCGTCGAGCCCGCTGATGTCGTCGAGGTCGAACTTCACGAACGCGCCGCGCTCTAAGGCGGCGTTGAGCCCGTTCTCGTCGATCTTCACGCGGGCCTGCTCCCACTCGGTGTCCTGGACGACCCCACCCTCGATCGCGGGGTGTTTCGCCATCACTGTCTTCTGGTCGAGCAGCGCGCGGTAGACGTCGCGCTCGAACGGCTCATGGTCCTTTGCGGCGACGAGCAGCACCTGCTCGCCGAGGTCGAAGCTCACGTAGTTGGAGACGCGCGCGACCGACTGGTTCGCGTCGTGCCGGCCGCCAAGCCGCTCCAGCTTCGACAGCGGGACGGTCCGTTTCCCGTCGTTGCCCGCGAGTATCAGCCGGCGGTTCGACAGCAGGACGCGTCCCGGCGTCCACGAGACATCGCTCACCTTCCGGCCCTCGCGGACCGCGACCGCGAACTTCGCCTGCGTGTCGGTGATCTTGTACTCGTCGCCTTGTTGCGCCATCTAGGGACCCCCCGCGCGGAGCTTCGAGACGGCCGAGAACACGCGCTTTCTGACGGCCTGACTGTCGTCGTCCGCGTACGCTTCGAGTCGGGTGAGCGTTTCCTGTCCGCCGATCTGCCCGAGGACGAACACCGCCTTCGCGCGGGCATCCTCCGGGTGTTCGGGACCCAGCTTGCCGAGCAGGCGGTCCTCGACGACCGGCCCGCCGAGGCTCTTGAGGCTCGTGGCCGCGAACTGCGCCGTCTGCGGGTCGGCGTCCGCGAGCGCGTCCGCGAGCGCCTCCACCGCCAGCGACGCGTCCGGCTCCGCCACCCGACCGAGGATCCACGCCGCGTTCCGCCGCTGGCGGGACTGCTGGCCGTCGGTGAGGATCTCGACCAGCGGCTCGACGACGGTCGCGTCGTCCGCCGCCTTCAGCTCCGAGACCACCCGGTCGCGGACCGCGTGGCTCTGCTGGGTCGGCACGTTCGAGAGCAGCTCGATCACCGAGTACACTGCGGCGTTGCGCACGACCGCGCTCTCGTCGCCGAGCGCCCGCGCGAGCGGCTCGACCGGCTCCGGGGTGCTCGCCTTCCCGAGCGCGCCGGCCGCGATCCGGCGGATAGACCCGTCGCCGTCGTCGAGCAGGTCGAGCAGCGGCGACAGCGCCTGGTCCGTGCCGATCGTCCCCAGCGCGTTCGCGGCGGCGCGCCGCACGCGCGGGTCATCGTCGCCGAGCCGCTCGCGCAGGCCGGGGACCGCCCGGGCGTTCGCGAAGCTCCCGCAGGCCTGCGCCGCGCGGAGCCGGACGCGGGGGTCCTCGTCGTCGAGCGCGCCGACGAGCGCCTGGAGGCCGCTCGCGTCGTCGAGGCGCCCGAGGGCGTTCGCCGCCGCCATCCGGAGCTCGGGCCGGTCGGCCTCCAGCGCGCGGGCGAACTTGCGCGCCGTGACCCACTCGGCCTCGGCGTCGCCGCCGCCGCCGGTGAGCTCCTTGAGGAGCTGCTGGAGCGCCTCCTCGCCGATCTCGTCGAGCGCGTCGACCGCCGCTCCCCGGACCTCGGGGTCGTCGTCGGTCGTCGCGGCGCGGAGCAGCCCGTCGACCGTCGGCTGGTCGCCCTCCTCGCCGATCTCGCCGAGGAACTCCGCGGCACGCTTCCGGACGGCCGCGCTGTCGCTGCCGAGCGCGTCCCGGAGGCGCTCCGCGTTCCCGTCCCGGGCGTGCTGGTACAGCGACATCAGCGCCTCCCGAACACCCGCCGTCGCTTGTCGATCGGTTCGTAGCGGTCGGTCCGGTCCGGGGGGACGCTCTCGGTCATCCCCAACACGAGGACGCCGTCGTCGGCGAGCGACGCCTCCAGCGTGTCGAAGAGGGCCGCCTTGTGGTCGACGTCGATGTAGATCAACAGGTTCCGACACAGCACCACGTCGAAGGGGTCGCGGGCGCCGTCGCGGATCAGGTCGTGGGTCTCGAAGCTCACGAGCCGGCGGGGGGCCTCGCGGACGCGGAACGTGTCCCCCTCGCGCTCGACGTAGCGGTCCGGGTCGGAGAGCGGCTCCAGCTCCTCGGCGATGTCGGTCGTCCGCGTCGTGTGGTAGACCCCGTCGCGGGCGTTGTCGAGCGCCTCCTCGCTGATGTCGGAGCCGAGCACCTCGACGCGCGACTCGTCTATCTCGGGGTCGTCGCAGGCCAACATCGCGACC
>JBNJEE010000169.1:0-4796 GCA_051745525.1 Methanobacteriota archaeon | reverse complement strand
TTCTGTCCGATCTCCTGTGCTCACAAGCGGTCCGCTCCCGTCGGCGTTCGCCTCACTCCGCCGCTGACTCCCCGCCGACGTACTCGTCGAGCCGCTCGAAGTAATCTTCGCGAGGCACCTGATACGCGGCCCGGTAGTCGATCTCGCCCGCGGCGAACCGCGCCGCGACGTCGACGGCGCTGGCCGCGCCGGCCTCGCGGCCGTCGTGCGTCTCCGCGACCGCCTCGATCTCAGGTTCTAAAAAGAGGACGACGTGCCACTCGTCGGTGGCGTACTGCCCGGCCCCCGGCCGGGCGTTTCGCGAGCCATTCGTCAGGTAGATCGTCGGGAGACACTCCGGCGGGAGGTCGTCGCCGCTAAAGACGTCCGGTCGGTAGACGAGGATGGCCCGACCGCTCGGCTCCTCGTTCCACACCCGCCAGCCGTCCGGCAGCGCCTCGAAGCTCATACGCCGACTCGGTCGCGGAGGCTTGAAAGGGTCGCGCTCTGACCCGATCGCGACGGCGAAACAGAGACGGCGGTCGAAGCCGGCCTCGACCGCCTCAGTCGACGATGTCGGAACCGCCCGGCGGCAGGAACTCCTGGAGCTGGTCCGCGCTCGCGACCTTGCGCACGAACGACTGGTCGGCGAAGCGGCCCTTCAGCTCCCGGTACACCATCATCGCCGCGTCGTTCTGGGCGTACATCCCCGGCTCCAGCGTTACCGAGGCGGCCGCGCGGTCGACGATCGCCGACGGCGGCCCGCCGATCGCTCGCGTCACCGGCTCGCACTGGACGCCGACGGCGACCCGACAGGGCACGTCCTCGAAGTAGGTGCGGTCGCCGCGGATCACGAAGCTCCCCTTCTCGATGTACTCGCCGCTCTCGGGCGTCTTCGAGACCTGATCGGGCTCGACCATGTACGCGTCGCCCGCGCCGCGGCCGTCCTTCCAGTCCGAGGAGTACGACACCGCGAACTGCGCGGCCTCCCGAAGCGTCTGCTCGGAGAAGTCGACCGGGTCCGCCGACTCCGACGGCCCGGCGGCCTTCAGCAGGGTCACCGGCCCCCCGTGCGCCTGCGTGTGGAAGAACCGGTCGTGTTTCCCCATGTACTTTTTCACCAACTCCTCGTTCTGGTCGGCGTTGCGGCCGCCGATGACGAGGTAGCCCGACGCGGTGTGGAACCAGCGGAACCGCTCGTACCAGTCTTCCGGCCGTCGGATCGGGATCGACGAGCGCGAGAGCCAGTCGATCTCGTGTTCCTCGTCGTCGTCGTCCTCCTCGGAGTCGGACTGGTCGCCGTCGGCCGCCGCCTGCTGAGCCGCCCACTCTGCTTTCCGCTCTTTGACCGCCTCCAGCTCCGCTCGGGTGGACTCGATCGCCTGCTCGGCGCCCGCCTTTTTTTCCTCGATCCGCTTGGCCTCCTGGTACAGCCGGTCGGCGTTGACCTCGACGCCCGCGCCCGTGTCGATCTCGACGCGAGTGCCGTCGTCGCCCAACTCGACCGTGACTGTCCCGTCGCTCCCGTCCACGTCGACGACCGCTTCGGCGGCCGGAATGCCTCGCTCCGCGCCGGCGGCCAGCGTGTCGGCGATCTCGTCCCACGGGACGTCGTTCGCGCGGGCGTCCCGCACCGTCGAGAGCACCTCGTCGACGAGGTCGTACTCGGCGTACAGCAGCTCCGCGCGCTCGCGCTCCTGTGCCGCCTGCTCGTCGAACCCCTCGATCGCCCCGCGTTGCTGTTCGATGATCCGCTCCTGTTTGGCGATCTCCTCCTCGAAGTCGGGACGGGACGCGCTGGCGTCGGCGGGGGCTTCGCCCGCGTCGGTGTCCTCGTGTTCGAGCCGGTAGAAGTACTCGTCGACGGCGGCGTTAAACGAGTCGAAGCCGACGCTCGGGAGCCCCTCGTGTTCCGAGAGCGGGAACGGAGTGACGTCGACGACCCGGGGGTCGCGGTCCGCGTCGCCGTCTCCGTTCCCGTCTTCCTCCCCGTCCCCGTCTCCGTCGAGCGCCTCCTCGTACACGCGCGGGTCGATGTCGCCGGAGCGGAGTCGCTCGCCGATCCGCGAGAGCGCCTCGTGGAGCGCGCGGAGCTGGTCGTCGGTCGCCTCGTCGACCGAGAGCGTCTTCTCGACGCCCGCGCGGGTGCACACCTCCTCGGCGTAGAGCCCGCCGAGGTTGAGCTGGGTCGCCAGCGTCCGCACCACGTCGCTGTCGGACTCGCGCATGTGGCGTTTGAACCCGCCGAGGCTCACGTCGAGGGGGTTGAGCCGTGAGGCGGGATACTCGTACTGCGCGCCGGGCGCGACGGTCCGCGACTTGAGCCGAACCGTCGAGAGCGACCCGACGACCTCGCCGGTCTCGTCGAGCGCGGCGACGTTCCCCTGCCCGAACAGCTCGGCGACGAGCGTCGTGTTCTCGTCCTCGCGCTCGAACTCGAACGTGAGGATGCGGTCGAACTCGTACTGCTCGACGCCCGCGAAGTCAGCGCCCGACAGGCGGTTCCGCAGCATCTTCGCGAAGTTCGGCGGGCGGCCGGGCGCGTCCGCGACGTGCTCGGGGTCCGCGACGTGGGCGCGCTTGACGTCGCCTACCTCGATCATGAGTTCGACGCGCCCGCGGTCGAAGTCGCGGAGCTTCAGCCGGAGCAGGTCGTCGTCGTAGAGGTACGCCTTGTCGACCTTCGCGCCCGCGTACCGATTGAGCTCGGTGACGAGCGCGCCGAGGTCGATGCTCGACAGCTCCCGCTTCTGGTCCATACTCGACAGAGACAGTCGGCCCGGAAAAAGGCGTGTCGTTGTGCGGACGGGCCGTCGAGGCGAAGAGAGACGAATCGAGAGCGGTCGCGTCCGGTGTCGACTACAACCGCTTCGAGACGTACGGCCCGTCTTGGTGGTAGCCGAGCTTATTTCGGTAGTACTCGCGGGCGCCGATCCCCGAGATGATCGCCAGCTTGCGGTAGCCGGCGTCGCGGGCGAGTTCCTCGGCGCGTTCGAGGAGCTTCTGTCCGTACCCCTGGTGCTGCCAGTCGCCGTCGCCGCCGATGGCGACCTCGGTGCCGTACACGTGCAGCTCGCGGATGAGCGCGGCGTCCGCGAGCTCGCGGCGGGTCGCGTCGGTTTCGGTGCCCGGCGCACCGGGCTGGTCGGGCGAAAACGAGGGGAACCGCAGGCGGCAGAACCCGACGAGCAGGTCGCGAACGGGGTCTTCGAAGGAGATGAAGTGCTCCGTCCCGCCGCCGGCCTCGTAGGTGAACACGTCGAGTTCGACGTCGTCCGGGTCGGGGTCGGCGTCGTTGTGACCGACCTCGCGGGCGCGGATGTCCCGCTGGACGATCCCCTTCTCCTCGGCCCGCTGGTCGGCCAGCTGCCGGAGGTTCGACTTCCAGACGCCGCCCTCGATGAAGTCCGCGGGGATGTCGCGCTGGACGCGCTGGAGCCGGGTGTACTTCGGGATGAGGTCCATCACCTCGGCGACGACGTCGGCCGCCTCCTCGTTCGAGAGCGGCTCGAACTCGTCGCGGCGCCAGCGGTCGTACACGCGGGTCCCCCCGACGACGAGCGTCGGGTAGATTTTCAGGTAGTCGGGCCGCCACTCGGGGTTCGCGAACAGCTGGCGGAAGTCCTCGACGCACATCTCCTTGGTCATCCCCGGCTGGCCCGGCATCATGTGGAAGCCGACTTTGAAGCCGGCGTCGCGCAGGCGGCGGTTGGCGTTCCGCGAGGCCTCGTTGCCGTGGCCGCGGTGCATCTCGCGGTTGATCCGCTCGTAGGTCGTCTGGACGCCGACCTCGACTTTGGTGCCGCCGAGATCGAGCATGCGGTCGATCTGCTCGGGGTCACACCAGTCCGGCTTCGTCTCGAACGTCGTCCCGATGTTGCGGATCTCGTTGGTCTCGTTCTCGGCGATCACGTCTTCGAGGTACTCGAACTCGGTCTCCTCCGGGTCAGGCGCGAACGACTCGCCCTCGGCGGGTTCGGGCTCTTTGTCGAGGTCGTAGTCGTTCATCGCCTGCAGCGCGCGCTTGACGAACCACTCCTGGTAGTCGTGCGAGCGCGCCGTCATCGTGCCGCCCATCAGGATGAGCTCGGCCTTGTCGACCGGGTGGCCGATCTTCCGGAGCTGTTCGAGCCGGAGGGTGACCTGCCCGTACGGGTCGTAGTCGTTCTGCTTGCCGCGGGCCGCGGCGGGCTCGTGGCCCGTGTACGACTGCGCCGAGGAGAACTCCGAGGCGGGACCGCCCGGGCAGTAGAGGCACTTCCCGTGGGGACACAGCTTCGGCGAGGTCATGATCGCGATGGGGGACACCCCGGACGCGGTCCGGACCGGCTTCCGCTGGACGACCTCGATCACGTCGTCACGGGCCTCGGCGGGCGCGTGGTCGAGGATCTCGGTGTTCTTCGGCACCTTTGGGGAGGAGAACTCCGAGCAGGCGTCGAGTTTCGCGGACTCGAGGTCGTCGCGGTCGATCTCGCCCGCGAGGATCCGATCGACCAACGCCTCGCAGGCGCGGGTGAACGCCTCGGACTCGGCGGGTTCGCTGTCGGCGGTGTCGGCGTCGCTCGTCTCGACGCCGCCCTCGCCCTCCCCGTCGGCGTCCGCGTCGGCGTCACTCGCCGCGTCGGTACTCATTACCCTCCGATCGACGGGTTTCGGAGTTAAGCGTGTCGCACCGGGAGAACCGCCCGGTTTTAGGCGGGTCCCCCCGTAGCCGTCGCCGTGTTACGGAAGGACCTCCTGCGCGCGTCCCGGGCCGGCGGCGGGTTCCACCCGCGCTTTGCGACCCGCGAGCACCGCCCGCTCGCGGCGCGAGTACT
>JBNJEE010000046.1:0-16050 GCA_051745525.1 Methanobacteriota archaeon | reverse complement strand
ATCGTGGCGAGCGGTCCCGACGACGATCCGCCGATGAGCGTTGTGATAGATGCCGCGCTTGCTCACCTTATTCAGTCAAAAAAGAATATCTGTGAAGCTCGGGAGGAGCTAGATCCGGTAGCGATCCAGCGGTTCAATACTGACGTACTCGGGTTGCGGTATAGGACAAGAATAGAAAGCCGGTGGAAATAATAAGCCTGTACTACGCAGATTCGAAGTCGTACGTATCTTCAAAGATGGCGCTTCCGCTTGGCTCGTGGATGATCCGAACCGTGGCTCCATCGCCGGCATCACCCTCATAGTCTATGCCTTTTTGCTCCCCGCTCTCCCAATCTCCTTTATTAATATTGTCGGACTCTCTCTCACCGTTAACCGAGAGGACGAGGTCGTCTGAGTCGATCGTCTGACCGCCGGTCTTGGTCACGTTGATGGCTGTGTCATTATTGCCGTCGATCTCGAAACTCGCCTGCGGTGCAGTATCGCCTAACTGGTCGCCGAGTCCGAGGACGAACGTCCCGATGACGGCCGCCAGGATGACGGTGATTGCGACCATGAGTATGACGCCGATGACGGGACTCACTGCCCGTTCGTCCGCGTTGGATTGGTTGCGTGGTTTCATAGTTTGAACCCAGCGGCCACCGCTGAACGAGGTCTCGGGAACTCGGGTGCCGCCGTTGACGCCGGAGATACCTTTCTACCCGTTCAGATCGGTTGCTGGTTACTTGTAAAGAGGTAGGACCGCCTTATGTACTTACTGGCATGAGTATCAGCAAAGAAAATTAGACGGATAAATTCAAATTTGCTGACGTGATTCCTGTAATTATGGAACCCACGGCGAAAGCCCTCTCCCGGACTTACAGCGACCGCGTGTATCCGGACCCGTGGGAGAAGGTCCTCGACTATCGCCGCGTCCGCGAGTACGCCGCCGAACACCCGAATGCCGGCCGTGTCCGTGTCGGGCGGGCGCTTAAACTCCCTCCCGGGCGTGTCCGTGGGTGGCTTAAAGATGCTGTCCCTGATCCGGTTCGAGGAATCAATACCGCAATCGACCGCGGCTGGCTCGACCCGGATCCAGAGAGCGAGACGGTCGCCGCGCTCGTCGAACTGCTCGCGCACGTCCTCGCCGGCGGGAGTATCCCTGCCGGGAACTACGTACCTGCGGTGACACCGGGAAAGCGAGTCCCCTCCCAGGAACTCCGCGATGCTTTTGAGCGCGTCGGCGTCGAGACCCGCGCCCGAAACGCTGACACGCCCAACCGGGCGACTGAGGTCGTCCCTACCTTCGACGGGACGGTTCTCGGTCGATGCCTCGTCGCAATGGGCGCACCAATGGGCGTGAAAACGTCGCTCGACCACCTCCCGGCGGTCGTGTGGGACGTTCCCCAGTCGGTTCGTCGGTCGTTCGCACGGATCTACGTTCGACACCGTGGGCTGAACTACGCCGACAAGTCCACGACACAAGTACAGGTCGAACGTCCGAGGTCGTTCATTACTGAACTCCGGGAGGTACTGGACGACGTACTAGAGGAGCGCGTTACCACGGCCGACGCCGGTCTCACAATCTCGGCCGCTGCCGCCCGCGAACTCGGCGTCGAGTAGCGACGTGACCCCACCTCACTCGTCTTCGAGGTCGCTAGCATCGAGTTCGCCAACGAGGTAGGCGCGACCACGATTAGTGATCCGAGTGTATCCCTGTGGATCGGTGTAGCGTTCCACGAGTCCTGCGTCCTCAAGCTTTGGAAGACGTCGATCGATCGTGGGGCGCGATACGTTGTCGACGTTGAACGCGATCGCCCGTGGGGGAATCGCTATCAAGCCGATTACTGCGAGATAACTACGGGACTCAAGCCCTGTAGCGCCCATCCGTTTTTACGACGACCCGGGTTCCACCGATACCACCGGGCACCACAGTGAGAGTACCTCGCCGGCAGCCGCAGATCCCTCTTGTTCTCGATGTTCGGGTCGGCATCGGCTCGAGGCGTCGCGCGATCGGCGTCAACTTGGATCGGAACGACTCGACGCTGAACCCACCATGTTCGCCGCGAGACGCGTCAACGGCGTGGGACCGACTGTCGGCGCCTCCTCACCGCGGGTGGACTCTCGGCAGCGGATGCGCTCAGCGGACGCCTCGAACGGGCGCGAGCACGGCGACGAGGCGACGAGCAGGAAAAACAGGCGGGCTCCACGCGACACGTTCGGAGAGTAGCGGCTCCGAAGGCTGACGACTAGTGACGTCTCTCTGGGAGGCTGGCGAGCGGCGCGTCGACCCGCTGGCTGTGGCTCTCCGATCCAGAACCGCCGTTGAGAGCCGCGGTCCGCACGGGTGCGAAGGCTGCGGTCGCCACCACATGACAGGGCTATCAAACACGTCACATACCGCTGTCAGCGTGGCCGAGGAACCGTCCTGCTTGATTATCACGGCCAATAGTTTGGCACGTAATTACTTATCACACTGTTGGGGACCCCCAGATATGTTAAGCAAGATAAAAATCGACCAACTGGACCTCAGACCGAAACTCATCGTCGCGTTCGTCTTGGTTGCGCTCTTGGTTGGCGTCACCGGTGCGGTCGGGTACCAAGCCGTCGGCGCCGTCGACGAGGAGGCTCACACCATCTCCGATGACGCCGACAAGATCGACGCCTCGCTGAACATGCTGGTCGCCATTGAGGAGCAACAGGTCGCCGTACAGGCTGCCCTCCTGGGGGAAGAGAGCGAACGTGAGGCCTTCGAGGCGGCCGGACAGCGGTTCGACGAGTACTCGGCGGCGTTACAACAACAGGACCTGAACGAGGGAGAGCAAGAAGAGTACGAGGAGCTACAGACGCAACACGAGGAGTACGACGCGATCGGTCAGGAGCTGTTCACGGCCTTAGAAGCCGGCGAGACGGAAGTGGCGCGGGAGAAGGGCGACGAGCTGGACGCAATCGTCGCCGACAGCAAAGACTCCGCAACCGCGCTCGAACGGGCGGCCGTCGAGGACAAGGAGGCCTCGGTCGTCGCCGCCGATACCACCACGCAGAACGCGCGAACGGAGGTACTCGGACTGACCGTCGGCGCGTTCGTCGTGGCGGTGGTGATCGGGCTGTTCGTCGCCGGTCGCATCACGCCGCCGATCACGCAGCTGTCCGAAGGGCTCATCGCGATCAGCAACGGCGACCTCGACACGCCGGTCGACCCGCATGTCGAGAGCGACGAACTCGGTCGGATGGTCGACGCGTACGGTCAGATGCGGGACAATCTCCGCGGCGTGTTCACCCAGATCGAGACGGCGAGCGACGGGCTCAAGCGGGGTGACCTCGGCTGGGAGTTCGAGGCCGAATACCCCGGTCGGTACGGCGAGACGGTGAGCAACCTTGAGACGGGCGCCGCCGAGCTCGCCGCGAGCTTCGACGCGATACAGCGCGTCAGTAGCGGTCTCCAGCGCGGCGATCTCACGGGCGACGTCGACACGGACCGCCCCGGACAGTACGGCGGCGTGCTCGACGACCTCGCTGTAGGGACCACCCAGCTGTCGAACAGCTTCGACCAGATCTCGGCCGCGAGCGACGGGCTCAAGCGCGGTCGACTCGCGCAGGACATCGACACCGACTACCCCGGGGCGTACGGGGACGTGCTGGCTTCCCTCGACGACGGGATCGACCGGCTCGGCGACAGCGTCGGCAGCGTCAAGTCGATCGCACAGAACGTCTCGGCGTCGAGCGACGTGGTCGCACAGAACACGGAAGAGGTGAAAGACGCCAGCGAGGAGGTCGCCGGGTCCGTCGAAGAGATATCGTACGGCGCGGACACACAGAGCGAGAACCTCCAAGAGGTCGCCAACGAGATGAACGACATGTCGGCCACGGTCGAGGAGATCGCGTCGTCGGCCGATCAGGTGACCGAGACCGCGGAGACCGCGGTCGAGCGGGGGAACGCCGGCCGCGAGTACGCCGCGGCGGCGACCGAGGAGATCGAGTCGATCGAGACGCAGGCGGACGAGGCGGCCGAGCAGGTCGAGGCGCTCGAAGCGGACATGAACCAGATCGGTGAGATCGTCGAGATGATCTCCGGGATCGCTGAGCGGACGAACATCCTCGCGTTGAACGCCTCGATCGAGGCGGCGCGCGCCGGCGAGGCCGGGGAGGGGTTCGGCGTGGTCGCCTCCGAGGTCAAATCGCTCGCGGAGGAGGCCGGGAAGGCGACGACCGCCGTCGAAGAGCGGATCGACACGGCACAGACGAGCACGACCGAGACGGTCGGGCGGATGGAGCGGATGAGCGAGCGCGTCGAGCGCGGGTCGGAGACGATAGCGAACGCGATCGAAACGTTCGACGAGATCGCGGACGCGGTACAGGAGGCCGAGAGCGGCATCCGAGAGATCAGCGACGCGACCGACGATCAGGCCGCTTCGACTGAGGAGGTCGTCTCGGTGGTCGACGAGGTGGCCAGCGTGAGCGAACAGACCGCCGCGGAGTCGAGTAACGTGTCGGCGGCGACCGAAGAGCAAACGTCGTCGCTCGCGGAGACCGCCGAAACCGTTCAGGATCTCTCCGCGCTGGCCGACGACCTGAACCGACAGGTCGCCGGGTTCGAGACCGAGCCCGCGGCCGCTGCGCAGGCGCCTCCGGGGTCCCGAGCGGCGACCGACGGCGGCTCGTAACGCACCGGTCGGTTCAACACGGGGTCGGCACCCGCCACGTGCGTCGCGACTACCCGCGAGCCGCGCGCCCCACTAGCTTTTTGTGACTCGTCCGGTTCGCGGTAGTCGTGCCTATTTGGAGAGCGAAGACCGCGGCGTCACTCTACGCGGAACTCGCGGAGTACGACCTCGTCGTGACTCCAGACGCCGCGCTGGCGAGTGCGATCAACCGCCGCCTCGACCGCCCCCACTTCGGGACGTTCGCGACCACGCCGCGCCGCCTCGCCGCCGGCCGGCGCGAGCAGGCTGAGGACCGCCGCGCGTTCCTCGAACTCGTCGACGAGACGGACCACGACTGGAAGGCGGTCGCGTACGCCGTCGGGAACGTCCTCCAGTGTTGGGAACACACGGGGCGTCTCGACGCGATCTTCGCGTACGACGCCTACGTTGACGACGCGACCCGCGAGGTCGTCGAGGTGATGTGCACCCTCCGGACGACCTCGAAGCGGCTCAGCGAGTACTCGATCGACGGGGATCGAGGGGTCGACGAAGACCAGTCCCTCGCCGTGGTCGGCCACGATCAGCTGACCAACCTAGAGCGCAGCGTCCTCCCGGACACGTTCGACCGCGTGGACCTGTTTACGGACGAGGCGTTCGACCACCCGCCGTTCCACGTCTTCGAGTCGGCGACCGACGTCGTCGCCGCGCTCCTCGACACGGTCTCGGCGCGCAACGCCGACCGCGTCGCCGTCGTCCTCGACGGCGGCGGAAAGTACTCCTCGCTCGTCGAGTCCGCGTTCGAGGCGGCCGACGTCCCCTTCTACGGCGGTCCGGGGTTCGCCGACGACCCCCACCACCGGGCGTTCCTCCGGCTCCTCCGGCTTTGCTTTCAGGGGTCCGAGACGACCGTCGGCGACGCCACCCCGGTCCTCTCGCAGGTGGGGATCGACGCGCCGATCGCCGACCGCGAGCGGCGGCTGGGGACCGTCGACGGGGCAGGTCCGGAGTGGGTGCGAACGTTCCGCGACGCAATCGGTGACTGGACGTTCGCGGCGGCGCTCGATGCGTACGCGACCGAAGCCGGTGTCGACTTGAGCCGGCTCGACGAGGAGCTGGGGAGTCTCGGCCTCGCCGACGACCCCGTGACGAAGGGCGCCGTCGACCGGCTCGCCTACTACCTCCAGACCTACGAAGTGCCGGTCGACAGGGACAATGAAGGCGTCCTCCTCGCCGACGCGAAGTCCTCCGCCTACGTGGACCGCCCCGTCGTCTTCCACCTCGGCATGGGCGAGGAGTGGACACACTCGGCGCCCCAGCGGCCCTGGGTGGACACCGAGACGCAGTTCGAGCGCTACGTCGGGAGCTTCCAGCGCCTGCTCCAGAGCGGCGACCGTCGGTACTACCTCGTTCAGGACGCGGCCGGCGGGGAGCCGATCACCCCCTGTCTATACCTCGGCGACCTCCTCGACGAGGAGTTCGAACGGTTCAGCGACCTCGACTCGGTCGAACACCGGCGGCGACCGCGGCCGACGGGCACCGGTTTCGAGCGCGAGTCAACTGGAATCGACCCCGAGCCGGTCGAGACGGTCAGCCAGTCGTCCCTGAACAGCTACGTCAACAGCCCGCGGGACTACCTCTTCGGGCGGCTCCTCGAGTCCCCCGATCAGGAGCGGTTCGTCGAGGGGAATCTCTTCCACGACTTCGCGGAGTTCTACGTGAACCACCCGGACGTCGTCGCGGCGGCCGACACCGACGACCTTGTCGACGACATGGTCGCGGAAGCCGAGCCGTTCTTCTCGGCGGCCGACGAGACGCTCCGCCGCCGGAAGTACCGCATCGGCTTGGAGCTGATAACGGAGTACCTCGACGAGGCGGGGCCGGACGCTGACGACTTCCTCACGCCGTCCTCGGGGTGGGGGACCAACTTCTTCGCGGAGCGCTTCGGCGAGCCGGTCGACTCACCGCTCACCGAACGCTGGTTCGAGGACGACGCCCTCGGGGTGAAGGGGAAGATCGATCTCGTGCGGTCGCCGACCCATCTGCTCGATTACAAGAGCGGGAGCAAGAAGCGACTTACGCAGGTCGTCACGGGCGCGGCGACCGATCCGCCGGCAGACGTCCCGAACTTCCAGGCGGCGCTGTACCTGACCTACTACCGGACGATCCGCCCCGACGAGCGGCTGGAGTTCACGTTTTTCCACTTCCTCGAACCGCTGGACGACGTCGTCGCGGGCGACGCAGACCTCGACGACGCGCTCGTGACCGTCACCTATCACCCGGTCTCGTTCGACGAGTACGTCTCCTCCCGGGAGGCCTTCGACCGGCTGCTGGACGGCTACACCGACTGCCGGGAGACGTTCGAGGACCTCGGCTACGCGGCCTACGAGGAGATCGTCGCGCCGCTGACGTTCCCGGAGACGACGGACAGGGGCGAGCTGCGCGACTCGGAGTTCGCCGCGGCGTTCACCGCCGCGGTCGACGCGGAGACCGCCGCCGACGTCGACGCCGAGAAGGGGGTCGACCAGGCGATCCGCGAGCTCAACGGCGCCCGAAAGCGGGCGTTCTTCGAGGAAGAGCTAGACGCCTTCGAGTCATTCGTCGACGAGCGCCTCGACGAGCTCAACGCCAGACGGGCCGGCGAGGAGCGGTTCCCGGTCGACGGGCTCGCCGGCGAGCCGAACTACCGGCGCGTGGACAACCGCGACCTGCTACTGGGGGACGACCGATGAGCGAGCCGACGCCGAACGACGCCCAGCGGGAGCTCATCGAGAGCACCGAGGGGTCGTACCTCGTCGATGCCGGACCCGGGACGGGCAAGACGTTCGCCGTCACCCGCCGCTACGGGCAGATCGTCGACCGGCCGGACGTGGAACCGGACGACGTACTGCTGGCGACGTTCACGCGGAGCGCCGCCACCGAGATGAAAGAGCGGATCGTCGACCACAGCGCGTACGACCTGCGGGAGCTGGCCGACGCCCCGATCCGGACGTTTCACTCGCACTGCCACGAGCTCCTCCAAGAGCACGGGGACGCCGCGCCGACGCACCTCGGCCTCGACGAGCAGATCACGGGATCGACGCGGATCCTCGAGGACGAGCTGATCGAGGCCGAGCGGTTCCGCGAGTTCCTCGGTGGGTTCCGCGACGACTATCCGGAACACGCCGACTTCTATCGGGCGCTCTCGGCGCCGGGCGAGCTGCTCGACCTGATCGAGGAGCTCGCGTCGAAGGGGATCTTCCCGACGACGGACGGGTGGTACCGGGACGGCGAGTCCCACCTCGACGGTGACTTCGCCGCGTTTCGAGAGCGGTTCGACGCCGCGAATCGGCCCAGAAACGACGGCCGGAAGCAGTCGGAGCTGCGCGAGGGGCTGAGCCGCTTCGGCCAAGACAAGGCGTACCGCCCGGACGCGCCGTCGAAGTCGACGCTCCGGGGCGGCCGCGGAACGAAGCGGCTCGACGACGACGTGGCCCGGCAGGTCTTCTACGAGGACCGGTCTGACCTCAAGGCGTTCGTCCACGACGTCTACGTCGAGTACCTCCGGTTCGCGCTGCGACGGAACTACCTCTCGTTCAGCTTCCTCCAGCTGTTCGCGTTCGTGCTCCTCTGCGAGGACGAGCGCGCCCGCGAGGCGGCGGCGTTCGAGTACATCATCGTCGACGAGTTTCAGGACACGAGCGAGGTCCAGTTCAAGCTCGCCCTGTTGCTCTCCGGGAGCGACAACTTCTGCGTCGTCGGCGACTGGAAACAGAGCATCTACTCGTTCCAGTACGCGGACGTGGACAACATCCTGGAGTTCGAAGTGCGGCTGGAGCGGTTCGCCGCGGACCTCAACGACGACGCTGACCGCGTCCCCTTCGAGGCGCCCGACCCGACGCGGATCGAACTGCGGGAGAACTACAGATCCACGGAGTCCGTCATCGACCTCTCCGAGACGGCCATCGTGACGCCGGCCTCGAGCGGCGAGACCGTCGACACCACCCTTGACGACGTCGTCGAACTCTCCTCGAACGCCGCCTTCGACAACACCGTCGTCGAGGGGATCCGCCACGAGGACGAACACGAGGCCGTCCTCTCGAAGGTCCAGGAGGTCGTCGGCGACGACGACTACGCGGTCGAAGGGGAGGACGGCGAGCCGCGACCGCCGGAGTACGGGGACGTCGCGGTGTTCACGCGGACGCGAGAGTACGGTCGAGAGCTCCTCGACGTCGCCGACGAGTACGGTTTCCCGATGGCCTACGACGGGGGGATCGAGCTGTACCGGACCGACCCGGCGAAGCTGCTGCTCGCGTGGCTCCGGATCCTCGAATCGGACGCCGACCGGGGGTGGGCGGTGGTGCTCGAACGGACCGGGTACGCGCTCGACGAGATCGATCACGTCTTACAGACCGGGTCGTACCCGGCCGAGCCGGCGGCGTTCCGCGACGAGCTGCGCGAGTTGGAGTCGGTCGGCGCGGTGGCGCGTCGCGTCCTCGACCGCTACGGGTTCGCGGGCGATGTCGCGGACGTGCTCCTCCACGCGGTCCAGTCCGTCCACGACTCGACGACGGCGACCCGCGGCGAACTGGTCCGACACATCGAACGCGGCGTCGAGACCGGCAGCACCGTCGACGTCGCCGCGTCCGCCGGCGACGACGCGGTGACTGTTCAGACGATTCACACCGCGAAGGGGCTCGAGTACCCGATCGTCGTCATGGCGAACATGAACCCGGGGCGCTTCCCACCGGGGGCCGGCGGGTCGAGCGTGATCGGGTACCGTGACCCGGTCGGTCTCCGACAGCGGAAGCTGTACTCGGAGGAGCGGGAATATCCCCACATCTACGACAACTGGCGGCACGACGTCATCAGACGCAGTCTGCCGCGGGCGTACGACGAGGAGCGGCGCCTGCTCTACGTCGCGGTGACGCGCGCGGAGAGCCACGTCGTGTTCGCGGCCGGCGAGGAGCCGAACACGTTCCTCGAGGAGCTCCCGGTCACCGTCGAGGAGATCGACCCGGCCGTCGAGCCGCTCGACCGCGGCGAGCCCGCCGACGCGGCGCTGCCGTTCACGGTGACGGCGCCGGACGGCCCGATCGGCCACACGCCGCACTCGCTGATGGACGAGTCGGTGTTCGAGGAGGCGGGCGAACGGCCGGAGGCCGGCCCCGAGGCCGAACTCGAACCCGAGACGCGGGGGATGGACTTCGGCTCGCGGGTCCACGACTTCGCGGAGGCGTACGCGCTCGGCGACGACGTGACGCCGTCGAACGACCACGAGCGGCGGATCGTCGAACTGCTGGACGGGTTGTCGGGCGAGACGCACGTCGAGGAGCCGGTGACGCTCCCGATCGCGGTCGACGGCCGCCGGGTCACCGTCTCCGGGATCGCCGACCTCGTCCACGTGACGGCCGACCGGGTCGAGGTGATCGACTACAAGACGGACGCGACGCGGCGCGCGCAGTCGGAGTACAGAAAGCAGCTCAGCGTCTACTACCACGTCCTCGACGAGTGGTTCGGTGACAAGGGGGTCGAGACGAGCCTGTTCTACACGACCGACGGGACGCGCGAGCGCATCGAGCCGCACTCGATAGCGAAGCTTCGCGCGCTCGTTCGGGCGGCCGAGTCGGCCGGAGAGTGACGGCGTCCCGCCCGACGGAGTGGCTTTTTGACGGCGCGAAACGGACGGCGCGTATGGCTCCAGCGCTCGTCTCCCCCGCCCGACTCGAAGTCGGCGATCGCACCGGTCCGACGACGCCGGAGGTGCGCTCGTGAGCGACGACGGTGCGGGCGGCGCGAGCGACGCCGAGGAATCCGGGCCGCTGGACGCGTTTCGACGGTTCTTCGCGTTAGAGCGGGACGTGCTCGTCCTGTCTATCGCGATGTTCGCGTTCAGCCTCGGCTTCCAGATGACGAACCGGTACCTCCCGGAGTACATGGTCGCGCTCGGCGCGTCCGGGTTCGTCGTCGGGCTGTTCGGCACGTTCGGCAACGTCATCTCGGCGCTGTACCCGTACCCGGGCGGCGCGGTCTCGGACCGGATCGGGTCGCGGTACGCGCTGACGCTCTTCGGGCTCCTGTCGACGCTCGGCTTCCTGGTCTGGCTGGCCGCACCCGGAGTCGGCCCGATTGCCGTCGCGGGGTTCACCGTCGACCCCTGGATCTGGATCTTCGTCGGCCTCGTCCTCGCGCAGGCGTGGAAGTCGTTCGGACTCGGGGCGACGTTCGCGGTGGTGAAGCAGGCGACTGACCCCTCGCGGCTGGCCGCGGGGTTCGCCAGCACGGAGACGTTCCGCCGGACGGCGTTCCTCGTCGGCCCCGTGCTGGCGGCCGTCCTCATCGGGCTCCGGGCCGAGTTCACCGTGAGCTTCCGGTTCGTCCTCGCGGTGGCGGTGGGCTTCGGGGCCCTCGGCACGCTCGTCCAGCACCTCCTCTACGACGCGAGCGACGACTCCCTCGGCGGCTCGTTCGCGGGCCTCGACCAGATCCGGCGGGACCTCCGCGAGATGCCGGCGCCGCTCCGACCGCTGCTCGTCGGCGACACGCTCGTGCGGTTCGCCAACGGGATGGTGTATGTGTTCTTCGTCCTCGTCGTCACGCAGTTCTTCGAGGTCGGCCTGGACGCCACGGTCGCGCTCGGCGGCTTCGCGTACGAGGTCGACCTCTCCCCGCAGGCGTTCTTCGGCTACCTCCTCGGCGTCGAGATGCTCGTCGCACTGCTTATCATGGTCCCCGCCTCGAAGCTCGCGGAGCGGGTCGGGCTCAAGCCGGTCGTCGCGGTCGGCTTCGCGGTGTACGCCGTCTTCCCGGTCGTGTTGATCTACGCGCCGGCGCTTGCGGGGTCGGCGCTGCCGCTCTGGGCCGTGATGGTCGCCGTCTTCGCGTTCTCCGGGCTCCGGTTCGCGGGGCTGCCGTCGCACAAGGCGCTGATCGTCGGGCCGGCGGAACAGGGCACCGGCGGCCGCGTCACCGGGACGTACTACCTGATACGGAACACGATCGTGATCCCGAGCGCCGCGGTCGGCGGCTACCTGTGGGACTTCGTCAGCCCCGAGGTCGCGTTCACCGTCGCGGCCGTCATCGGCGTCGGCGGCACCGGCTACTTCCTCGCGTTCGGACGGGAGTTCGAGGCGTACTCGTGAGACGGCGGTCCCGCGCGAGACGGTGCCCGTCGCGGGGGCGGGCGGCGCGCTGACCGGCCGCGGATCACCGTCACGCCCGCTCCGCCCACGTGGATTTAATTGAGTGCCGACACCCGTACTACCCATGCCGACACCCTACGGCGAGTGGCCCTCGCCGGTGGCGCCCGACGACGTCGCCGCCGGCGTGCGGTCATTCGCGTCAGTCGCGACCGACGGCGACCACGTGTACTGGCTCGAACGCCGCCCCTCAGAGGGCGGACGCGGCGTCGTCTGCCGCGCCCCGACCGACGACCCCGACGCCGGACCGACCGAGGTGACGCCCGCGGACCTGGACGTCCGGACGCTGGTCCACCAGTACGGCGGCGGCGACCTGCTCGTCGTCGACGGGACGCTGCTCGTCGCGAACATGGACGACCAGCGGCTCTACCGCCTCCCCGCCGACGGGAGCGCGGTCGGGGACGACGCTGAACCGGTCCCCGTCACCCCGGAGCCGCCCGAACCGATGGCCGACCGCTACGCCGACATGCGGACGGCCCCTGACGGCGAGACGGTGTACGCCGTCCGCGAGCGACATGCGGGACCGGGGACCGACGAGGAACCCCGGAACGAGTTGGTCCGATTCCCCCTCCGTCCGGAGTCCGAGGGCGTTGCGGACGGAGACGACCCGAACGGGGACGACGCGGACGGCGAGGACGCCGGCGTCGCGGACCCGGTCGTCGTCGCCGAGGGCCACGACTTCTACGCCGCGCCGCGGCCGGAGCCCGACGGCGACCGGATCGCGTACCTGCGCTGGGACCACCCGAACATGCCGTGGGACGGCACCGAACTCGTCGTCGCCGCGGTCGACGAGGCGGGCGGTCTCCGGGACGAGCGCGTCGTCTCGGGCGGTCCCGACGAGTCGGTCGTCTCGCCGAAGTGGTCGCCCGACGGCGTCCTCCACGCCGCCGCCGACCGCACCGGTTGGTGGAACCTCTACCGCTTCCGAGCCGGGTCCGGAGGTGACGACGGCACCGAGGCTGCGAGCGCCGACGCCGACGCGCTTCCGACGGCCGCGGACGCCGAGAACCTCCGCGAGACGGCGGCGGCGTTCGGTGTGCCGATGTGGACGCTCGGCGCGTCGACGTTCGCGTTCCTCGACGACGGGCGGATAGCGACGCTGCTCACCGACGAGGGCGAACCGAACCTGCGGCTGCTCGACCCGGAGACGGGCGACCTGACGGACGCGGAGCTCCCGTACACCTCCTTCCGGCCGGCCTCGGTCCAGTCCGACGGCGAGCGCGTCGTCTTCGCCGGCCACCGGACGGACGCCCCGAGCGCGGTCGTCTCGTGGCGACCCGACGGCGACGGCGCGGGGACGACGCGCCTCCGCGAGGCGACCGACGACGCCCTCGACCCGGCGTACGTCTCGGAGCCGGAGTCGCTCGCCTTCCCGACCGGCGACGCCGTGGGCGCCGAGGACGCGACGGCGTACGCGTACTACTACCCGCCCCACAACCCGGACGTCGAGCCACCGGTCGACGCGACACCGCCGCTGCTCGTCCGGGTTCACGGCGGCCCGACGAGCCGGTCCGAGGCGTCGCTGTCGTCGACGGTCCAGTTCTGGACGACCCGCGGCGTCGGTGTGCTCGCGGTGAACTACCGGGGCTCGACCGGCTACGGGCGCGCGTTCCGCGAGGCGCTGAAGGGGCAGTGGGGGGTCCGCGACGTGCTCGACTGCGTGAACGCCGCGCGGTACGCCGCCGAAGAAGGACTCTCCGATCCGGACCGACTGGCGATATCGGGCGGCAGCGCCGGCGGCTTCGCGGTGTTGGCCGCGCTCGCGTTTCACGACGCGTTCGACGCGGGCGCGAGCTACTACGGCGTCGCCGACCTCCGCGCGCTGGCCGAGGAGACCCACAAGTTCGAGTCGCGCTACCTCGACGGGCTGGTCGGCCCCCTCCCCGAGGCGGCCGACGTCTACGAGGCGCGGTCGCCGGTCGCACACGCCGAGGGGATAGCCGAGCCGCTGCTGCTGCTCCAGGGCGGGGAAGACGAGGTCGTCCCGCCCGCGCAGGCCGAGGCGATGATCGACGCGCTCGTCGCAAACGAGACGCCGTACGCGTACGTGGAGTTCCCGGAGGAGCGACACGGGTTCCGCGACGCCGACAACGTCGCCCGGGCGCACGCCGCCGAGCTCGCTTTCTACGGCGCGGCGTTCGACTTCGACCCGGCCGGAGACGTCGCCGACCTCGAACTCCTCGTCGGCGAGCGGCCGGACTGAGCCGCGTCGGGGGTCAGTCTCAGTCCGCCGGCTCAGGCGGATCGCCGCCCTCAGACGCTCGCTGCCGTTCCGGGAGCGGCCCGTCGTACCCCTCGGGGACGTACGGGCAGAGCGGGTCGCTGCCGGTCGGGTCGCCGGTGACGGCGTAGGCGCGCGACCGACTCCCGCCGCAGACGTGTCGGTACTCGCAGGCGCCGCACTTCCCCGAGAAGCCGTCGGGGTCCCGGAGCGACTCAAAGAGGTCCGCGTTCCGGTAGACGTCGACGACCGACCGCTCGCGGACGTTCCCCGTCGACTCGGGGAGGAAGCCCGACGGGTACACCTCGCCGGTGTGGCTGACGAACGCGAAGCCGCGCCCGGCCGTGATTCCGCCCCGCCGGTGCGCGGATCCGTCGGTCTCGCCCGCCTCCGCGCGCTGGATGCCCACCCGGCGGTAGAACGGCGCCTCGGTCGTCTTGACGCCGAATCGCTCCTCTTCGGAGACCTCGTGAAGCCACGCCATCGCGTCCTCGGCGCGCTCGGGCGAGATCGGGTCGAGGACGCGGCCGCGGCCCACCGGGACGAGGAAGAAGACGCTCCAGAGGACGGCGCCGAGGTCGCGGACGCGGTCGCGGATCGCGGGGAGGTCCTCGACGGTGTCCGCGCAAACCGTCGTGTTGATCTGAAGCGGGACCCCGGCGTCTTGGGCGGCGCGGGCGGCCGCGACCGTGTCCCCGAAGCTCTCCTCGCCGCGGAACGCGTCGTGGCGCTCGCGCGTCGAGCCGTCGAGGCTGAGCGCCATCCGCGCGATCCCCGCGTCGCCGAGGTCGCGGACGCGCTCGGGCGTGAGCGACCGCGTCCCGCTCGGCGTGATCGTCATCCGGAGCCCGCGGTCGTCGCCGTACGCGACGAGTTCGGTGAGGTCGTCGCGCGCGAGCGGATCGCCCCCGGAGAGGACGACTAGCTGCCCGTCGCCGAACGCGGCGGCGTCATCGAGCAGTCGCTTCCCCTCCGCGGTCGTCAGCTCGTTGGGATGCCGCTGCGGCTTCGCGTCGGCCCGGCAGTGCCGGCACGCGAGCCCGCAGGCCTGCGTGACCTCCCAGACGAGGACCAGCGGCCGCCGGTCCGTGTCGAGGTCGTCGAACATCGGTCAGCCCCGACTACGATCTGGACCCGTTTGGGGTCGTTCCCGAACGTGTTCCCTCGTGGTAGCGATGAGCGATAGCGGGAGCCGGCGGGCGCTCGGCGGAAGCGTGCTTCCGGTTGTATCGTGTCGGTCAGCTCGACCGTGGGGCTATATCCCCCGACAGAGACTCACGACCATGACCGCTCCAATTCACGAGCGACCGGTCCTCCTCGCCCGCCTGCCGGGCAGCGACGCGTCACCCCTGCTGGTGCGGGGCCACGTCGACGTCGTCCCGAGCGCGTCCGCGCCGAAGAGTCGTTCCGCGTCACAGAATGGCAGCGGCGAGCGACGACACGGGTTTCCCTCCTGAACGTCTACTCCCGGCAATGGCACAACGGTCCCTGCTCGTTCGCGCGCTCTGGTTCGTCTTCGTCGGTTGGTGGGCGACGCCGATCGTCGTCAACGCCGCGTGGTTGCTCAACGTCACGGTCGTGCTCCTCCCGATCGGTATCAAGCTGATCAACCTCGTGCCGACGGTGCTCACCCTCGCGGAGCCGCGGTCGCTCTCCGACCCCGACTCGACTCGGGGACAGCGGTCGCTCGTCGTCCGCGGGATCTACTTCGTCCTCGTCGGCTGGTGGCTGAGCTTGCTGTGGGCGAACGTGGCGTCGGCCCTCGCGATCACGGTCGTGGGGCTGCCGGTCGCGATCTGGATGCTCAACCGACTCCCGTACGTCACGTCGCTGTACCGATTTCACGGGTGACCCCGACAGAGACGCTCCGGCCGGCCTATTTCGACCGAGGTGAATCTCTATCCCGTCGAACCGATCGCGGATGGGTCACGCCTCAAAAATCGTCGGATCGAACGGCGTCGCGTGCTCCCAGTAGCCCGAAAACGTCTCCGCGGCCCAGTCGCGAACTGCCGAGTCGTCTGTGTGGATCGCCGCA
>JBNJEE010000168.1:0-4904 GCA_051745525.1 Methanobacteriota archaeon | reverse complement strand
GCGTACCCGTTCGGTTCGGTCGTGGTGTGATTCAGATCTCGAAGTCGGTCGTCTCGAAGGCGCCCTCGTCGTTCTCGATGTCGTACTGCTCGATCGCCGTGAGCGCCAGCTCCAGCGTTCCCGGAGCGTCCCACCGTCCGGTGTTGATCGCCAGATCGTAGATGGACCGGTCGGACAGGTCGATCCCGTAGTACGACTTGTAGCGCTTCTCCTCGATGACCTCGCGGACCTGCATCTCGGAGGTCATCTCCTCGCGGTCGAGCGTCCGGTCGGCGCGGACCTCGTCCGGCGCGTCGAGCCAGATCCGGATGTCGGCGCGGTTGCCGGCGATCCAGCCGGCGAGCCGCGATTCGAGCACGAACGCCTTGTTCGCGGTCCCCCACTTCTCGGCGATGGTCCGGAGCCGTCGGTCGAGCGCCCGGTCGATCTCCTCGGACTCGCCGGTCTTCGCAATGAGCTGTGAGAGGCTCATGTCGCGCTCGGCCGCGATCTCGCGGAACAGCTCCCCGCCGGAGACGTAGCCGCAGTCGAGCGCCTCGGCGAGGCCCTCCACCAGCGTCGTCGCGCCGCAGCCCGGCGGGCCGGAGACGGTGATGAAGAGGTTCCGGTCGATCTCCCGCTCCGTCGCCGGCGAGGTTCCACTCATACATGCGCGGCCACGACCGGCCGGCGGATAAACGAGCCGGTTCGCTCACTCTCCGACGCGATCGCGGTGAGCCGTCCCTCGACACAACCACTATCCCGTCGCGCGTCAACGTCGCACGTAGTGACCGAACGCACCGACGGCGAGGCCATCGGAGCGTCGCCCCGCGAGCTCCTCGTCGAGCGAGTCGCCGGCGACGACGCCCCCGCCGTCGCGTTCGACCCCGAGACCGTGCCGCTTCCCGACGCGGACGTGCTCGCCCGGCTCTCCCCGCCCGTCCGCCGCTGGTGGGTCGGCGAGTTCGGGCCGCACGTCGGCGAGAACGGCGGCTTCTTCACGCCGCCACAGCGCGAGGGGATCCCGCACGTCGACGCCGGCCGGAACTGTCTCGTCGCCGCGCCGACCGGTAGCGGGAAAACGCTCGCCGCGTTCACCGCCGTCCTCGACGACCTCTTCGAGCGGGAGCGCCGCGACGACCTGGACGACTCGGTGTACTGTCTGTACGTCTCCCCGCTGAAGTCGCTCGCGAACGACATCAAACGCAATCTGGAGGCGCCGCTCGCCGGAATCGCCGCGGAGCGGACCGACGGCGAATCGTCCTCCGACGAACCCGCAGTCCGCCAGGCCATCCGTCACGGCGACACCAGCGCGGCGGACCGACGGGCGATGCTGGAGACGCCGCCGCACGTGCTCAACACTACGCCGGAGACGCTGGCGATCCTCCTCAACTCGCCGAAGTTCAAAGAGAAGCTGCGCACCGTCGAGTACGTGATCGTCGACGAGATCCACTCGCTGGCGGCGAACAAGCGCGGGACCCACCTCGCCGTCTCGCTGGAGCGGTTGACGGAACTCGCGGACGGCTCTCCCACCCGGATCGGCTGCTCGGCGACGGTCGAACCGCTCGACGCGGTCGCCGACTTCCTCGTCGGCCGGGAGCGCATCGCGGGGGAGCCCGGCGACCCGACCGGGCTCGAACCACGCCCCTGCGAACTGGTCGACGCGCGGTTCGGCCGCGAGTTCGACCTGCGGCTCCGGACGCCGGCGGCCGACCTCGTTCACACCTCGCGTTCGGTCGTCACCGACCGGTTTTACGACGCGCTTCACGAGCTGATCGCGGACCACGAGAACACGCTCGTGTTCACGAACTCCCGGTCGGGCGCCGAGCGCACGCTCCAGGAACTCCGCGAGCGGTTCGGCTACGACGAGTCCGAGTCGGGGTGTCACCACGGGAGCCTCGGCGAGGGCCAGCGCACCCGGATCGAGGAGGGGCTGAAGGCGGGCAACCTCGACGTCGTCACCACCTCGACGAGCCTCGAACTCGGCATCGACATGCCGCACCTCGATCTGGTCGTGCAGGTGGGCTCGCCGAAGTCCGTCGCCGCGCTGCTCCAGCGCGTCGGGCGCGCGGGACACAGCCCCGGCGAGACGGTCGAGGGGCGGGTGTTCGCGCTCGACCGCGACGAACTGGTCGAGTGTGCGACGCTGCTCGCGCGCGCCGAGGACGGGTTCGTCGACCGCGTGTTCCTCCCCGAGGGCGCCGCCGACGTGGCCGCCCAACACGTGTACGGGATGGCGATCAACCGGATCCGCCCGGACCGCGAGGTCCGCGAGGTGCTCTGCCGCGCGCACCCGTACCGCGCGTTCGACGGGGACGACTACGAGCGGCTGATCCGGTACCTCACGTCGGACTACGAGGGCTTAGAGGAGCGACACGTCTACCCGAAGATCTGGCGGGACGCCAACGACCCGCCGGGGGGCGAACACCACCACGAGGAGCACCCGGTCGGCGAGCGTCTCGTCGGAAAGCGCGGCCGACTCGCGCGGGTCATCTACATGACGAACGTCGGGACCATCCCCGACTCGTTCAGCTGCGACGTGTTCACTCGCGACGACGAGTGGGTCGGCACGCTCGACGAAGCGTACCTCGACACGCTCGATCCCGGCGACGTGTTCGCGCTCGGCGGCGAGCGCTTCGCGTTCCGCTACCGCCGCGGCTCGAAGGTGTCCGTCGATCGGACGGGAGAGCGACCGACGGTCCCCTCGTGGTACTCCGAGCGACTCCCCCTGTCGTACGACCTCGCCCGCGAGGTGGCGGCGTTTCAGGCTCAACTGCTCGACCGGTTGGAGCGGGGCGGGCCGCCCGCGGTCCGCGCGCGACTCCGAGCGCTCCCTCTCGACGAGAACGCGATCAGAGCGATCGCCCGGATATACGACGAGCAGGTGGCGTACGCGGGCGCGGAGAGCGTCGCGACCCCCTCGCGGCTCGTCGTCGAGGAGGAGCTCGATCGCGAGGGGTACAAGCGCCGGTTCTACGTCCACGCCGACTTCGGCCGGCGGTTCAACGACGGGCTCTCCCGGCTCGTCGCCGCCGAAGTCGAGAGCCGGACCGACGCCACCGCCGCCGTCGCGGTCGCCGACCGCGGGTTCTCGCTCGCGCTCCCGCTGAACCGCAAGGTCGACGTGGCGCGGATCCTCCGCGAACTCGACCCGGAGACGGTCCGCGAGGACCTGCGGGCGGCCGTCCGGGGAACCGACCTGCTCCAGCGCTACTTCCGGATCAACGCGTCGCGCTCGCTGATGATCTTAAAACGGTACAAGGGGTACGAGAAGTCGGCGGCCGAACAGCAGGTGTCGGCCGAGATGCTGCTCTCGCTCGCGGCCGACCTCGACGAGTTCGCTGTGATGGAGGAGACGTACCGCGAGCTGTTGGACGACCGGCTCGCCGCAGCGCGGATCCGCGAGCTGCTCGCTCGGCTCGACGCCGGCGACTGCTCGGTCGCCCACCACACCGTCGACTCGCCGGCGCCGCTCTCGTTCGGCCTCGCGACCCTCGTCGACTCCGACACCGTGCTCGCGGACGACGAGTCGGCCGCGCTGCGGGAGTACCACGCTCACGTGATGGAGGCCATCACAGACGACGACCGCACCGGCCGTCGGTCCGATCCGTGACCACACGCGGTCCACCGGAACACCGAACTTTCTGCGCGCCGATCGATAGCGTATGTCACTTCTCGGTGGAGCGTCGCGGACGGCGCGAACGCGGGTCCGGGGGCGGTTCCTCGGCGCGCTCGCCGTCGGCGCGCTCGGGTTGGTCGCGCTCTGGCGTCCGCTCGCCGGCGGGTGGCCCCTCGGGGCGGCGGCCGTCGGGGCCTACGTCGCGGCGTACGCCGGCACCCACCTCTCGGCGAACCGCCCGCCCGGCGGCGCCGCGGTCCACCCGACGCTCGGCCCCGCGAACGCGATCACCCTGTTCCGCGGGTGGTTGCTCGCGGTGCTCGCCGGGACGTTGCGCTCGTCGCCACCGGACCCGCGGCTGCCGGTGGCGCTGTTCGCCGTCGCCGTGCTCCTCGACGCCGTCGACGGCGCGGTCGCGAGACGGACCCGCGAGACCGTGTTAGGGGCGCGGCTCGACGGCGCGATCGATGCCCTCGCGGTGCTCGTCGGCGGCGCCGTCGCGGTCGGCGCCGGCGCCCTCCCCGCGTGGTACCTCGTCGCCGGCGGGGTGTGGTACGCCTACACTGGGTCGCTGTGGCTCAGGCGACGTGCCGGGGAGCCGATCTACGGGCTCCCGCCGAGCCGCGTCCGTCGCGGGATCGGGAGCGCCCAGTTCCTCGTCATCGCTGTCGCGCTGCTGCCGGGCGCGGGCGGTCCGGTCCTCGCGGCCGTCGCCGGACTCGCGTTGACGGTCCTCCTCGTCAGCTTCGCCCGCGACTGGGCGGCCGCGACCGGGCGGCTCGGTCGGTCGGATCCTCCGCTCGCGACGACGGAGTCCTAAAACCCGTCCGAATCCCGAGCGGTCCCTACCTGTCCCGTCGGAGGAGCGCGACGAGCACGGCGATCAGCGCGACCTGCGCGAGCTTGTCGATGGCTTCGATCGGCGGCACCGGCGGGACGTCGTTGAACGCGTACCACATGACGATCTGCCCGGCGGTGAACGGGATCCCGAGGAGGTAGACGAGCCGGCGGCGGTAGTCGAACAACACCGCCCCGATCCCGCCGAGGAACCCCGCCGTCGCGACGAGGAACGCCGCGCCGAACGTCCCGCCTATCTGCAGTCCCAAGTAGAGATGGACGCCCGCGGTGACGGTCGCCGCCACGATCCCGATCCAGTGGAGGAGCGTCACCGAGCTGTCGTCAGCGGCGACGCCGTCGTCTGCGAGGGCCATGCGATAGCGTACCAGTGCCACTCCCTTAGGTGTACCCGTCCGCGAGTCCGGCCGTCGCCACCGAACATCCATTAGGCACCGGCTCGTGCGATGCG
>JBNJEE010000167.1:0-4911 GCA_051745525.1 Methanobacteriota archaeon | reverse complement strand
TGAAGTTCGACCTCGACGTCCCGTCGGGGTTAGAGAAGGACCGCGCGAACCGTCACCTGCGCCCCGGCGAGATCCGCCACAAAGCGGAGATCGTCGAGCAGGTCACCGAGCGCGTGAAAGACAAGGCCGACGTGGCGTTCGACTGCCACTGGACGTTCTCGGGCGGCTCCGCGCAGCGGCTCGCGGACGCCTTAGAGGAGTACGACGTGTGGTGGCTCGAAGACCCCGTGCCGCCGGAGAACCTCGAAGTGCAAGAGGAGGTCACGAAGAACACGGTCACGCCGATCGCGGTCGGCGAGAACCGCTACCGCGTCACCGAGCTGCGCCGGCTCATCGAGAACCAGGCGGTCGACATCGTCGCGCCCGACCTGCCCAAGGTCGGTGGGATGCGCGAGACCCGCAAGATCGCGGACGTCGCGAACCAGTACTACGTCCCGGTCGCGATGCACAACGTCGCCTCGCCGATCGCGACGATGGCGGCGACCCACGTCGGCGCCGCGATCCCGAACTCGCTCGCGATCGAGTACCACTCCTACGAGCTCGGCTGGTGGGAGGACCTCGTCGAGGAGGACGTCATCGAGGACGGGTACATCGAGGTGCCCGAGAAGCCCGGTCTCGGCCTCACGCTCGACATGGACGCCGTCGAGGCGCATATGGTCGACGGCGAGACGTTGTTCGATTGAGCGAAGCGAAATCGAACTCGATAGGCAAGCGGAGCGAGCCTATCGGTGTTTGACGAGGCGTAAGCCGAAGTCAAGCGCGGAAATCTCTGATTTCAGCAGTTCGACGAAGCGCAGCTTCGTCGGGCCCGATACCGCCTCTATTCACACCGACGAGCGAGCGGCTCTCGCGACGGCGGCGGCTCCCGAAGCCGCCGAAACGCCTCCGGGGTCTGTACCGCGCGGGCCTCCGCGGCGCGGCCGCGGTCGTCACGAAACCTGACGCGCGACTCGAACGTCCGCGGGCCGTCGTAACCGTCGAGGGGTGCGAGCACGGTTCGGAACCGGCCGCCCGGCGGGACGACGCCGATCGGCGCGAACGGGGTCGCCGCGTCGGGATCGACGTCGGCCGCCACCTCCTCCCACGGGGGGTCGAGCGAGACGGCGACGTCGTGGGCGGCCCGAGAGCCGACGTTCTCGACGACGAGCACCAACAGCCGCCGCTCGGCGTCGAGCGAGACGACGACGTCGGGAGCGCCGAACAGCAGGCGGCGGACGATGCGTGACCACACTGTCCGTCACTTCCGGTCGCCGTCGACCGATTCGACCGCGTACCCCTCGTGTGCGAGTTCGAGCGTCTCCGTCGCGACGCCGGTGCCGCGCGCGTCGAGCGTCGGCCCCGCCAACCGGACCGGCCACGCGTTCTTCACCTTCCAGACCACGGCGGGGTCGTGGTTCTCGTCGAGCAGCGAGACGCTGACGTCCCGGCGCTCGACCGATCCGAGTTGGATCGTGTTCAGCCACGCGAAGAACTCGTTGTCGCCGGGGACCACCCCCCGCTCCAACACGAGATTCGCGTACCGCGGCCGCCCGGGAAGCTTGCGGTCGCCGTACTCGGAGGCCGATCCCTCGCGGTAGGCGACGTCGTCGTAGGCGATCTCGAGGCCTGACACCCTCGTGCAGCCGATCCGGCTGCCGCCCCACTCGACGGTGAAGTGGATCGGGCTAACGGTATCTGTTGACATGGTCCGTGAACACATATACCAAATATAACCGTATCGGTCGCTGGCGGCGATTCGAATTGAGTGACGTAGCCCCCGTCGCGACGCACCCTTTTAACCCAATTCGATGCGAGACGTGATCACGTATGACACATCACGAGGGAGACGCGGACGCGGCGACCGCTCGGCGCGAGTACACCGTCGATCACCGCCTGTCGGACGCGGAGCGCAACATCCATCGGTCGTGGGACAACTCGCTCGATCCCGTGCTCACGGTCGAGTCGGGCGAGGTCGTCAGGTTCGAGTGCCGAGACGCCGTCGACCGTCAGCTCGACGTGGAGTCGACCGCGGCGGACTTCGCGAACGTGAGCTTCGATCCGGTCCATCCCCTCACGGGACCCGTCGCCGTCGAGGGCGCGGAGCCGGGCGACGTGCTCGAAGTCGAACTGCTCGACCTCCAACACAAGGGCTGGGGATACACGGGATACCTGCCGGGCGAGATGGGGCTCGGCCTCCTCCCCGAGGACTTCCCCGACGCCGACGTCCACATCTGGGACCTGGAGGGCGACGTGGGCCACTTCGTCAATGGGATCGAAGTGCCGCTCGACCCGTTCCCGGGCGTGATCGGGCTCGCGCCGGGGGCGGACGGCGAACACGACACCCTCCCTCCGTACGACACCGGCGGCAACATGGACGTGAAACACATGACCGCGGGATCGACGGTGTATCTCCCCGTGGAGGTGGACGGCGGGCTCTTCTCCACCGCCGACTGCCACGCCGCGCAGGGCGACGGCGAGGTGTGCGTCACCGGCGTCGAGGCGCCGATGTTCGTCACCGCCCGCCTCTCGGTCCGGACCGACATGGACATCGAGCAGCCGCAGCTGCACACCTCGGGACCGTTCACGCCGACCGGTCGCGACGAGCCGATGTACGCGACGACGGGGATCGCGGACGACCTGCTGGAAGCGACGAAGAAGGCGACGCGGCACATGATCGACCACCTAGAGGCCGAGCGGGATCTCACGCGCGGCGAGGCGTACATCCTCTGTTCAGCCGCGATGGACCTCAAAGTGAGCGAGGTCGTCGACGCGCCGAACTGGACGGTGACGGCGTACGTACCGGACAGCATTTTCCCGGACGAGTAGGGTCGCGGCGGTTTCTCAATACCCCGTCCCCAGCGCCCGGTTGGCGACGAGAACGGCAAAGGTGATGGCGAACAGCGCCGCCAAGATGGCGAACGAGACGCCCCAGCCGAACAGGTCGGCCGCGAGGCCGACGCCGACGGAGCCGGCGGAGCCGATCACGGTGTAGACGGTTCGGACGAGCCCGAACCCGGCCCCGCGCTCCGCGTCGCCGAGCGCGTCCATGAACCGCGGATCGATGGCGGAAAAAAAGCTCGACCCGGTGCCGGCCAGCACCACCCCGACGGCGAGGCCGGCGAGCCCCGGCGCGAGGACGAACGCGGCGACGCCGAGCGAGCCCGCGAGCATCGCCCCGCCGATGGCGACGTCGCGGTCCAATCGGTCCGAGAGGCGACCGAGGCCGATCTGCGCGACCGCGCGAACGACGAAGAACGCCGAGAACACCCCGGCGGCGAACCCCGTCGAGTACTCCCGGAAGTCGACGAGGAACGTCGGGAGAAACGACATCATCCCCTGGACGACGTACGTGCCGACCATCGCGACGAACAGCGGGAGGAGGACGCTCGGTCGCGAGAGCAGTTCGAGGAGCGGCGCGAGCCGGAACCGCTCGCGCATCGGTTGGTCGGGGCGGCGGGGGGTCGTCGGGCGGACGCGCCACGCGAACAGCGCGAACACCGGGAGGCCGACCAACGCGGCCAACGCGACTGCGGGGCGCCAGCCGTATCGGACCCCGACCCACGCGGCGGCGACCGGCGCGATCAGCCCGGCGAGGGGGCCGCCGACGGAGTGGAGCCCGACCGCGGTGCCGAGGTCGTCGAAGGTCCGCGAGAGCAGCGTCGTCGCCACCGCGTAGTGGAGCCCCGCAACGAGCCCCAAAACCACCGCCGCCAGCACGAAGACGGGGAACACCGGCGCGAGCGCGAGCAGCACGCTCATCACGGAGGTCCCGCCGACGGCGACGAGGATCACGCGGCGCTCGCCGAAGCGATCCGCGAGCACCCCGCTCGGGAACTGGGCGGCGCCGTACGCCAGCCACATCCCGGAGAGCGCGACCCCGATGGCGGTGTTCGAGACCGCGAAGTCCGCGACGATCAGCGGGACGACGGGGCTGATCGCCAGTCGCGCGAAGTACGTCACCAGGAACGCGAGCATACACAGCGACAGTACCGTGTGCCGGTACCCCCAACTCATCCGAGGAACACTGTCGAGGGATCGGCCCGAGACGGAGTCAATGCTTTCGGTTCCGGCCGTCGCGGCGTCCGCAGTCTGATACCGCGGTCACGCGCCGTCAGTCGACGCCGTCGGACCGCTCTCGCAGTCGGTCGGCGAGCGCGGCGCCTGCGGTCCGCGGGTCCGGCTCTTCGATCGCGACCGCGTCGCCGACGGCGACCGAACCTGGCGCGATCACGTCACAGCAGAGCCCGCCGCGGTTTCGCAAGGCCGAGGCCAGTCCGTCCTCGCCCGCCACCGCCTCGACGTGCGCGCAGGGCGGTCGCCGCCGAGTCGGGCGGAGGAGCGCGTCGCCGACCGCGACGGTCGCGTCCAGTAGGTCGTCCATCCCGGGTCCGAACCCCTCGATCACGACGTTCCGGCGGTGCCTGCCGTCGGAGACGTCGATACCGGTCTCGTCGCGAACGGCGTCGAGGGCCTCGGCCGCGACGAGAGTGACGGCGCAGGCGTCGAGCTGGAAGTGGCCCTCGCCGGCTCGGTAGCGGTCGCCCTCGACGCCGTCCGGGTGGACGCTGACGGCGGTCTGCGACTCGGGCGGGGCGCCGCTCTCGGGCGCGACGAAGGCGGCGGTGACGGATCCGGTGACGGAGCCGCTCTGCGAGGCCGTCATCGGGGTCCACCCAGTAGGTCCGGATCGCCCGGCCGCAGCCACTCGCGGTGCGCGTAGTAGACGATCGCGATCGGCGGGGCGGCCAGCGCGACGAGCGCGTAGAGCCACTTAAAAAGGCCGAGGTCGGCGACGCCGCGCTCCGCGAGCGAGAGCGCGTCGAGGAGGATCCCGGCCGTCACCAGCGGCGCGAGGAGGTAGCCGTGCGCGAACCCGACGGCGGCGCCGGCGGGAGTGCCGGCCTCCAAGAGGAACCAGTCGAGCGCGTAGAG
>JBNJEE010000045.1:0-16352 GCA_051745525.1 Methanobacteriota archaeon | reverse complement strand
CGGGTTCCCGTTCGAGCGGGTCGACCTCGACCGCGAGGTGGCCGAGCGCGCCGCCGAGACCATGGTTGCGGACGGCTACCCCCGCAACGGGATCCAGCGCGTCCACGAGCACGCCTTAGAGACCATCGCCGCGCTGGACGTCGACGCCATCGCGGACGGCACGCGCCGCGACGACCGCGTCCCCACGGTGTCGCGGGCGCAGGCGCAGAGCCTTGAGGACCGCAACGGCGTCGACTACATCTCCCCGCTCTCCGGGTTCGGCCGGCACGCCGTCGACCAGCTCGTCGACGCCACCTTCGACGTCCAGCAGGGGCCGAGCGAGGAGGTCCCCAAGGCGGACTACGAGGACGAGCTCCGGACGCTCATCGCCGACGAGTACGGCGCCGAAACCGTCGACGACGTGTTCCCGGACCACGACCAGACGTACGTCCACGGCCGGAACGACTGACCTCCGGCCGTCTCCCTCGTCCGCCGCAGCCGCTCGCCTCGCCACCCACCTTCACCGCGCCGGATCGCCCCGCGCGCCCCTCCGGCCGCGGTCGACGACTCCCGCCGGCCTGGAATCGCCGGAACTACTTTCGACCCCGCGGGCGTAGCCTCGGGCATGTCATCCGAACGAGTTGTCGACCTGCTCAAGACGGCGTACGCCGACGAGATTGAGACCGTAATGAACTACCAGACGAACGCGATCGTCCTCGACGGCGTCCGCGCCGAGGAGATCAAAGAGAGCCTCAAACAGGACGTTCAAGAGGAGCTCGGCCACGCCGAACAGCTCGGCCAGCGGCTCAAACAGCTCGACGCGCGGCCGCCCGGCTCCGCCGAGTTCACGGCGAGACAGGAGTCGCTCCAGCCGCCCGAGGACTCGACAGACGTGCTGGCCGTCATCAACGGCGTGCTCGACGCCGAGGAGGACGCGATCGCGACGTACCGCGACTTGGTCGACGCCGCCGATGAGGCGGGCGACCCGGTCACGGAGGACCTCGGCGTGACGCTGCTCTCTGACGAGGAGGCCCACCGGACCGAGTTCCGCGGGTTCCAGAAGGAGTACCAGCGCGACTAGGCGGGGCCGGAAGCGCGTTCCCCCGACCGCAACTCCCGCAACGAGCCTTCGAGCCCCGCCCCCGAAAGGATGCTTTCAAGCGGGCGCTCGCCGAACCGACACGCATGTACGACGGCCTCAAGGGATTCCGAGATTTCTACCCAGGCGAGCAGTCCGCCCGCCGCGAGGTGACCGACGCGGTCGAGGACGCGGCGGCGAGGCACGGCTTCCGCGAGATCGCCACTCCCGCCTTGGAGCGGACGGAGATGTACGTCGACAAGTCCGGCGAGGAGATCGTCGAGGAACTATACGCCTTCGATGACAAGGGCGGCCGCGGCGTCTCGATGACCCCGGAGCTGACGCCCACCGTCGCCCGGATGGTGGTCGCGAAGGGCCAGGAGCTCTCGAAGCCGATCAAGTGGATGTCCACCCGTCCGTTCTGGCGCTACGAACAGGTTCAGCAGGGCCGCTTCCGGGAGTTCTACCAGACGAACATCGACGTGTTCGGCTCGTCGGCGCCCGAGGCTGACGCCGAGGTGCTCGCGGTCGCGGCCGACGCGCTCACGGCTCTGGGTCTCACCGGCGACGACTTCGAGTTCCGCGTCTCGCACCGCGACATCCTCGGCGGCCTCGTTCGCTCGCTCGCCGACGACCCCGAGGCGGTCGACACCGCGGCCGCCATCCGCGCGGTCGACAAGCGCGCGAAGGTCGACGACGGGGAGTACGTCGGACTCCTCTCCGACGCGGGCCTCTCGCGCGACACCGCGCGCGACTTCGACGACCTCATCTCGGGCGTCGAGACCGTCGACGACCTCGACGCGGTCGCCGCGGCCGGCGACGAGTCGGTCGAGGACGCGGTCGCGAACCTCCGGAACGTGCTCGCCGCGGCCGACGACTTCGGCGCGGGCGAGTTCTGCGAGGTGTCGCTGACGACCGCCCGCGGGCTCGACTACTACACCGGTGTCGTCTTCGAGTGTTTCGACTCCACCGGCGAGGTGTCCCGTTCCGTCTTCGGCGGCGGGCGCTACGACGACCTCATCGAGAGCTTCGGCGGCCAGCCCACCCCCGCGGTCGGCGTCGCGCCCGGCCACGCGACGCTCAAGCTCCTCTGTCAGCGCGCCGGCGTCTGGCCCGACGAGGAGCTTTCGACCGACTACTACGTCCTCTCGGTGGGCGACACGCGGAGCGAGGCGGCCGCGCTCGCCCGGGACCTCCGCACGCTCGGCGACGATGTGGTCGTCGAGCAGGACGTCTCCGACCGCTCGTTCGGCGCCCAGCTCGGCTACGCCGACTCGATCAACGCGGAGACCGTCGTGGTCGTCGGTGAGCGCGACTTAGAGAACGGCGAGTACACGGTGAAGGACATGGAAAGCGGCGACGAGACCACCGTCCCGGTCGGGGAGTTCCCGCCCGAGGACGGGCTCCCGACGTACGAGGACTACGCGTAGCGATTCGAGCGTCCGTCCGCTCTCGCGTCGTCTCCCGTTCTCGACCATTTTTACGTCCGAACCGAGATCGGTGAGACGATGATCCCGCTTGCGACGGCGATGCCCCCGACCGAGGTCGCCCTCCGCGTGGCGGCGGGCGTCCTCCTCATCCTGATCAACGCGTACTTCGTGGCGGTCGAGTTCGGTCTGACGCGCCTCAGACAGTACCCGGAATCGGAGATGGACACCCCGGGCCTGCGGCGCGCCTGGGAGATGACCGACGACCTGGAGTTCTACCTGACGACCTGTCAGGTGTGGATATCCGGGACGAGCATCGCGCTCGGCATCGTCGCCGAGCCGGGGCTCGCGGCGCTTTTCGCGCCGGTGTTCGAGAACACGGGGCTCGCGTCCGCGGGCGCCGGCTCGCTGCTCGGCTTCTTCATCATCAACATGGTCCACCTGACGCACGGCGAGCAGACGCCGACGTACCTCGGGGTCGAGCGCTCGAAGCAAGTCGCCAACTACGGTGCGCGTCCCCTCTACTGGTTCGCCTGGCTCATCTCGCCGCTGATCAAGTTCGGCGACTGGGTCGCGAAGGCCACGCTCGGCCTGTTCGGCGTCGAGATGACCGGGTCGTGGACCGAGGCCGAAGAGGAGGTGTTGGAGACGCGCGCGCAGCTCCGCACCCGCCTCGGCTCGATGATGGAGGAGGTCGAACTCCCCGAAGAACGCCGCGAAGAGGTCCTCAGCGCACTTGACGTCGACAGGGTCGCCGTCTCGGATGTGATGACGCCGGCCGACGCGGTGATCTCGCTGTCGACGACCGCCGCCGCCGAGGCGAACCTCGACCGGATCCGCGACACCCCGCACAGCCGCTTCCCGCTCGTGGGCGGCGACCTGACCGACTTCGAGGGAATCGTGTACGCCCCCTCCATCGTGAGCCGTTTCGACGAGCTCCGGGACGGCGACCTGACCTTCAAAGACGTCGCCGCGCCGCCGATGACGGTCTCAGCGGATGCCAGCGTCAGCGACGCCTACGACCAGTTCCAGGCGGAGTCACAGGAGCTCGCCTTAGTCACCGAGGACGGCGAGGTCGCCGGACTGCTCACCGCGACCGACGCGATGGAGGCGGTAATGGGACAACTGGAGGACCCGCTGGACGCCGGCGATTTATAAATGAACGACGCGGTGGCGCGCCTGCGAGCGGCCGCCTTCGGCGGCCGCGAGGAGCACGCGAGGGAGTCAGTCGCCGGAGCGAAGCGGAGGCGACTGACGAGGCTGGGGAGGCGTGAGGTGCGGTGGGGGTGCCGTGCGGGGCGGGACGCAAAGGGGCAGTCGCGAGGGCGAAGCACGCCGCAGTAAGCACCGCAACGAGGGAGCGTTAGCGACCGAGTGAGGCGCGCAGCAAGGCGCGCGAGCCGTCGCGGCTGGGGCTTTGGCGGTGTTCGCCGTCGATCCGGAATCAACGATTTATAACTGAACGACTGCGACCGTGGAGCTGTCCTCCGCTTCGTCGCTCAGTTTTTATAAGCCTCGCGGAGGAACACCAGGGCCCCACCGAGCATCGCGAGGTTGCCGAAGAAGGCGAGGCGCTCGCCGCTCTTGTCGTCCTCGTCGGCGTTCCAGAAGTCGTGCATCGTCGCCGTCACGACGGTCAGGAACGCGACCGCCGCGCCGGTCGCGACGCGGGGGAGCCGCCAGAGCGCGATGCCGAGGCCGGCGGCGACCATCATGCCGGAGGCGAACGGCGCGGCCACGTCCGGCATCGGGACGCCCGCCGACTCGGCGTACTCGATCGTGTCCTCCATGTCGCGGAAGTCCTCGGAGGCCTGCGCGGCGAGGCCGACCCCGAGCAGGAGGCGGCCGAGCCGCGACGGCGCGCCGCGGCCGGCCGACTCATCGGTCGCGTCTGTGGATTCATCGCTCATACTACACGTCACGGCGGCGAGCCTCATAAATCGCGGTGGCGGCGGGCACGGACCACCGGTCCGCCGCGTCGCGCCCGGACCGTCACGCCCCGTCGATCCGCCCTAGCAACCGGCTCGTCGCCGCCGGGTCGAACGCCATCGGGCGGCGCCACCAGGGTCCCTTCCCGGAGTCGCTCGACAGGTCGGCGACGATTGGGTTCGCCTCGCTCCCGGCGTTGGGCGCGCTCAGCGGGAGGACGCGGTCGAAGAGCCCGGACGCGTCGGCGTCACCGACGACGACCACCCGGGCGTCGAAGGGGTCCCGCTTCAGGTGCGCGTTGGTCGGCGCGGCCGCGGCGGCGGCCGCGCGGTCGACGACGCCCTCGTCGTCCCCGCCCCCCCTGTTTCTGTCCGCGAGCACCCGGTCGACCCGGATCCCGGCGAAGAGGTACGCGCCCCAGTCGGGCGCGAGGTCGTCGTCGACGGCGACGCCGCGCTCGCGGAGCCACGCGCCGTCGCGCTCGTCGGCCCCGGCGTCGCCGGGGCGCTCGTCGCCCGGCCCCGCCCACTCGTGCGGTCGCAGGGTAAGCGTCGCGTAAAAGAGGAGCCAGTCGCCGGGGTCGAGGTCGGCGATGCGGCCCGCCTTCACGCCGTAGGGGTCGCCGTACGTCGCCCGCTGGCGGCCGTGGACGCCCGGGAACTCGGGGTCGGCGTGGACGGGCGCCTCGCGCAGATCGGCCGGTACCGCGAAGGGGAGGTCGAGGTCGCCGTACGCCGGGACCGGCTCGTCGACGGGGAACCGGTCGTGCGGGAGCGTCGCCGCCGACTCGGGGATCGGAACGTACGCGAACGAGCCGTCCGGATAGACGGGCCCCCGGAAGCCGGGCTGGTTCGTGTTCGCTGCGACGTTGACGGCGAGGGCGCGGGAGGCAGACACGAGAACCTGTCACCGGGCGGGTCAGCCCGCGGTCGCGGCCGTCGCCTCGTGGTCGATCTCGGTCCCGAGGAGGTCGAGGAACTGCGCGATCCACTCGGGGTGGTCGGGCCACGCCTGCCCGGTGACGAGGTTGCCGTCGGTCGTCACGCCGTCGACCCACGAGCAGCCGGCGGCCTCGACCTCAGGCCTGACGGCGGGGTACGCCGTCAGCTCGTAGCCATCGAGCACGCCCGCGGCAGCGAGGATCTGCGGGCCGTGGCAGATCGACGCGACGGGCTTGTCGGCCTCGAAGAAGTGCCGTACCGCGTCAAGGACTTCGTCGTAGCCGCGCAGGTACTCGGGGGCGCGCCCGCCGGGGACGACTAGGGCGTCGTAGTCGGCGGGGTCGACGTCGCCGAACCCGTGCGTGAGCTCGAAGTCGTGGCCGCGGGTCTCCAGGTACGTCTGATCGCCGCGGAAGTCGTGGATCGCGGTCTTGACCGACTCGCCGCTCGCCTTCTCCGGGCAGACGGCGTGGACCTCGTGGCCGACCGCCTGGAGCGCCTGGAACGGGACCATGATCTCGTAGTCCTCCCCGAAGTCGCCGACAATCATCAGTATCCGCTTTCCTGTCATGCGTGTAACACCACCTGCGCGTACGTGCTACTGGCAAATAACGGTACTGGGGCGTGCTACCACGAGACGCTGACGTGGCGACTGGAGCGACCCGCGTGGGACCGCGGCGACGGCGGCTCGCGCCCGTCGGGACCGGTCGACCGGTACCCGCGACCTCCAACCGCTCGGCGGTCGCTCCGCGCGCGTTTCTCACTGTCGTCCGTCTGGCCGCCCCGTGCTACCGTTCGCTCGGCTCAGACTCAGCCGAGGAAGTCGATGCCGGTCACTTCGAACCGCGCTCCCCCGCCTTCTCCGTCGGCCGCGACGATGTCCCAGCCGTGCGCGTTGACGATGGTTCGGACGACCGAGAGCCCGTATCCGTGACCCTCGTCTCTCGTGGTGAACCCGTGATCGAAGACCTCCGCTTTGTCGTCGTCGGGGATCCCCGGGCCGTCGTCCTCAACGAAAAAGCCGGTGTCAAGGGGACCGACGCGGACCGTCACGTCGTCGCCGCCGTGGTCCACGCTATTCCGGAAGAGGTTCTCGAACAGCTCGCGGAGCCGGTCGGGATCGCTGCTCACCGACCGGACGGGCTCGTAGGTGAGCGTCGCCCCGGAGTCGATGTTCAGGTCTCGCCACGCCGCGTCGACGACCTCACCGATGTCGGTCGGTTCCGGGTCGCTGACGACGTTCCCCTGTCGGGCGACGCGAAGCAGGTCGTCGACGAGCCGCGCCATCCGATCGGTCGTCTCGCCGATCGTTTCGAGGTGCTCGTCGTCGCCGGTCTCCTCGTACAGCGTCAGGCTCCCCTCGATGACGTTCAGCGGGTTCCGGAGGTCGTGCGCGAGGATGTCGGTGAACTCCTTGAGGCGGTCGTTCTGCCGCTCTAACATCCGCTCGTACTCCTTGGTCGCCGTCGTGTCCCGACTGATCGCCGCGTACCCGTGGAACTCGCCGTTCCACAGCGGCGACAGCGTCAGCGTGGCCCAGAAGACCGAGCCGTCCGCCCGCCGGTGCCAGTGCTCGAACTCGACCGACTCGTCTCTCGGCTCCGCGAAGAAGTCCTCGGGGAGCGAGTCGGAGTCCCCCTCCCCCTCGTCGTCGGCGAACAGCGTCCGCACGTGCCGGTCGAGGACCGCCCCCGCGTCGTGTCCGTAGAGCGCGGCCGCCGGAGCGGGCCACGCCGCGACGGTCCCGTCGGCGTCGAGCATGAAGATGGCGTGCGAGGAGATTCCCTCCAGGAGGCGACGCGCGACGGCGTCCCTCGATTCGGCGACGTCCGTCGGGGGATCGAGGGAGTCGAGCGCGTCCGTCATACGGGGAGGTCTCTCCCCGCCCGCGAATCAGTTCGGGATGGCCTACCAAGGCTTTTAAACCAGCGACCGCCGGGCGACCGTTCGGCCGTCAGTCAGCCAGTTCGACCACCATGACTTCCATGTCGGACCCGACACCGTCGGTGCGGTACTCCCACGTTCCGCGGGGGTCGACGTCGTTTTCGAGGGCGGCGAGAATCACTCGACCGAGGGCGGCCTCGAACTCCTTCGTGCTTGCTATCTCGTCGTCGGAAGTCGGGTCGGTTGTCATGGTAGGAAACGCGCTCGACTGCGATACGGCGCCGTCGCGGCGTCGGACTCGGCGCCACGCAGACAGATAGGGTCCGCAGTCATGTGCCTCTGCGTCACCCGGTACGACTTCTCACGGGAAAATACTACCGAAAAGCATGGTACACCAACCTGACTCCGCCGGCGCGAGACGGTCGCTACCGAGTATTTAACGCGGTTGCGACAGAACGGGTTCGTATCGAATGAGCGTTCTCGCTGAGGTGACCATCCCGTCTGCGGCGTTCGAACTGGGGCAGATACTCCGAGTGGAGGGGCCCACGCAGGTCACGCTGGAGACGATGGTGCCGCTGGGCGGGCGGCCCACCCCGTTCGTCAGGGTCCGGAACGACGCGCGGGAGAGCTTCGAGCGCTCGGTCCGCGGTCACTCCTCGGTCAACGACATCCGACTCGTCGACACCCACGACGACGAGTCGCTGTACTCGCTGGACTGGGAGCCGTCCGACGCCTCGCTGCTCCGGACGATTCTGGATCTCGACGCGGTGCTACTGGGCGCGAGCGGCGACGCCGACGCGTGGGGCCTCGAACTCCGGTTCCCGACCCACGAGGCGCTCTCGGCGTTTCAGGACTACTACGTTGAGGAGGACATCGACGTGTCGATAAACCGGATCTACAACCCCACGAAGCCCGACGCCGACCCGTGGTACGGGCTGACGCCGCCGCAGCGCGAGACCCTCGCTGACGCTGTCGCGTCCGGGTACTACTCGCTGCCGCGGCAGATCTCGACGCAGGAGCTTGCGGACTCGTTCGACATCTCCGATCAGGCCGTCACCGAACGCCTCCGGCGCGGCATCTCCACGCTGGTGCGGAACACGCTGTTGGTCGAGGAGCCGGAGGAGTAGCCGCGGTCGCGCTGTTTTTCCGCCTCCGCCCGTCGCTCGTCTGACGCTTCTTGGAGGCTCCTCGGACGCTCAGTTCGGCGGCCGGAGGTCCCGCTGGAACTCGTCGAACTGCTCGAGATCCTCGGGGAGCTCGTACTCGATCTCCCGGTGGTCTTGGTTGTCGGGGAGGCGCCCGTCTTCGAGCTCCTCGGCGGCCTCCTCCCAGCCGGGCTTCACGCGGACGCTGCGGGCGGGCGAGCCGACGACGACGTGGTGGTCGGGCACGTCGCCCTGGACCACGGAGCGCGCGCCGACGACGCTGTTCTCGCCGACCCGACAGCCGGCCCGGACCATCGCGTCGTAGGTGACGCGGGCGTCGTCTTCGACGACCGTGTGGAAGTTCCGGACCTCGGTCTGGTCGACGATGTCGTGGTCGTGGCTGTAGAGGTGGACGCCGTCGGAGACCGAGGCGCGGTCGCCGATCGTCAGCTTCCCGCGGTCGTCGAGGTGGACGTCGTCGTGGATCACCACGTTGTCGCCGACCTCGATGTTGTGGCCGTAGGTGACAGAGATTCCCTTGAAAAAGCGGCAGTTCTCCCCGCACTCGGCGAAGAGGTGGTCCCCGAGCATCTGCCGGAACCGGAGGGCGAACTCGACGTTATCGGCCATCGGGGTGGCGTCGAACTGGCGCCAGAGCCACTGGAGGTGTTTCGAGCGCTGGAAGCGGTCCTCGTCCTTTTCGGCGTAGTACTCCGACTCGAGCGTCGCGTTACACGGGTCGTACCCCTGGAGGCGGACGCGCTCGGCGCGCGACACGGACTCTCCGTCTTGCCACGCCTCCCACGCCTCGCGGTCGCCGTGGAGGTCGATCAGCACGTCCTGGACGACCTCGCAGGTGTCCTCGTCCGAGGAGAGCCGCTCGTCCACCTCGTCGATGAACCCTCGGACCCCGGCCTCGGCGCCGTCGGGCAGGGACACGTGTCGCTTTGTCATCGGACCTGCTTCGTCGCCGTCCCTCAAAGGGATTCGGTTGTGCGAACGCCGCGCGCGGACGTCGGTGGGGGAGCCGTCCTTCCACAGCGGGAGCGTTCCCGTGCGGTGACGGAGACCGCACCGGATAAGTGCGCCAGCCCCTAACGCCGGGTATGGAACACCGCGAACTCGGTAACTCGGGCGTCGAGGTCTCGGAGATCGGCTTCGGCGCGTGGGTCGTCGGCACCGACTGGTGGGGCGACCGCTCCGACGAACAGGCGGTCGAGATGGTCGAGGACGCGCTCGACGCGGGCGTCACCTACGTCGACACCGGCGACGTGTACGGTCACGGCGACAGCGAGGCGATCATCGGAAAGGCGATCGACGGCCGCCGCGACGAGGTGACGCTGTCGACGAAGGTCGGCTACGACTTCTACGACAACCCGCAGGCCGGGCACGGCGAGCTCCCGAAGGAGCTGAACCGCGAGTACCTCACCGAGGCGTTCGAGGCCTCGCTCGACCGGCTCGACACCGACTACGTCGACGTGCTCCAGCTGCACAACGCCAACGTCGACGAGGTCACCCCCGAGGTGCGCGACCTCCTCCGCGAGTGGAAGGTGGACGGTCGCGTCCACGCGCTCGGCTGGGCGCTCGGCCCCTCGATCGGCTGGCTCGCCGAGGGCGACGCCGCCGTCGAGTACGAGGAGTTCGACGCGGTCCAGACCGTCTTCAACCTCTTCGAACAGGAGCCCGGACGCCACTTCGTCGAGACGATCCGCGAGACCGGCTCGGACACCTCGGTCATCGCTCGCGTCCCGCACTCCTCCGGCCTGCTCAACGAGCAGGTGACGCCCGACACCGTCCTCGAGGACGGCGACCACCGCTCGCACCGCCCGAAGGAGTGGTACGAGACGGGCTGGGAGAAGGTCGACGCGATCCGCTTCCTCGAGGACCCCGACCACGCGGACGGGACCCGCACGATGGCGCAGGCCGCGATCCGCTGGCTGCTCGCCCACGACGAGGTCGCCTCCGTCACGCCGACGTTCCGCGACGGCGACGACATCGCCGAGTGGAGCGGCGCAGCCGACGTGCCGCCCGTCTCCGACGCCGAGTACGACCGCCTCGAAGAACTGTACGCCCGAAACTTCGACGTCGACCGCGACGACGGGATGGACGTCCTCCGCACCTCCGTCGACGGCGAGGACATCGAGGCCGCCGGCCTCGACAAGCGCGCGGCCTCGTACTGAGCGGGAACCCGCCTTTTTCACGTCGAGATCGCCGGACAGCAGTGATGGTAGTCCGGAAACGACCACTTTCACCGCGACCCCGGAGCCTCGGCGTCCGTTCGCGGAGTATCCGTAACGACCATTATATTCGCTTCAAATACCCCAAAAATATAAAACGAAGTCGCCGAGTATCTTGTTACAAATATGAATCATCCCGGTCCACCCCAGTTCGTCGCCGTCGGAGATGTCGTTCAGTTAGCGCCCCGAGATCCGGATATCGAAGCGAGTTACCGGTGGACGATCGCGGACGCGCCCACCGGAAGCGAGGCCGCCGTGGGTGACGACCCAGTCGAGGAGTTCGTTCCCGACATGCCGGGCACGTACACTGTGGATCTCGAAACGCCGGTCGAGGAGTCGCTCACCGTCCGTGCGTTCCCCGTGGACCAGCGGCCGATCGGCGAGGGGTCGCCATCCGTGCGCACGAGCGGGAAGAGCGGTTACAGCGGGTACAGCGGCTACAGCGGGCAAAGCGGCTCCGAACGGCCGTCCCGAAGCGGCGGCGTCAGCGGCTCCGGTTCCGGCTCCGGGACGGGCGCGCTCGGCGAATCGGGCGAGGATCGCGGCGGCCGACCGCGAATCCGCCTCGACGCACGGGTCACGGACGAGGCGGTCGTCGTCGAGGCGACACCGAGCCCGCATCCCGACTCCGAGGCGGACGCCGAGGACCTCGACATCGAGTTCCTGCTGGACGACCGCGACGACGTGTCGCGGGGGGAGACGACGGTCGACGACCGCGAACTCAGGGTGCCGCTCGACGCCGTTCCGGACCGAGTTCGGGTCCACGCCGTCGCCGTCGACGCGAGCTACAGCGTGCCGGACGCGGTCGGCGTCGAGCGGACCGGAGACGGAAGCGGAGAGACGTTCTCGGTTCGGCGGCTCAACGATCCCCCGGAGTGGGCGACCGACGTGACGCTCTACGAGGTCTACGTCCGCGGCTACGCGTCCGACGACGACGCCGAGACGACGTTCGAAGCGCTCGAAAAACGCCTCGACTACCTTGCCGAACTCGGCGTCGACTGCCTGTGGCTCACCCCGGTCCTCCAGCACGACGGGAAGCCGCACGGCTACAACATCGTCGACTTCTTCTCGATCGCCGACGACCTCGGCGACCGGGAGGACTACGAGTCGTTCGTCGACGCGGCCCACGAGCGGGGGATGTCGGTCCTGTTCGACCTCGTGTTGAACCACTCCGCCCGCGACCATCCGTACTTCCGGTCGGCGTCCGAGGACCCCGAGTCGCCGTACCGCGACTGGTACGAGTGGCAGGAGTCGGGCGAGCCCGGGACGTACTTCGACTGGGAACTGATCGCGAACTTCGATTTCACGACGCTCGAAGTCCGTCGCTACCTGCTCGACGCGGTCGACACTTGGGCGGAGATCGCCGACGGCTTCCGCTGTGACATGGCGTGGGCGGTGCCGGAGTCGTTCTGGAAGGAACTCAGGGACCGGGTCAAACGGACGGACCCCGAGTTCCTCCTCTTGGACGAAACGATCCCGTACATCGCCGACTTCCACGACGGCATGTTCGACGTTCACTTCGACACGACGCTCTACTTCATGCTCAGACAGGTCGGCAACGGCGACGAGCCCGCCGAATCGATCCTCGACGCCGTCGAGGGGCGGACGCGCTCCGGATTTCCCGACCACGCCGCGTTCATGCTCTACCTCGAGAACCACGACGAGACGCGGTACATCGTGGAGTGCGGCGACGCCGCGACGACGGCCGCCGCCGGAGCGCTGTTTACCCTCCCGGGGATCCCCATGCTGTACGGGGGACAGGAACTCGGACAGCGGGGGAGACGCGATGCGCTCGCGTGGGACCATGCCCGCGACGACGTTCGCTCGCGGTACGATGACCTGATCGGGCTCTCGGCGGCGCATCCGACGCTCGGACCCAGCGGCAACCTCGAGCGGATCAGCTACGAAGCCGACTCGGAAGATGTCGTGGCGTTCGTTCGAGAGGGTGAGGGGAACCGGTACGTCGTGCTGCTCAACTTCGGCGAGGAGACCGCGACCGTCGGGATCGATGAAACCGTCGACGCGACCGATCTCGTCTCCGATGAGTCCCGTGCCGCCGAATCAGGCCTTACCGTCGAAGACGTCGCGGTGTTCGAAGCAGAGGGATAGCGCCGAAGTTGCTGTCAACGACCGCGGTAGCGACCGGCGTTGAGAAGTGATGGCTCGGTCGAAACCCGTCATCACGAGGGGCTCAGTGGGGGTAACCGACTCGTCATCGCCACCACATCCTCGGTTGCGCGGTCGGGGGTATAAATGGCTCGCGACGGTCCGGAACCCGTTTGAACGTCGGCGACCTCGGATCTCCCATGCGGGAAGTGACGTTCCGGATCCACCACGCAGGGGAGCCGGAGTGCGAGGTGAGCGCGCGCCACCCGGAAGTTCGGTACCGCTCCGTCTCCTCGATGACCGGGAGCGGCCCCGAGCGCAAGCGGATCGCGGAGCTCACCGGGCCGCCGTCCGAGATCGAGGCGTTCGTCGAGGAGTTCCGCGAGTTCGACCTGATCGTCTCCGCCGAGCCGCTCGCGCCGATCGAGGGCACCCACGCCTACGTCGCGTTGACGATCGACGTCGCGGCCGCCGACTGGGAGGGGATCAGCGACCGGTTCTCGCGGATGGGGATCCACTACCGGACGGGGACGACTATCTCCGGCGGCGTCGAGCGCTGGACGGCGTACCTGGGGGAGGACGACGACCTCTCGGCGGTGATACGCGAGCTCGAACGCGGCGGCAACGACGTGGAGCTGGCCCGGAACGTGGAGCTGGCGTCGATCGAGCGCTCGCCCCAGCTCCCGGCGTCCGGCTTGCTCGACGGCCTCACCGACCGGCAGCGGGAGGTCCTCGCGACCGCGATCGCCGCGGGCTACTACGACCACGGCGGCGGCGTGGGCGTCGAGGAGGTGGCCGCCGAACTGGGACTCGGCTCGACGACGGTGTGGGAACACCTCTCTCGCGCGGAGTCTGCGGTGATGAACGCGCTGTTCGACCGGTTCGCCGAGGGTGAGCCGGTCGGCGCGGTCCGCGAGCGAGACCGAACAGATTCGGCGTGAGCGAGGTCAGACCAACGCTTTTGTAGCTTCGGGACGGAGCGCCGCGTATGGACGACGGAACCGTCTCCGTGCCGGACGAGCAGTGCGAGCGTCTCGCGGCCCTCGCCGCCGCCCGCGGCGTGAGCCCCGAGACGCTGGTCGCCCGGCTCATCGACGACGCGTACGCCGGCCTCGACGCCGACGGCGACGCCCCCGAGTCGCTCCCGCTCGGCGTCTGCGACGGCTCCGACGAGGAGTGAGTCGGGTGACGGACCGACGGGGCCCGCGAGCCGCTGCGCCGGGCTCGTTCAGACTCGTTCTCGCCGCAGCTTCGCGCCGACGCCTCCCGTCACTCCTCGTAAGGCCACCGCCCGCCCGTCTTCAGCTCCTCGACGTAGCCGTCGTCGATGGCGTCGCGGATCGACTCCCGCGACCGGTGGGTCGTCCCGACCTCGCCGGTCGCGAAACGGTAGACGGCCGCGGTCACCAGCGTCGCCACCTCGCGGAGGTCGCGGGAGTCGAGCTTGTCGAGGGTGTCGGCGTGGGTGTGGCCCCAGCCGCGGCCAGACTGGTCGCTCGTCGTGGAGGCCATCACAGCCGGGATCCCCTCCTGAACGAACGCCCACTGGTCGCCGTGCGGCGAGATCGTCTCCCCGACCGTCAGGGGCGCGTCGAACGCCGCCGCGACCGCCTCGAACGTCGAGCGCATCCCGTCGAACCCGTTCGTCCCCACGCGGAGGTTCCGCGAGCTACAGGCGCCGTCGAGGTTGACCACGCAGGCGATCGCCTCCTCGGGCGTCGTCTCCGCGGCGTGATACGCCCCCCACAGGCCGATCTCCTCGGAGCCGAAGGTGACGAGCCGCACCCGGGTGTCGAGGTCGCCCTCGACGGTCGCGAGCAGGCGGCCGACCTCCGCGACGAGCGCCGACCCCGCGCCGTTGTCGTTGGCCCCGTCGCTCACGTCGTGGGCGTCGACGTGCGCAGTGAGGTACACCGCCTCCTCCGTCTCCGGGCCGACCGCCGCGACCGCGTTCACCGAGGTCGTCGGCTCGTTCCGGCAGTCGACGTCGAGCGAGACGGTCGGGCGGTCCCCCGCTGCGGTGCCGCTTCCCGAACCGTCGCCGCCCCGTTCCCTGTCACCCTCGGCCGCCTCGGCGAGTCGCGAGAGCCGGTCGCCGACCTCCTTCGAGACGCCGACGGCGGGGATCGGGCCGGGTCGGTTGTGGTAGCCGATCTCGCCGGTCGGCGGGAGCGCCCCCTCGATGTGGTTCCGGAAGACGAACCCGACCGCGCCGCGCTCGGCCGCCGCGACGTACTTCTCCATCCGGTGGATCCACCGGTCGTGGCTCTCCGGCGTGCGCGAGGAGGCCATCGCGACAGCGCCGTCGAGTTCCTCGCTCGCGGCCGCGAACTCTTCGTCGGTTCCGTCGCCGACGTCGACGAGCGGGGCGCTCACCTCGCCGCTCGGCGTGCCGGGAAGCGCGATCACCTCGTGGGAGTTCTCGTGGCGGCGCTCGACCGGGCCCGACACCGACAGCGACGACTCGCCGCGCCACCAGCCTGGGATCTCGAACTCGTCGAGGCCGGCGTTCCGTAGGCCGGCGGCCTCGAACGCCTCGACGACGCGTTCGGCGCCGCGGCGCTCGCCGGTCGATCCAGCCATGCGGTTCCCGATGTCGGTCAGGTCGGTGAGGAGGTTCCACCCGAAGTCGCTCGTCCGCGCGTCGCCCACGACGCGGTCCGGTAGCTCGGCCATACAGTCCGGTTGGGCCGGGAGCGAAAAGGGGTTGCGGGCGGGTCGCCGCCGGCTCACTTCCAGTTGTCGGTCTCGGCGGCGGCCTGCATCTCGCCTTTGGCCCGCCGCGGGGCCCGCCGTAGCGTCAGCACCAGCACGACGAGGTAGAAACCGGCTACGACCGCGAGCACGAACGCGCCCGGGATCGCGCCGACCGCGGCGGTCGCGACGACGCCGTTTCCGGACGGCGTGAACACGGTGAGCCTGACGATCCACGCGGCGATGAGGACGGAGAAGAGCGGCGTGTACACCCGGTAGAGCCGCCGAGACACCGCCTCGAACGTCGGCATCTTGATCGTCGGCCTGCGGAGGTCCGCGCTCAGGAGCCGCCGCCAGTTCGACTCCTCGACGCCCTCCGGGTCGAGCGCGTTCGCGAACACGTTCTCCTCTAGGAGCCGCACGCGGGACCGCCAGACGTCGAAGGTACGGTACCGTCGGGTCTCGATGCCGAGGAAGACGCTCAGCATGACGAGCCCGATGAGCAGGACGTAGTGCGGCCGCGACTCGCTGGAGAAGGTCCACGTGAGCAGCGACGCGGTCACCACCACCGCCCAGTTGGTCGTCCGGTCGATGCGGGTTCGCCACGAACTGGTCCGCCCGATCTCGCCGCGGTAGGTGTGGCTCATCAGCGAGAGGAAGTCGGACCGGTCGGTCGCGGCCTCGGCCGCGACCTCGCGCTCCTCCCGCGACTCGGGATCGAAGCCCTCCGATGGGTCGGACATACGGGCCGTACCGTGGCGGAACGGGTAAAAGGGTGGTCGCGGGGATTTCTTCCGACGGTCTCAGGCCGGGTCCGCCGCGGTCACCTCGACTGCGACGTCGGCGGGGTCGACGCCGATCCGCGCGAACTGCGTCCGGACGTGGTCGCGGGCGGCCTCGACCGCCTGCTCGCGGGTGTCGAACCCGCGGGG
>JBNJEE010000044.1:0-16507 GCA_051745525.1 Methanobacteriota archaeon | reverse complement strand
AAAATTTGGTCTACAACCCCCCCCCCGACACCGCAGCGAAGGAGCGTCAGCGACTGAGCGAGGAGCGTGGTTCGAGACGCCAAAGGCGTCTCGTCATCGCCAGAAATCGGAGATTTCTGGCTAGCAGTCAGAATCCAACGGATTCTGACAACATCGCCGGAGGTCGTAGACCTCCGGCTAGCGGCCAGACTCCAGAGGAGTCTGGCAACATCACGAAAGGCGCTTCGCGCCTTTCGAACGACAGCGAGCGTACGGCGTCCTCGCGGCTGGGGCTTTGACGGTGTCCGCTACCGATCCACGGTCAACTATTTATAAGCGGTCAGCCTCGCCACCGGATCACGGTCGCGGACCACGTGTACCCCGTTCCGGCCGCGAGCAGGCACACCAGATCGCCAGGTTCGAGGCGGCCCGTCTCGACGCCACGCTCGACTGCGAGCGCCTGGTCGACGCTCTGGACGTGCCCGAACTCGTCGAGATAGTAGCCGTCGCTCGCGGGGTCGAGGTCGAGCTCGTCGAGCACGCGCTCGTGGAACGACCGCTTCATGTGCGTGAGCGCGACGAAGTCGAGGTCGTCGCGCTCGAACCCGGACCGCTCCAAGGCGGTGTCGGCGACGGAGAGGTACGCGGGCAGCGACACCGGACCCAAGCGTTCTTTCATCCCGTCCGGGTCCGGAACGTCGAGGGTGTGGAGCCCTTCGCGGACCGTCTCCTCGCTCGGCGGGCGCTTCGACCCGCCCGCGGGCATCACCACGTCGTCGGCGAACGAGCCGTCCGTCTCGGCCGCGCTGGCGAGAACGGTCGCCCGCGCTCGGCCGTCGAGGGGGGTGCTGTCGCCGTCTTCGCTCCGCTCGCCGGACTCCCCGTCGCCGTCGGCCGCCTCGACGACGAGCGCGCTCGCGCCGCTGCCGAAGTTGAACATGAAGGAGCTGTCCGCGTTGCCGTAGTCGACGAGGTCCTCCTCGCGGCTGGCGCCGACGAGCAGCGCCGTATCGATCGGTTCCGTCTCCAGCTGAGCGGTCACCTGCCGGAGCGCGATCGGCGCGCCCGCACAGAGCGTGTAGCTCTCGGTCGCGTACGCGTTCGTCGCGCCCAGCCGGTCGGTGATCGCGGCCGCCGCCGACCAGACGACGTGGTCTTTGTACTCGGAGCCGTGATAGAGGACGACGTCGAGGTCGGTCGGGTCGACGGCCGCGTCCGCGAGGGCTCGCTCGGCCGCCGTCACCGACATGTCGGTCGCGTGGTCGCTGTCGGGCAGGCAGACGTGCTTCTCGCGGACGCCCATCTTCTCGACGACGACCGCCTCGGGGATCCCGCTTTCGGCTGCGATGGCCTCGCCGGTGATTGTCTCGTCGGGGACGTACGTCCCGATCCCGGTGATTCCGACGGTCATGCTCCTCCTCGGTGCCGCGTTCGGTTCGATTCGTCGTGTCGCGTGGTGTCTGTCATGAGTCGTGTGTCCGAATCGCAGGGTGTCGCCGTTCCGCGTCCGCCGCGACGGCGAGGCGGGCCCGCGACGCTACCGCAGGTAGCGCCGCAGGTGGTCCGGGAGCCGCTTCCCGACGGTGCCGCCGAGCCGGTCGCGTAGCGTCCCGAGGATACCGTTCGGGACGAACAGCACGAACAGCACGAAGATGATCCCCAGGTACAGTGGGGCGCGCCCGTCGACCGCGGTGTTGACGAACAGCTCCAGGCTCACACCGAAGAGGTCAGCCTCGAGGACGCTCGCCGGGAGCCCCTCGCGCAGCAGCGTCGCGATGCCGCCGCTCTCGGTCGAGAGGACGTCCTCTAACCCCTGGTTGAACAGGGTCCCGTAGATCGGCCCCGCGAGGGTGCCGAACCCGCCGACGATCGTCGTGATCAGCGCGTCGGCGGTGACGAGGAAGTAGAACGTCCCGTCGGGCGCGACCGACCGCGAGTAGGCGGCGAAGATCCCTCCCGCGATCGCCCCAAAGAAGCCGCTGATGGCGAACGCGGCCAGCTTGAACCGGTAGGTTGCGTAGCCGACGGCGCGCGCTCGCTCCTCGTTCTCGCGGATCGCGATCATCACACGCCCGAACGGCGAGTGGATGATCCGCTGCATCGCGAAGTAGCAGCCGACCACGACGACCCCGAGCGCGTAATACGAGATCACCGTCGCTGACAGGTCGATCCCGAGCCCGAGCAGGTTCTCGACGCTCTCGCCCGTGAGCCGACCCACGTCGAGGCTCAAGGCGTCGACGAAGGGGACGCCGACGGCGAGCGCGTCGCCGCTCATCGTCGCACCCTCGGTCGGGTTGCTCGAGACGTACCCCCACGAGCGGATCAGCTCGTAGATCACCTGTGCGAACCCGAGCGTGATCATCGCGAAGTAGACGCCAGTGAGCCGGAACGACACCGACCCGATGACGAGCGCGAGCAGGCCGGCCAGCACCGCGCCCAGCAGCAGGGTGATCATGAACGGCGTCCCGCCGGGGACCCCCGGCACCTGCCCGTTCGCGGCGAGGACGACGAAGTACGCTCCCGTGCCGAAGAACGCCGCGTGACCGAACGAGAGGTAGCCGGTGTAGCCGCTGACGAAGTCGAAGCTCATCGCGAACAGCCCCATGTACAGCACGACGACCATGAACGTGATCGCGGGGAGGAACGCCTCCGCGAACGGCGCCGCTGGCGTCGCGAGCAGCGCCTCGTAGGCGATCGGGTACAGGAGGAAGCCGACGATTACGGCCGCGTGAACGACGTGGTCTCGCAGGTATTCGCGGAGACCGCCGGTCGCGCTCGACGGCGGGAGCGGATCCTTCTCGTCGACCGGCGGGTCTTCGGCTGCCGGAGCGTCCGCGTCGGCGGGAGCGTCCGCGTCGACGGGAGCGTCCGCGTCGGCCGGTGCGTCCGCGTCGGCCGGACGGTCAGGATCGCTAATGGCCCCCCACCTCCTCGACGCCGTAGAGCCCCTGCGGGCGGATGATCAGCATCACCACAAGCAGGAGGAAGATGGTCACCTCGGAGAGGCCGGGGAAGCTGACGATCCCGGTGGTGAACAGCCACGTGGTCACCGAGTCGGCGACGCCGACGATGCCGGCCGCCACGAGCGTCCCGGTGAAGCTCCCGAGCCCGCCGATGATGACGACGACGAACGCGTACAGCAGCACGTCGATGCTCAACAGGACGCTCGGGCCCCAGATCGGGTCCCACATCAGCAGTACGCCGCCGACCGCGGCGAGGCCGGTCCCGACGCCGAACACGACGGTGAACGCCTGCCGCACGTCGATGCCGAGCGCCTGGACCATCTCGGTGTCCTCGCTGCCGGCGCGGATGTAGAGCCCGTACAGGGTCTTCGTCAGGAAGGCCCACACCGCGACCGCGACGACCGCGCCGATCGCGATCTCGAAGAGGTAGAGCCGCCTGACGCCGATCCCGAGCAGCTCGGTCCGCCCCAACAACACGTCCGGGGCCGTGGCCATCGGCGCCTGCCACTGCGGGTCCGGCTGGATCCCGCGGAGCGTCAGGACGATCCGCGCGACCTCCTCGATGATGAGCGAGACGCCGAACGTCAACAAGATCTGGTAGGTGGGCGTGCGGTCGTAGATCGGGCGTATCAGCGCCACCTCCATCGCGCTGCCGGCGGCGGTGGTGACCGCGAACACGAGCGCCAGCGCGACGAAGAAGACGAGTATCGTCGCGATCGTCCCGGTGTTCGCGCCCACGACGAGGACCAACACGAGGCCGCCGAGGTACGCGCCGACCATCGCGACCGCGCCGTGCGCGAAGTTGAGCACGCCCATCAGGCCGAAGACGAGCGTCAGCCCGACGGCGATGGTGAAGTACACCGCGCCCTTGCCGATCCCCTCGGCGAGCACGCGGGCCGCGGTCTGAACCCCCTCGACCGCGCCGCCGGTCGCAAGGAGCGCGCCCGGGTCGACGAGCGGGGCGACCTGCGAGACAACGGCCGCGAGCGGTGCGAGGCTCATGCGGTCAAGTACCTCCGGATGCGTTCGTCCTCGCTCGTGACGCCGGCCGTCTCGCCCGCCTCGACGACGACGCCGTGGTCGACGAGGTAGAACCGGTCGGCCAGATCCATCGCCAGCCGGAAGTTCTGCTCGACGAGGACCATCGTCGTGTCGGCGGAGGCCGCCCGCAGCGCCTCGACGACGTCCTCGACGATCTGCGGCGCGAGCCCCTCGCTCGGCTCGTCGACGAGCAGTAGGTCGTTATCGCCGACCATGCCGCGGGCGATGGCGAGCATCTGCTGTTGCCCGCCGCTGAGGTCGCCCGCCTCCTTGTCCGCGAAGCGGTCGAGCGCCGGGAACAGCTCGTACGCCTCCGCGATCCGAGCGTCGGGGTCGGCCGCCGAGTGAGCGGCGACGCGGAGGTTCTCCGCGACCGTGAGATGCGAGAACACGCGACGCTCCTCCGGTACCCAGCCCATCCCCCGGGCGGCGATCTCGTGGGGCTCCATCCCCGTCACGTCCGTCCCGTCGAACCGGACCGTCCCCTCGCGGGGCGGCGTCAGCCCGAGCGCGGTCCGGAGCGTCGTCGTCTTCCCGACGCCGTTGCGCCCGACGAGGGCGACGATCTCGCCCTCCTCGACCGACAGGGAGAGTCCCTGGAGGATGTGGCTCTCGCCGTAGTACGTGTGGACGCCGTCGAGTTCGAGGGCCGTCACCGCGAGTCACCCCCGGCGCTCGCGCGGCGGCCGCCGTCGGCCGCGGCGTCGCCGTCGCGGTCGGCGCCAGCGTCCCCGTCGGCGTCGCCCTCGGCGGCACCGCCGTCGCCCGCCGACCCCTCGCGACCGTATCCGCCGAGATACGCCTCCTGAACGGCCTCGTCGCCGCGCACGTCCTCGGGCGGTCCGTCGGCGATCAGCTCGCCGCGGTGGAGGACGGCGATCCGATCGGAGATGTCCATCACCACCTCCATGTTGTGCTCGATGAGCATCACCGAGTGGTCCGCGGCCACGTCCTCGATCAGCGCGACGACCTCGTCGACGCCCTCGCTCGACACGCCGGCGGTCGGCTCGTCGAGCAGGAGGAGGTCGGGGTTGCCGGCGAGCGCGACGCCGATCTCGAGGCTCCGCTTCTCACCGTGGCTCAGGTTCTCGGTGACGGTCTCCGCCTCCGCCGCCAGTCCGATCCGTTCGAGGATCGCGGTCGCCTCCGCGTAGTGCTCCTCGAAGTCCGTCACGTTGCGCCACAGCTTCCACGAGTCGTTCCCGCGGCTCGCCTGCGCCGCTACACGGACGTTCTCCAGCACCGACAGTGTCGGGAACAGGTTCGTGATCTGGTACGACCGGTGGATACCGGCGAGCGCGGTCTCGTCCGGCGAGGCGGCGGTGATGTCGACCGCCGAGCCGGTCCCGCCCGCCACGGTCGAGTCGGCCCCGCCCGCCGCGGTCGAGCCTCCGTCCGCCGCGCCGTCGCCGGCCGCCGGGTCGAAGCGAATCCGTCCGTCGGAGGGCTCCAACACGCCCGTGAGCAGGTTGAAGAACGTCGTCTTCCCCGCGCCGTTCGGGCCGATGATCGAGCAGAGCTCGCCGGTCTCCAGCGCGAAGTCGACGCCGTCGACGGCGGTGATCCCGCCGAAGCGTTTCGTAAGCCCCTCGGTCTCCAACAGCATTACAGCGAGCAGCTCGCGTCGTCTTCGGGGACCATCACGTCCTCGGCGTCGAGGCGCTGCTCCGGCTCGCCGGGCATGATCGAGGCGTCCCAGCTCTCGGCGAACTCGTCGATCGTGGGGACTGGCCACGCGACTGTCATCTGCGAGGCTGCCTGGTTGTTGTGCTCTTGGAACGTGTACGCGTCCGTGCCCTTCGGCGTGTCCGCAACGGTCATCCCGCGCAGCGCCTCCGCGATGTCGGCGCCCTCGGTCGACCCCGACTCGCTGGCCGCCTGCGAGAGCGCGGAGGCCATCGTGAACGTCCCCGAGCTGAACAGGTCCGGCACGATGCCGTACGCCTCCGTGTGCATGTCGATGAACGCGTCGTTGATCTCGTTGTCGTACTGGTTCCAGTGGTACCGGGTCGTGAACGGGCCGAGCCCGGCGTCTTTGATGTCCTGCGCGGTGAAGTCCTCGCCGAGCGCGGACTCGATCGTCCCGCCGATGAGCTGCGTCGTCAAAAGCGCCGCGAAGCCGCCGAACACCTGGATGTCGTACGACACCGCCGCCGAGAGGAACTGCGGCAGCGTCGCGGCGGTGAAGCCACCGACGACGCCGCTCGCGCCGTCCGAGATCGCCTGTTCGAAGAGGCCGTCGAACTCGGAGTACCCCTGCTCGACGAACCGCGGTTCGAGGACCTCGACGCCCTCGGCCTCCAACACCTCCGTGTAGTTGTTCGCGACGCCCTGGCCGAACGCGTTGTCCGACGCGAAGATGGCGACGGTGTCGATGTCGAAGTTCTCCGCCACGTACGTCCCCCCGGCGCGCGCGTCCATCGCGGTGTGCTCGCTCGCGCGGAACGCGAGCGGGTGACAGAACTCCTCGCTGACGGTGATGTCGGCGTCGGCGGCGGGACCGATGAGGAACGGGACCTCGCTCTCGTCGACGACCGTGTCGATCACGCGCCGCGCGCTGTCCGACGAGGATGCCCCGAACAGCACGTCGACGTCCTCGTCGACCACGAGGTCGGTCGCGACGCTCTGTGCCGTGTCCGGGCTGAACCCGGTGTCCTCGACGATGATCTCGTAGGTCGGCCCCCCCTCGGGCTCGACCGTGTACGTCCCCGGCGTGGCCTCCTCGATCGGGTCGAGGTTGTGTTTGTACGCCAGCCCGGAGTAGAACCCGCGGAGGCTGATCTGCCCGTAGTACTGGAGGTCGCCGGAGGTCGGCTGGAGCGCGCCGATCCGGATCGTCTCGCCGGAGAGGTCGCCCCCGTCCGAGCCGTCGCCCCCGTCCGAGCCGTCGCCCCCGTCCCCCCCGCCGGAACAGCCGGCCAGTCCCGTGAGTCCGGCCGCGCCGACCGCGGCGCCGGTTCCTCGCAGATACGCTCGCCGTGTGTGTTCGTCTCGCATACACTGTTCGAGGACGGACACCACCATGAAGGGCCGAGTTAAGATGTTAACAGCCCGCGCGGATTCGACGGAATTCGCCTAAAATCGGAGTTGAAACGCCGTTTTCGACCGGCGCGGTGGTCGCCGCGTTCGACGACGACAGCGCGCTGAGACGCCGGTCGCCCGCTCCTACTCCAGTCGATCGAGCGCGGCGACGACGCTGCGGAGCAGCTTCTTCTCGCCGCGGCGCATGTTCTTCGAGACGGCCGCGGTCGAGACGTCGAACTCGTCGGCGAGCGTCGACAGCGTCGCCTCGCGCGGCGACTCGAAGTAGCCCGCGTCGGCCGCGGACTCGATGGTCTCGCGCTCGACGTCCGTCAGGTCGCGGCACGCCTCCAGCATGGTCGAGGCCGCGTTCGCGTTCCGCATCGTGTCGAACAGCGCCTCCATCGACAGCTCCGAGCGGTCCTCGACGACGAACTCGTTGCCCTTCGCTAAGTCGTGGAGCGCCGCCTCCGTCGTCGCCTCGTCGTCGAACCCGACCTGCCAGCGCTCGGAGCCGTCCTCGATCAGGAACGGGCCCGTGATGTAGCCGCCGTGGTCCGTTATCGTCGACATCGCGTTCGTCTCCTCGATGACGGTCCGGACGATGGCGGTCCCGTCCTGCTTCGAGAACAGCCGGTACTCTGCCATGTTCTCGTGGTCGCGGAGCGCCGAGAGCCCCTCGCCGAGCTCGTACCGGTCCGGCGACTCGACGAGCAGCCGCGTCTCCAGCTGCTCCGCCGCGGTGTCTAGCTGCCAGTGCATGGCGGAGAAGGAGACGTCGTGGTCGGCGGAGGTGTCGATGAACGGGCAGTCGAACTGCTCCATATCCATCGTAACGTCGAGCATGCCCCCTCCTTATTTTCCGCGTATATAATGGTTGTTCCTGTAGAACCGTGTCGCCTACTCGCTGAACCGCTCTTTCAGCGCCGCACGGTCGATCTTCGAGGGGCCCGAGGTCGGCATCTCGTCGACGAACGCCAGCCCTTTCGGAATCGCGTACCGGGCGACGCGCGAGGCGAGGTGGGATTCGATATCGCCGAGCGCGAGCGACTCGTCGCCGACGAGTATCGCCTTCCCGACCGTCCCCCACCGCTCGCTCGGCACGCCGATCACGACCGCCTCCTCGACCCCGGGGTGGTCGGTGAGCGCGTCCTCGACGCGGGGCGGGTAGACGTTCTCGCCGCCGGAGACGAACATGTTCTTCTTCCGGCCCTCGATGTGGTAGTAGCCGTCCTCGTCGACGCGCGCGAGGTCGCCGGTCGACACCCAGTCGCCGAACGTCGCCGCCGTCTCCTCGGGTTCCTCCCAGTAGCGGTCGGCGGCGGCCGGCCCCGCGAGCTCCAGTTCGCCAACCGTGCCGTCCGGCACGGGGCCGTCATCGTCGACGACGCGCGCGTCGACCGCGAGCGCCGGGACGCCGACGCTGCCGGTCTTCTCCGGCGGGAACTCGTCGGGCATCGCGAAGTTGTTCGGGCCGCACTCGGTGAGCCCGTACCCCTGCGAGATCTCAACGCCGCGGTCGCGCCACGCCGCGATAACGCTCTCGCGGCAGGGGCCGCCGCCGCTTTTCACGAACCGGAGCGAGGAGAGGTCGGTGTCCGCCCACTCGTCGTGGCGGGCCATCATCCGCAACACGGCGGGGACCGCGACGAGGGTCGTCGCCGACTCGCGGTCGACGTCCCGGAGGACACGACCAGGCTCTACCTCCGGGCTCAGGAGGATGCGCCCGCCCATCTGGAAGAAGGGGACCGTGAGGACGTTCCAGCCGCCGGTGTGGAACATCGGGAACACCATCGGCGTCACGTCGTCCTCGCGGAGCCCCCACGCGGTGATCGTGTTGAACGCGTTCCAGCGGATCGCGCCGTGGCTGATCACCGTCTCCTTCGGGGTGCCGGTCGACCCCCCGGTGTGTAAAAAGAGGTGCGGGTCCGCGAGCGACACGTCGGCGGTCTCGACCGGCGAGCCGTCCGCGGGCAGGTCCCGGGTGTACGGTCGCCAGGCGTCGTCGCCGTCGGTCGGGATCGACCGGACCGCGGGCGCGACGTCGGCCCGCTCCAACGCGTCGATGACGTCTCCCCCGAACGGCGCCTCGACGAGGAGGAGTTCGGGGTCGACCGTGCCCAGCACCGCGGCGAGGTCGCGCTCGGCGAGCCGGTGCGAGAGCGGCGCGAGGACCGCCCCGGTCTTGGCGGTGGCGAAGAACAGGTCGACGAGCTCGACGCGGTTCCGCGAGACGACGGCGACGCGGTCGCCCCGATCCACCCCGGTGTCGCGGAGGAAGCGCGCGGTGCGGTTTGCGCGCTGCTCTAACTCCGCGTACGTGTATTCGGCGTTCGCGGCCGTGTCGGTGACGGCGACGCGGTCCGGCGAGAGTCGGGCGCGGCGGGCCGACAGCTCGCCAACCCACTCGTACCCCCGGCCGCCGTGCGGGTGCGGTCGCGGGTCGGCGTCGGACTCGGCGGCGGCCCCGTCCGGGTGCTCGTCCGCCCGCGGGTCGTTCTCGGTCGCCATCTCAGGCGACCTCGCCGAGGAAGGTCCGGATTCGATCGTTGACGCGCTCGCGCTCCTCAATGAAGAAGAGGTGCGGCCCGCCGTCGAACAGCTCCACGTCGGCCTGCGGGAGGCGCTCCGCGAGCAGGTCGGCGTTCTCGACGGGGAGGACGCGGTCCGCCGTGCCGTGGAGGACGAGCGTCGGCGCGGACAGCTCGCCGAGTCGGCCGCTCGCGTCGAACGCCGCCACCGCGGCCGCCTGCGCCTCGCGGCCGGTCGGGGTCGCGTCGCCCGCCAGCCGCCGGTCGACGATCCGGTCGACGAGCTCCGGCTCGCGCTCGTAGAACCCGTCGGAGACCGCCGGCTCCATCAGGTAGCGGATCCGCTCGCGCGGGTCCGCGTCCTCGGGCGCGGCGAAGATGTGCTCCTGTACCTCCTCCGGCGTCGGGGTCGCGTCGTCGCCGCCGGGCGACGTACACAGCAGCGTCAGCGAGGCGACGCGGTCGTCGGCGAGCGCCAGCTCCTGGGCGATCATCCCGCCCATCGACGCGCCGCAGACGTGGGCCGCGTCGACGCCGTGGTCGTCGAGCACCGCGGCCGCGTCGGCCGCCATCTCGGCGACGGTGTACGGGCCCTCGGGGGCGTCGGAGTCCCCGGTGCCGCGGTTGTCCGGGCGGAGCACCTCGTAGCCGTCGGCCAACGCCTCGGCGAGCCACCGCCACATCCACCGCCCGTACCCGAGCCCTTCGAGCAGCAGCACGGTCGGTCCGTCGGGGTCCCCGTCGACGGCGTAGTCGATCGCCACGCCGTCCCGTGTCACGCTTGGCATACCAGGATCGACCACGCCACGGTTCATCAACCCGCGTGTTAACGTTTCAACCTCCCCGGAGACGACCGGAAAGCGTGCGCACCGGCACCCACACTCAAGTCCGTCGCGGGCGACGGCGCCCCCATGGACACCGCCAACTTCCTCTTCGTCTCGGCCGACGCGGCGCTTATCACCGACCTGGCGTGGCAGGTCCGCCGGGAGGGCCACGACGTGAAGTACTACGTCGAGGCCGAAAGCGACCGCGAGATCGGCGACGGGTTCGTGCCGAAGACGGACAACTGGCGCGCCGAGGTCGACTGGGCCGACGTGATCGTCTTCGACGACATCTGGGTGGGATCCGACGTCGGCACCGGCGCGCTCGCGCGGGAACTCCGCGAGGAGGGGCACGCGGTCGTCGGCGGGATGCCGAACACCGACCGCCTCGAAGAGGACCGCGGCTACGCGATGGAGGTCCTCGAAGACCACGGCGTCAACACGGTCGAACACCACGTGTTCCACGAGTTCGACGCGGGGATACGGCACGTCGAAGCGAACCCCGCCCCGTACGTGATCAAACCGCTCGGGGAGGTTCAAAACGTCAAGCGCCTGCTGTACGTCGGCAACGAGGACGACGGGAGCGACGTCGTGGACGTGTTGAAAGCGTACAAGAAAGCGTGGGGGCACCGGATGAAAGGGTTCCAGCTCCAGCGCAAAGTGGAGGGTGTCGAGGTCGCGATCTGCGGCTTCTTCGACGGCAACGAGTTCGTCGACCGAGTGAACTTCAACTTCGAGCACAAGAAGCTGTTCCCGGGGAATATCGGTCCCTCGACCGGCGAGATGGGGACCTCCATGTTCTGGGCGGGGAAGAACAGGCTGTTTCAGGAGACGTTTGGGAAGATCGAAGGCTGGCTCGCCGACGAGGGGTACGTCGGCAGCATCGATATCAACTGTATCGTCAACGAGACGGGTATCTACCCGCTGGAGTTCACGCCGCGGTTCGGCTACCCGACTATCGCGCTGCAAGAGGAGTCGATCGAGTCGTCGACGGCCGAGTTCTTCTACGACCTCGCGCACGGGAACAAGCCCGAGCCCGAGGTCCACGGCGGCTACCAGATCGCCGTCAGGGTCGTCCTGCCGCCGTTCCCGTTCGACGACGAGGAGACCTACGACGAGAACTCGCGGAACGCCGCGGTCGTCTTCGAGACGGAGAGCCGGGAGGGAGTCCACTTGGAAGACACGAAACAGGTCGACGGCCAGTGGCGCGTCGCCGGCGAGAGCGGGATGCCCATCGTCATCACCGGGAAGGGCGAGACGATGGGCGCGGCACGCGAGGAGGCGTACGACCGCGTCGACGACGTCGTGATGCCGAACATGTACTACCGCGACGACATCGGCGAGCGCTGGATCGACGGCGACGGCGACCGGCTCCAGGCGTGGGGGTACCTCGGGCCGTGATCGAGATCGGAAGTAGGGAAATCACCGTGACGGGGCAGCAGTTTATAAGCCGAGGTTGGATGTTGTCCTCGGCTTTTTATACGGGATCGGAGATTCTGCGGTGAACACCGCCAAGGCCCCAGCCGCTCGCTTATAAATCAGTGACTGCGGATCGGCGGTGAACGCTTCCAAAGCCCCAGCCGCGAGGCGGGCGCACGCTCGCTGCGCGCTTCAGTCGCTCACTTCGTTCGCTCCTTCCAGTGCTTACGTCGCCTGCGCCCGCCTCCCGGCTGCCCCTTTGGGCCCCACCCCCACAGCACCGCACGGCACCTCATGCCTCCCCAGCCTTGTCAGTCGCCTCCGCTTCGCTCCGGCGACTGACTCCCTCGCGCGTGCTCCTCGCGGCCGCCGAGGGCGGCCGCTCGCAGGCACGCGCCACCGCAATAGTTTCCCAATTCACGGACGCTGCCCTCCACGACTTTTTAACGGTCCGGACCACTACACGGGGTATGCCGAAGTACTCGACGGGCGGCGGCGGCGGCGGCGACGACGGCGACGCGTGCGAGCTCTGCGGTCGTGAGACCACGGACCTCCGGAAGGCGACGGTCGCCGGCGCGAAGCTGCTCGTGTGTTCGAACTGTCGCCCCCACGACGACGCCGGCAACGCGCCGAGCGGCGGCGGCGGATCGCGCGGCGGCAGCTCCGGGGGAAGTCCCGGCGGCGCCGGTGCCGGTTCCGGTTCGGGTGCGACCGAGAGCCGGAACAAGGAGCTCGCCCGGAAGCAGGCGAAGATGTACGACTCCGCGACCGGCGACTCGAAGCGCTGGGAGGAGGAGGGAACGAGCTACGAGGCGGACCGCCTCCCGTACCTCGTCCCGGGGTACGGCGAGGTCGTCACCGAGGCGCGGCGGGACGCCGGGCTGACCGTCGAGGAGGTCGCCGCCGAGCTGGAGGTCGACGAGGACGACCTCCTCGCGGTCGAAGACGGCCGGGCCGCGACCGCCAACGTCGGCGGCTCGGTCGTGCGCGCGCTCGAAGAGCGGTTCGGAATCGACGTCGTCGACGAGTGACGCCCGTCGCCCGTCCCCCCTCCGAGCCGAAACGACCACTCCGCCGGAGGGCGACCGCCCGCCAATGAAGGCGATCAAGGACAGCGTCCACGGTCACGTTCGGCTCGGCGACGTCGCTGCCGAGTTGGTCGACACGCCGGCGTTCCAGCGGCTGCGACACATCAAACAGCTGTCCACGGTCCGGCTCGTCTACCCCTCCGCGAACCACACCCGCTTCGAGCACAGCCTCGGCGTCTATTACCTGGCCGGCCGGGCGGTCGACGGGCTCGGCGTCGACGACGACACCGCCGCCCACATCCGCGCGGCGGCGATGCTCCACGACGTCGGCCACGGCCCGTACGGCCACCAGACCGAGGGGATCATCCGGCGCGCGACCGGCCGCGACCACGACGACGTGCGGTGGCTCCTCACCGACGCGGACCGCGAGGTCTGTCGGGTCCTCGAACGCAACGGGCTCGACCCCGAGCGCGTCGCCGGTCTGATCGACGGCGAGGGCACGCTCGGGCCGCTCGTCTCGGGGGAGCTCGACGTCGACCGCATGGACTACCTCGTGCGCGACGCCCACCACACCGGCGTCCCGTACGGGACCGTCGACACCGGCCGGCTCGTCACCGAACTCAGGCTGCTCGGCGGCGACGGGACGGGCGACGCCGCCGACCTCGTCTTGGACGAGGGGAACGTCGCCACCGCCGAGAGCCTGCTCGTCGCGCGCTCGCTGATGAACGCCGTCGTCTACCGCCATCACGTCTCCCGGGTCGCGGGGGCGATGCTGGAGCGCGCCTGCGAGCGCTACCTCGACCGCACGGGGACCGGCGCGGCGGCCTTCCGCCGGATGGCCGACCACGACCTCCTCGTCGAGCTCCGCGACCGCGTCCCCACGCTCGGCGAGCGTATCGAGCGGCGCGACCTCTACAAGCGCGCCATCTGGGCTGACCTCGACGAGGTGCCGGCGGGCACGGTCGACGCGGGCCGCACGGAGGAGCGGGCCGCCGAGCGCGAGATCGCGGACGCCGTCGGGATCGACCGCGACGCGGTCCTCGTGGACATCCCCTCGCGCCCGGCGCTGAAGGAGTCCGGCTCCGCCGTCGTCGTCGACGGCGTCCCGCAGCGATTGGAGGACGCCTCGGAGCTCGTGACCGGGCTCAGGGCCGCCGAGCGCCGCCGCTGGCGGCTCGGGGTCTACTGCCCGGCCGAACACGTCGAACCCGTCGCGGCCGCGGCGCGCGAGGTTTTGGGACTGCGCGCGACGGGGCGCCCCTCGGCCTGAGCGCCGCGCCGCCTCGCCTTTTTCACCCGCCGTCCGGTCCCGGGACCGCCAGCACGGGCCGGTCCGCGTTCAAGACGAGCGCCTGCGTCGTGCTGCCGAAGATGGCCTTCCCGGCCGGACTCCGCTTGCGGCCCGAGACGCAGATGAGGTCGGCGTCGACCTCGTCCGCGGCCGCGATGAGCTCCTCCCCGGGGTCGCCGCTGGCCTCGTAGTGGGCGCAGTCGATACCGGCGTCTTCGAGGACTTCGCGGGCGCGCCGCACGGTCCCGATCTGGTGGACCGAGGCGCCCTCCGGATTGTCCTGGAAGACGTGACAGAGGTGCGCGGTCACGTCGCCCGGGTCGCCCGGGAGGTCGGCGACGGCTTCGGCCTGTGCGACCGCCCGCGACTCGTCGTCGAGTCCGATGGCGAGCAACACGTGGTACATACAGTGAGTTTCGGCCAGGCGGGATATAAATCGTACCGCGGATTCGCACGCTCCGCTGACAGGGCGTCGGTCGCCGTCGGCCGTCCGCCCCCAGCGAAGAGGCGAGACACTCGCAGCCTTTTATTCGTTGCCGCCGAAGGTGACCGCATGATAACGGTCAAGGACACCGTCCACGACCACATCGAGATCGACGGTGTCGCCGCGGACCTCGTCGACACCCCCGCCGTCCAGCGCCTCCGTCACGTCAAACAGCTTGGCACGGTCCGGCTCGTCTACCCCTCCGCGAACCACACCCGCTTCGAGCACAGCCTCGGCGTCTACCACCTCGCCAGCCGCGCGCTCGACCACCTCGGGATCGAGGGAAAACGCGCCGATCGCATCGAGGCGGCGGCGATGCTTCACGACGTCGGCCACGGGCCGTTCAGCCACAACCTCGAATCGCTCACCCACCGGCGGACCGGGAAGTATCACGACGACGTCGAGGGGCTGCTCGCCGCCGGCGCGGTCGGCGAGGTGTTACGCGACCACGACCTCGACCCGGCCCGGATCGCCGACATCGTCGCCGGAGAGGGGCCCTACGCAGGGCTCGTCTCGGGGGAGCTCGACGTCGACCGCATGGACTACCTCGTGCGCGACGCCTACCACACGGGCGTCCCGTACGGCACTATCGACACCGAGCGGTTCGTCCGCGAGCTGACGTTCGTCGAGCGCGGCGCTGTCGCGGACGGCGAGGGTGCCGCCGGGGACGGGTCGGCCGGCGGCGGCCCGGAACTCGTCTTAGACGAGGGGAACGTTCAGACCGCGGAGAGCCTGCTCGTCGCCCGCGCGTTGATGAACCCGGTCGTCTACACTCACCACGTCGCGCGCATCTCGAAGGCGATGCTGCGCCGGGCCGCGAGCGAGCTGCTCGACGCGACCGCGACGACGGCCGCCGAGCTGCGCCGGATGGATGACCACGACTTCCTCGCCGCGATCCGCGACTGCCGGGCGACCGCCGAGCTCTCCCGTCGCTACGACGAGCGCGACCTCTACAAGCTGGCGGTGTGGGCCGAGTACGACGACGTCCCCGACCGGGTCCACGAGGCGGACCACGCGGCCGAGACCGCCCTCGAACGCGAGATCGCCGCGGAGGCGGGCGTCGCCCGCGACCACGTGATCCTCGACGCGCCGCACGAGCCGACGATGCGCGAGTCGACCGCGCGCGTCACTGTCAACGGCGAGATCCGGCGTTTGGAGCGGCAGTCACCGCTGGTCTCCGCGCTCCGAACCGCGCAGCGCAACCAGTGGCGCCTCGGCGTGTACGCGCCCGAGCCGGCGACCGACCGCGTCGGCCGCGCGGCCGCAGACGTGCTCGGCCTCGACCCCGACGGACTCGTGACCGAGGTTCGGGGGGCGATGCCGACGACGCTCGACGAGTTCGAGTGAGGTTTATGTCATTCCCCGTTCAGGCGCCGTCATGACCGACGCGCACCGCGAGAACCGTCGCCTCTGGAACGAGTGGAGCGACGCGTTCCAGGCGCTGTGGAACGCCGACACCGACGAGGGGGACGCGCCGCCGGTGCCGACGCCGTTCGACCCCGACGGCCACGCGGCGACCGGTCCCGAGTTCCCGCCGCCGGTGGACGGAACCGACGTCGTCGAGCTCGGCTGCGGCGGCGGGCAGGGGATCGTGGGTACCGCGCTGGCCGGTGCCAGGCGCGCGGTCGGCGTCGACATCTCGGAGGGACAGCTCCGACACGCGCGGCGCCTCCGAGACCACTGCGGCGTGGACGTCGAGTTCGTTCAGGCCGACGTGACCCGCGTCCCGCTCGACGACGACGCCTTCGACGCGGCGTTCTCGGAGGCGGCGTTTCAAATGGTCGCGGACTTGGACGCTGCCGTGCGCGAGGCCCGCCGCGTCCTCCGGCCGGGCGGCGAGTTGTACCTGTCGGTGATGCACCCGTTCCGGGAGCTTATCCACCCGGACGACGGCGGGCCGCGCCGGGGGTACCACGCGTCCCCTCGGCG
>JBNJEE010000166.1:0-5024 GCA_051745525.1 Methanobacteriota archaeon | reverse complement strand
GAGCGTCGCCCAGAGAACGAGCAGCGCCGCCAACAGGAACAGTTCGTCGCGGGCGACGGTGGCGCCCCAGATCCGATACGTCGGTAGCTGCGCGACGGAAAGTGCGAGGACCATCGGTGTGTTCGGATATTTGTCCCGTTTATAAAAAAACCGGTATCGAGAAATTAATCCGGATCGCATAACTCACCACCTCCCACACTCGCTTCCGTCCCCGCGACGGCGACGCGATCGAGGGGAATCACTTTTGACCGGGCGGCGGGTACTCGGCGCTATGACCGAGTACACCGTCGAGTTCGTCGGCACCGGCGAGACGATCGAGGTGGCCGACACGGAGACGATCCTCAGTTCCTGTTTCGACGAGGGGATCGCCCAGGAGTACTCCTGCCGCGTCGGGATGTGTCTCGCCTGCTCCGCCGAAATCGTCGAGGGCGAGGTGACCCAGCCCGCGGCCCGCGGCCTCACCGACGAGGAGGCCGAGGAGTTCGCGCTCACCTGTATGGCGCGCCCGCAGTCCGACCTGAAACTCGACCGCGGGAAGTACCCGCCGAGCATCGAGGACGACGCGGCCACCGCCGCGGAGGACGGCGGCGGGGCGGACGGCGCGGCCGCGGACGACGACTGAAAAAACGTTTTTCGACCGTTCAGTACGGCACCGCGTACAGCGCTATCGCGAGGAACGGGATCAACGCGATCAGCATCGCGATGGCGTAGCCAAACATCTCGCGCGCCTTCACGTTCGTGATCGCGAGCAGCGGCAGCGCCCAGAACGGGTTCAGCAGGTTCGTGTGCGCGTCGCCGACCGCGTACGCGATGGTCGCCTGGCCGTAGGGAACGCCGAGCTCTTGGGCGGCCTGAAGCACCGAGGGGCCGACGACGAGCCACTCACCGCCGCCGGAGGGGACGAACAGGTTCGCGACGGAGCCGACGACCCACGCGACGACGGGGTACGTCGCCGCCGTCGACACTTCGAGCAGCCCCTCGGCGAGCAACAGCGCTAACCCGGAGCTGGCCATGATCCCCTGAATGCCGGCGAAGAAGGGGAACAGCAGCACGATGCCGGCCGCCGCCCCGGCGGCGTCGTTGAAGCGGTCTCGGTAGTACGCCGGCCGCTGGTAGATGAGCAGGCCGGCGAAGAGGAACCCGAAGTTAACGGCGTTCAGCGTGAACGCGTTGAGCCCCTGCCCGGCGAACTGGAGCGCGAGGATGGCGACGCCCGACAGCGCGACCAGCCCGCCGATGATCCGGCTGTTGTTCAGCCGCTCAGCGGGGACGTCGTCAACCTCCGCTGGCGCCTCGTCGACCGGGTCCGCGGCGTCGGTGCCGCCATCCGCTGCGGAGTCAAATAGGTCGGCCTCGTCGACGTACTCAGTGATTCCCTTCGCGCGGCTCCCCGACGGCGCGAGGACGTACAGCACGGCGCTCGCAAAGACGATGGAGAGGGCGGTGAGCGTGAGCGCGTACGGGTGGAAGATGGTCTCGGCGGCCGGCACCGTCGACGTGAGGAACTCGAACCCGGTCCCCTCGCCGATATTGTTCGCGTCGGTCAACTGGAGTGGCGCGGAGCCGGAGATGCCCCAGTGCCACGTCAGGCCGAGCCCCATGTACCCGGCGACAGCGAGCAGGGGGTAGTGAACGTTGATGTCCTTCCGGTGGGCGACCTTCCCCATCTCGCGGGCGAAGATGGCGCCCATAATGAGGCTGAATCCCCAGTGGACCCACGCCAGCGACATCGAGATGAAGCCGACGAACGCGGCGGCCTGCGCGCCGGAGTTCGGAATCTCAGCGAGCCGCTGGAGGACCGCGTTGACCCGCGGATGGTACGCGATGACGAACCCGGTCATCAGGATGAGCACCATCTGCATCGAGAACCCGAGGAACGCCCAGAAGCCGCCGTACCAGAACTCCAACAGTTCTACCGGTCCCGAGTCCGTGGCTATCAGCCCGGCCACGTAGACGATATACGTCAACAGGATGGCAAAGACGAACGGACTCGGCATCCACCGTTCGACCACCTGCGATATTCGGAACCCGAGACGTTCGATGACGCCGGCCTCGTCACTCGCTGCCATACTCACCGCATCCTGTATCGTACATAATAAATTATAGGATATTTTCGCGGCAGCTGACACGTTCCCGTCCGCGGTCGACGACGTCCGTCCGCTCCCAGCGGTGCGCTACTTGACGCGCTCGAAGCGGTGTCGCACCACGTCCGCGTCGTCGTCCCAGTCGAAGTTACCGCCGTGCGCGCGGACCATCCGCTCTTTGTACGCCTCGAGCGACGGCGACCCCTCGCGTTTCGCGTCGTCGTCGGTCATGTCCCCGAGGGTGCGCTCGGTGATCTCGGTCAGTTCGAAGGCGACGCCCTGGATCTCGAACGTGTCGCCCTCCTCGCCGTACTGATTCCCGCGGTGGAGTTGCGTCACCTCGTCATCGATGGCCGCCTGCTTCACGCGGTCGTTCGGCAGCAGGTCGGCCGGATCGTTCTTGGACATGTCGGATTCTTGGGTCTGGATCGGTTTATAAGCGCGGCCACGGAACGACGGCCGGTGCGCGTGCCAACCGTCCCCGCGTTCTGCGAATCTCGAAACCGTCGCTCACGAGGATCTACACGGACGTGAACACCCGTTTCGACGGCCGAGCCGAGGGATTCAAGATACTGCCGGGTCCCATCTCAGACGATGCGACAGGACCACCTCATCACCGCGACCCAGCTCTCGCGGGATGACATCGAGGCCGTGCTCGACCGGGCCCGAGCGGTCGCCGACGACCCCGCCGCCTACGCGGACCGGCACGCCGGGCGCGTGCTCGCGCTCTGCTTTTTCGAGCCCAGCACGCGCACCCGGATGAGCTTCGACAGCGCGGCCAAGCGCCTCGGGATGAACACCATCGACATGGGCGACGTGGACTCGTCGTCCGTCTCGAAGGGGGAGTCGCTCTCGGACACCGTCCGCGTCATCGAGGGGTACGCCGACGCCCTCGTCTTACGCCACCCCAGCGAGGGGGCCGCGACGCTGGCTGGCGAGCGCGTCGACGTCCCCGTGGTCAACGCGGGCGACGGCGCGGGCCAACACCCCTCCCAGACCCTTCTCGACCTCCACACGATCCGCGAGGACCACGGGCTCGACGACCTCACGATCGGGATCATGGGCGACCTGAAGTACGGCCGGACGGTCCACTCGCTCGCGGCCGCGCTCACGGAGTTTGACGCCAACCAGCACTTCATCAGCCCGGAGTCGCTGCGACTCCCGCGCTCCGTCCGCTTCGACCTCCACGAGACGGGCGCGCAGATCCGCGAACACGAGGAGCTCGACCCGGTCCTCGACGAGCTCGACGTGCTGTACGTCACCCGGATCCAGAAGGAGCGCTTCCCCGACGAGAACGAGTACCACCGCGTCGCGGGCGAGTACCGGATCGACGCCGAGACGCTCGAGGCCGCCGCGGACGACCTCACGGTCATGCACCCGCTCCCGCGCGTCGACGAGATCGCGCCCGACGTCGACGAGACCGACCACGCGCGCTACTTCGAGCAGGCGCACAACGGGATCCCGGTGCGGATGGCGCTGCTCGACACCCTTCTGGAGAACGCGAATCCGGACGGCGACGAGGGGACGGAGGTGGACCGATGAGCGACCACGAGCTCCGCGTCTCGAAGATCCGCGACGGCACGGTCATCGACCACGTCGAGGGCGGACAGGCGCTGAACGTCCTCGCCATCCTCGGTATCGACGGCTCCGAGGGATTCGGCGTCTCCGTCGGGATGAACGTCCCCTCCGACCGTCTCGGCCGAAAGGACATCGTGAAGGTCGAAGACCGTGAGCTGTCGCAGTCCGAGGTCGACGTCCTCTCGCTCATCGCGCCCGAGGCGACGATCAACATCGTCCGCGACTTCGAGGTGGTCGAGAAGAACCGCGTCACTCGCCCCGACGGCGTGACGGGCGTGCTCTCCTGTCCGAACCGCAACTGCATCACCAACGCCGACGAGCCGATCGAGACCCGCTTCGACGTCGTCGCCGACGGCGTCCGCTGCGACTACTGCTCGACGATCCTGCGCGCGGACATCGCCGACCATATCGACGTCTAACGGCGGGGGTGCCCGGCAGAAATCTGCGGAGGCTCCGGTAGATTTTAGCGCCCGCCGCCCGAACTGTCGGGTATGAGCAAGAAAGCCAAGCTCGTCCTCGTCCTGTCGCTCGTCGCGCTCGCGTACTTCCTGTTCGCCGGCGACAAGGAGCCGGTCGAAGTCCAGTAGCCGCGCCGCGCTCGCGCCCTCCGCGAGCCGCATCGGTCTCCGAATCGCATCGCGCGTCGGCCGCGTTCGCGGTCGACTCCGCGATACCGTCCGTTTTTACCGGCCTGTCACGTAGCCGACCTCATGTACGGGGTCGTCACGCGTAACGCCGACGAGGTCGCGATGGAGCCGTTCGACCTCGGCTTCTACGAGGTCAAAGACGTCACGGGGCGGGCAGCAGAGCCCCTCCCGAACGCCGTGAACATGGTGTCGTGTTTCGGCGACAACGCCGCCGCGAGCGAGAACGACGACCTCGTCCCGGTCGACGAGCGCGGCGAGCCGGCGACCCGCGACCGCGAGTACTTCGACTGGGCGTACATCTGCCCGACGCACCCGGAGTACCGCGAGGGCCTCCTCGAGATCATCGCGGACTGCGCGGCCGAGAACGGGGACGTCCGCCTCGACGACGTGGGGTTCCCGCGCGAGGGGTTCTGTCACTGCGACCGCTGTGAGCGCCGGTTCGCCGAGAGCGACCGCGACGACTTCGCCGACTGGCGCGCGGACGTCATCACCGAGTTCGTCGCCGAGGCGGCCGAGCTGGTCCCGGGACGCCTCCTGCTCACGCTGTACCCCGACCCCTACCCCGACCACCTCTACGAGCGCGCCGGCCTCGACGTAGACCGGCTCGCGGAGCACGTCGACGAGTTCGTCGTCCCGCTCTACGACATCGAGTACGCGACGACCTACTGGCTGGAGACGATCGCCGCCGAGCCGCGAGCGGAACCCGCGGGCGATC
>JBNJEE010000043.1:0-16873 GCA_051745525.1 Methanobacteriota archaeon | reverse complement strand
GTGTGTGAACATCTCGGAAAGCGCACTGACGGACGACTCTCGCCATCGCCTCGCCGGGAGTTTAATACAGCCTTCTGACGAACTGCCTCGTATGCCTGGGTCACCTACCTCCAACCCTGAGACTGCCGGCTGGTTAACTCTGGACGAGGATGAAGAGATTGTTTGGTCCGGGAACCCACACAAGAGTAGTTTGATCCCAGCGCTTATCGTCGGGATCCCGCTCTCTTTCGTCCTCATCGGCTTGTTCATCATCGCCGGGACCTATCTCCAACGCGAGAATACGCACTACGTCGTGACGACCGATGGGCTGTACAAGAAGACGGGTATCCTCTCGCGTGACGTCCAGCGCATCGATTTCGGAAAGGTCCAAAACACGTCCTACAGTCAGGGGTTCTTCGGCTCTCAATTCGGGTACGGGAACGTGGACGTCTCGACCGCCGGCGGCTCCGGCATCGAGATGCAGTTCCGGTCAGCTCCGGAACCGCGGGAGGTTCAGGAGCTCATCAATAAACGTGTGAAGGGCAGCCGCGGTGAACCGACGACGGAATCCGGTGAAACGAAGCGCGACGTGCTTGACGAGATCCTCGTCGAACTCAAGGCGATCCGGTCGACGCTCGACGAACGTCAGGGGACGACAGGAGCCACATCTGTCACGACGTCCACCACCGGTACTGCGGCGGACGACCGATCTCCCGGTGAGGACGACACCAGTCACACTGACCTCGTGAGTGGAGACCAAAGCGAGAAGAGCTCTCCCGGCGACCGCGAGTCGGCCGGTGAACGGTAGCCAGCGATGACGGATTCGATCGACTCGGCTATCCCGATCGACGTCGACGAATCGGTCGAGTGGTCCGGCCGCCCGCGGATCACTACTGCCCTTCCGGCAGTCGTGATCGGGGTTCTCCTCCTCGTCTCCGGGGTCGCGGGCAGTGTTCGTAGCGGGAGCCTGCGCTTCCTCGTGGTCGTCCCGCTCGGGGTGGCGATCCCGCTTTGGCAGTATTTCGCTCTTCAAGGCATACAGTACGTGATAACGGACGAGGCGCTCTACGTGAAACGCGGCGTTTTCACTCGGTCAGTCATACAGGCGAACCTCGAAACCGTTCAGAACAGCTCTTTCGGGCAGGATATCACGGGATCGATCTTCGGGTACGGCTCAGTGACGTTCGAAATCGCTGGAGGGGACGACCTCTCGTTCCGGGCGATCGACGACCCCCGTTCCATCCGGGCACTCGTCGATCGAACAGTCTCGAACGACGGTCTCGGAGGAGGCGATCGACCGGAATCCGGTATCCCCGGTGATCTGACGCAGTGGCAGCAAATCCGTGACGAGATCCGAGCGATTCGCAGCGCTCTCGAAGAGTAGCTGTTCGGGAGCAGCCAGAAGGGTAACGAGAGCCCATGAGGGCGACATTCTCGCTATCTCGCACAGGATCTCTAACACGATCGAGGTAGGTCGGAGATCGATGTCGAGGGAACGGCATTGTAAGCGAGTCGTACAGGCAAAGTGGACGAGGTTGATGCGGTCAGCGAGGTTTCTATCGAACATACCAATTTTCACTTGCTACGCCCGCGTGCGGTTTTGAATCAGGCAGTATCGATCTGCGTCACCCAAGTAGAAGTCAACATTTTGGAATCGTAATTATCATTTTTTGCGTGGTGTCAAGATCACTCCGCTGCCCGTGGGTTTTGACCGGGCTGGTACAAAGTTAGGTGTTTTTGACGAGTTTCGGTAGGGTCTTTACCGTTCGACTGACACGAGTGGTGTACGTTCGATGCCCGTCCTGGATGATCTCTCCGGATTTGAGTTCGAGGACGTGATGGAGGACGTCTTCCGGAACCTCGGATACGAGAACGTCCGGCAGGCGGAACGGACGGCCGACGAGGGGCGCGACGTCCTGATGGAAGAGGTCGTCGACGGGACTCGGCGCGGTGTCGTCGTCGAGTGTAAGCACACGGGGACCGTCGGGCGACCGGTGGTCCAGAAGCTCCACTCGGCGATTGCGACGTTCGAGTTCGACGGGCCGAAACGCGGGATGGTGGCGACGACCGGTCGGTTCACCGGCCCGGCCGTCGAGTACGCCGAGCGACTCCGGCGGAACGACGACCCGTACCCGATCGAGCTGATCGACGGCGAGGACCTGCGCGAGATCGCGGACGAGATCGGGCTGGACCTGTACAACGGTCGGATCGAAATCCTGTGCGACGAGACGCTTCGACCGTTCGACCCGGCGACGTCGGTGGCCGCACCCGTCGAGGAAGCGTTCCAAGACATCGACAATATCGAGTCGGCGGACCTCCCCGCGCCGCACTCTCGCGTCACGTTCCGACCGGTCGTCGCCGTGACGGCGGACACGAACACGGTCTTCGAGACGTCGGTCGGCGTGATTCACCGCGTCAACGACCGGTCCAGGTTCGTCGTCCACGCTGAACGCGGCCGCCCGGAGGCCGCGTCCGGTGACGTCTCGAACCTCGTGACAGAGAACCTCCACGCGACCGTCGATCTCGACGCGGACCGATTCGAAGATCAGTTCGACGCAGTCGAGGAGCGACGGTTCGGGCAGACACAGACCGAGTACAAAGAATGGGCCGTGGACCGACTCCGGGACCACCACACGACCACCGTCTCCTACACGGGAGACAACAACGTCACGTACACGAAGACGTGCGAGCCGAAGCGCTCCGACGTCTCGGTCCAATCGATCGAACCGGTGTCCCTCCCGCAGATCCGGCACACGACTGACTTGGGAGAGTACACGTATCCGTACGAGTACTTCGCGGCGGGGCCGTCGCGCGTCACGAGCGAAGACGGGATTCACCGGTGCGTCCACTGCGACACGGCCGGCACCGGCGACGAATACACGTACTGCGCGAACTGCGGGAGTATCAACTGCGACTCGCACATCAGAACGGAGCGCCTAGAGGGGACACCCGTCTGTACCGGGTGCGCGGTGACCGAGCGCTTCGCGTTCAAAACGAAGTACTTCTACGACGCGGAGAACCGGGACGCGTTCCGTGAGGAGTACGAATCGATGCCGTTCTACGAGAAGGCGATGGAGAACACGCCGCTCGCCGTCGGCGCGGTCTCCGTCGTCGCACTCGTCTTGCTCGGAGTGCTCCTCAGTATCGGCGGTCTCTGACTGGTCTTCCCGACACGACCGCTTTGTTCTCTGGAACTGATCTTAGAAATCGCAATTTCCGAAATCGAGATTTCCGAAATCGAGATTTCTATCTGTGTGGACCGAAGACTGGGGGTATGGAACGATTCGTTGATCGGAACGTCGAACTCGATCAACTCACGGGCTGTTACGAATCCGAGACGGCGGACTTCGTCGTGATCTACGGGCGTCGTCGTCTCGGAAAAAGCGAACTCGTCCGGCAGTCGATCGCTGATCGGGACGACGCAGTGTACTATCAGGCGGTCGAGTCCACGGCACCGAACCAACTCGAACAGTTCGTCGACGCCGCCACCGCACAGTTCCCTTCGCTACGGAACGTTCGCCGTGACTGGGAGGTACTCCTCGAAACACTCGGTGAGGAACACGCCGTCGTCGTCATCGACGAGTTCCCGTTCCTCATCGAGGAGGACGAATCCCTCCCGTCACGGATTCAGCGAGTGTGGGACATGGAATTACAGGAGACGGGAATGACGCTCGTGCTCGTCGGTTCGTCGATCAGCGTGATGGAGGACAAGGTCCTCTCCGGAAGCGCACCGCTGTACGGTCGCCGGACGGCGACGATCGATCTGAAACCCCTCGACGTGGCCGACACACGTCAGTTCTTCTCGGAGTACGACCCCGAGACAGCCATCACCGCATGGTCGATTTACGGCGGGACACCGTACTACCTCCAGACCATCGACCCCGACCGGCCGTTAGGAGCGAACGTCCAGCAGGCGATCCTGTCTGAACGTGGGCTCCTGTTCTCCGAGCCCGAGTTCTTGCTTCGAACCGAACTCAGACAGCCGAACACGTACTTCAGTATCCTTCGCGCGCTCGCTCACGGTCGTCGCACCCCGAACGAGATCGCAGGCATGGCCGGCGTAGAGTCCGGGTCGCTCAGCACGTACCTCCAGAAACTCCGTCGGCTCCAGCTCGTCGAGCGTCACGTCCCTGTGACGGAATCGTCGACGGCCTCGAAACGCGGTCGGTACCGCATCGCCGCACCCCTGTTCCGGTTCTGGTTCCGGTTCGTGTACGGGAATCAGTACCAGCTTCGGATGCTCGGCGACGACGCGTACGACGAACTCGTCGCCCCCGACATAGCTGATTATGTGAGTCCGTTGTTCGAACGCCTCTGTCAGCAGGCACTCTGGGGTCTCGTAGACCGCCGTTTCCACGATGTCGGTCAATGGTGGTTCAAAGAACACGAACTGGACGTCCTCGGCCTCAGCGACGAGGGACTCGTCGCCGGCGAGTGTAAGTTCACGTCCCAACCCGTGAGCGAAGGCGTACTCGCCGATGTTGAACGCACAGCGTCAGAAGTACGGTGGGCAGAAGGACCCGCAGACGGAGAGGTCCTGTACGTGTTGTTCAGTCGGTCCGGGTACACCGATGACATCGAACGGACCGCTGACACGCGCGACGACGTCCTGCTCTTCGAGCTGTCCGATCTGATCACGCCCGATAGCGACTCGTGAATACGAAATCGGAACGAACTGCTCTGCTGAAGCTGATGACCACACTGGGGTCACAATCCATGGAACCGCTGTTGCCCCGCTCTCCCTTGTCGATGAGTGGATCGGCCCACTCGGAAATCTCGGCCCTCAGTCTCTCTGCCAAGGCTCCAACTCGGATTCTTTCGACAGTACTCCTTAATATCGACAGTCGCTGACGGATTCCCCTGCCGCGGTCGCTTTCGAGGCCAGTACCGGTCAGCGGGATCACTTCCGGGTGAACGCTCTGACCGGCGCGCGCGCAGGTCCGCGACGCCACCAGATACTTATACATCGATCCAAGTCATACAACCGGATTCCCGGACGGAGGCGACCAGCATACGGTGACCGGTTGAGTTAGGAAGTTTCCGACCCCCGAAAATGCGGCCCGAAATCACGATTCTGGCGCTAGGAAGCCTGAAGCGGAAGAAATCGTACGGTTACAGTCCGTACGTACTACGTATGGGTTGGGGCGGATTCGAACCGCCGGCCTGCTCCGTGTGAAGGAGCCGTCATAACCTGGCTAGACCACCAACCCGCTCGTGTCGAGGTATCCGACGTCCGGACTTAAGAGTTACTTTCCGCCGAACGGCTCATCCCGGAGCCGCCCGGATCCCCTGCCGTGACTCACGAACTCCGTTTCCTCGAACGCCTCCGCCAAGGCGTCGCGAGCCTCCTTCACGCGCCGCTATCGCTCGTCGGCCTCTACGCCGAGCGGAAGACGCCCCGCGAACAGTACGCGTTCACGCTCCGCGAGCCGTACCCGATCGTCGAGGCGCACCTCCACCGGCTCGGGTTCGTCCGCAACCTCGTCTCCTCGCTCAAGTACCGGGCGTACGCGACCCCCCCAGAAGCGACCGTCGCGAGCTGGGTACGGTACCCCGATGGCGCGCTCGCGAGCGACCACCAGCTCCACCTCGCCCTGTACGTCGGATCGGACCGCGCGACGACCGACGTATACGCGCACTGGGAGCCATCGTGGATCCGCCACCCGATCCGACACTACCGCGCGACCGACGTCGACGCGCAGCAAGGCGTCGAGGGGGCGCGGTCGCTGTTCGAGGGGGCCGATATCGAGTACGCGGTACTCCCCGCGGAGCAGCGACTCGGCGGCGACGCGGTCGCCGAGTCGGGGCCGCCGATAGAATAGGTCGTTCGCGGCTCTTACTCGGCGGCAGCATCTTTGCCGCGGTACTCGGCGACGCGTTTCCGGGCGGACGCGACCGCCTCGCGGGCCTCGCCCTCGGCCCGCTCTTCGAGCTCCTTCAGGTCCGCCTGGAGCTTGTCCAGCCGCGAGGGCTCCGGTTCCGGCTCCTCGTCTTCCGGACCGACGAGCTCCTTCACGCGGGCCTCCACCGGCTCTAACTCCTCGACCACGCCCGCCTTCGCGTGTTCCGCCGCTCGTCCGAGGTAGTACCGCGCGTCTTCGAAGTGTTTGCTCATATCTGTCCTTTGGTCGAGGGCAGATATAATCTTTGTGGCGGCGTGGTGGGGACAGTATTCGGCCCCGCCGGCTCACTCGCGCGCGCCCGGCGGCAGCGGGTCGGCGTGGTCCGCGATCGCCTCGGCGACGCGGTGCGGGTGTTCGTGGACGACCCAGTGGGTCGCGTCGTCGATCGCGAGCAGCCGTCCGTCGGCGCAGCGCTCGACGCTCTCGTTGGCCAGCCGACGGGCGAGGAACCGGTCCCTGCCGCCCCAGATCACGAGCGTCGGGACGGAGACCTCCGTCTTCGCCGGCTCGGGGCGGTCGCGAACGATCGCGCGGTACCAGTTCACCATCGCCTCGAACGCGCCGTCGCGGTCCCACGCTCGGCGGTACCGCCGCAGATCCTCGTCGGTGAACGTGCCTGGCGCGCCCGTGTCGCGTAATGCGTTGGTCGCGAGCCGCCAGTCGCCCGCGCTCGCGACCGCCTCGGGCAGCTTCGGCAGCTGAAACGCGAGTACGTACCAGCTCTTGAGCCGCTGGTCCCACGAGCTCCGGAGCGCGTCCTCGAAGACGCTCGGGTGGGGGACGTTGACCGCGACCAGCTCCGAGACGCGGTCCTCGTGGTGAAGCGCGAGCCACCACGCCACCGCGGCGCCCCAGTCATGACCGGCGACGGCCGCCGTCTCGCGGTCGTAGGCGTCGATCAGGCCGACGATGTCGCGCGCGAGTTCGCCGATGCGGTAGTCGCGCACCGCGGGCGGCTTCGCGGAGCAGTTGTAGCCGCGCTGGTCGGGAACGACGACGCGGTAGCCCGCGTTCGCGAGCGGCGCGATCGCCTCGTTCCAGCCGTACCAGAACTCGGGGAAGCCGTGGAGCAAGACGAGGAGCTTCCCGTCTTCGGGGCCGGCCTCGACGACGTGGAGCGGCACGCCGTTCGCCTCGATCGCGCGGGACCGGCCCGGAACCGATTCGGGGATCTCGTCGTCCGGGATCGGTTCCGGCAGCGCCGCTTCGTCGACCGGTCGGCCCGTGGGCGCGTCGTCCATACCGATCCCGTGCGTCGGCACCGTCAAATAGGTACGCTCGCCCTGGCATGCCGGGGATCGAAATCCTCAAGCCGCTGGCAACCTCCGTTCCGGGTATATCGGCGAATTCCGGCGTGCGCCCGCAGTGAGCACGTTCTCTCGGGGTTCGCACCGTACCCTATGACACCCGATTCGTCGACCCCTTCAGCCGCTGACGCGAACGCGTCGAGCGACGACGCGACCGTCTCTAACGTCGTCCTCGTCACGGTGGACTCGCTGCGCGCGGACGCCGTCTCCCCGTACGACCCCGAGCGCCGCTCGCCCGTCATCGACGGCCTCGCCGACGGCGGGACCGTGTTCGCTCGCGCGTTCGCGACCGGCAACTGGACGCCGTTCTCGTTCCCCTCGATACTCGCCTCTGAGCCGGTGTTCGCCCGGTCGGGCGACATCGGCGTCGACGAGTCGGTGACGCTCGCCGAGGTGCTTTCCGACGCCGGGATCGCGACCGGCGGGTTCAACGCCGCAAACGGCTTTCTCACCGACCACTGGGGGTATCCCGACGGGTTCGACGAGTTCGAGCCGTTCGTCACGAGCGTCGGATCCAGCCGCTACAGCCGATACCTCGCCGCGCATCCGACCGTCGAGGCGTGGATTCAGCTCGCGACCTCGCCGGCCCGGCGGCTCGGCTCGAAGTTCCGCGGCGAGAGCGACGATCGCCCGTTCCTCGACGCCTCGCGCATGTTCGACGTCGAGGACGCGGCGACCGGTTTCGTCGACGACACCGACGAGCCGTTCTTCCTGTGGGTCCACTACATGGACACCCACACCCCGTACGTCCCCGCGCCGCGGTACATCCGTGAGGTGTCGGACGGCATCGTCGGCACCCACCAGATGCTCCACGCGCACGCTCGGACGAGCCTCGGCCTCGAAGTCGGCGAGCGGACCCTCAACGAGCTCCGGACCCTGTACCAGGCGACGGTGCGGCAGGTCGACGCCAGCATCGGCCGGTTGCTCGACAGCTTGGACGCCGCCGGCGTCGCCGACGACACCGCGGTGCTGCTCGCCGGCGACCACGGCGAGGAGTTCCAGGAGCACGGTCACCTTGCTCACTACCCGAAGCTGTACGACGAGCTGATCCACGTCCCCTTCCTGGCCGACGTGCCCGGGCTCAACGGCGGCCGCGTTGACGGCCACGTCGGACTCGACGCCATTCCGCCGACGGTCGCCGACCTGCTCGGCGTCGACCCAGCCCCCGAGTGGCACGGCGAGTCGCTCGTGCCGGCGCTCGCCGGCGAGGAACCCTCCGCGGAGGCCGGGGACGCGGACGGCGACGACGCCCTCCCCGACGATCCCGTCGTCTCGGTGACCGTCCGCGGCGAGGAGGTGACCCAGCAGCCGATTCCCCGGTCGCTGTCGGACGGCGACCTGTTCGTCAGCGCGCGCGACGACGACTGGACATACATCGAGAACGTCGACGCCGACGAACGGGAGTTATACCACCGCCCCGCCGACCCGACCCAACAGGAGAACCTCGCAGTCGACCCCGACGAGGAGGCGCAGACGGTTATCGACCGGTTCGCCCCGGTCGTCGACACCCACGCTGAGCTGCTCCGCGAGCGCGGCGCCGCGGCCGAAGCGGCCGCGGCCGAGCGCGGCGAGGAGGAGGTCAACGAGGACCTCGAAGCTCGCCTTGAAGCGCTCGGGTATAAGTAATGATTCGGTCGGTCCTTCGCAACCTCGCGAGCGGGCCGATCGCGGTTCAGATGCGCCGGTTCCTCGTCGTGGGCGCGCTCACCGCTGGGCTCCAGTTGGCCCTACTGTGGCTGCTCGTCGACACCGCGGGGCTGAACTACATCATCGGTGCGACGATCGCCATCGAGATAACCATCATCTGTTCATACGTCCTCAACAACGCGTGGACGTTCCGCGCGAGCCGGAACACAGGGATCTCAGAGTACCTCATCGGACTGGTGAAGACGAACCTCGTCCGCGGCACGGCGATCCCGATCCAGCTCGGCGTGCTCGCCGCGCTCGTCGAGTGGGGCGGGATGATGTACCTGATCGCGAACGTGATCGCGATCGTCGTCAGCGGCCTCTACCGCTTCGTGCTCGACTCGCAGTGGACGTGGGGGTGAACAACGTCGGGGTGACACCCGCGCGCCCGCGTCGAGCCACTCAGAAGGGGAGCCGGGGTTCGACGCGCTCGAGGAGGTCGCGGACCGCCTCCTGCTTGTAGTAGCCGACAGCGGATGCGGCCACGACGAGCGCGATGAGCGCCATCGCCGAGATGAACCGCCCGCTCGCGAGTTCCCCGCCGGCGTACACCGTCAGGACGTACGCGGGGAGCCGGCCGACCGCGATGACGCCGATGAAGGTGGGGAGCGACCACTTGGTGAGCCCGCTCAGAAAGCAGATGGCGTCGTCGGGGAGGCCGGGGATGATGACGAACGCGAACAGTCCGGGGATCCCGACGGTGTCGACGAACCCGTCGAACCGCTCGATCACGTCCTCGTGGATGACGTTCTCGACGAAGGAGCGACCGTAGCGCTTGGAGAGCGAGAAAGCGATCGCGCTGCCGATGAGCACGCCGGTGAGGCTGTAGACGGTGCCCCAGAACGAGCCGAAGAGGAAGCCCGCGACGAGCGCGACGACCTGTCCCGGAATCGGGGCGACGACGACTTGGAGGGCCTGGATGCCGATGAACACGATGGGGGCGAAGATACCGAACTGGTCGAGCCACGTCCGGAGGGCCTCGGAGTCGGTGAGAAAGCCGGCGTAGCGGCTGACGAGGACGTAGAGCCCGACAGCGAGGACCGCCACGCCGACCGCGGCCGCGATCCCCCGCCGACGGTCCGCGCGCGAGGAGAAGAGTTTCATTCGTGTCGTAGCGGGTGACAGAGGGTCTTGAACCTTACCAACGACAGGATTCCGCACCCCCGCCGCGACCGCGACTCCCGGTACCCCGGCGCGTCTCACGCCAGCGGCTCTGCGCTCCAGTACGCCATCCGCATCGGAACTCCCTCGCTGTCGCGGCGTGTCTCTCCGTCCGGGAGGAACCGGAGCTCTTCGACCGGGTAGCGCGCGACGACCGCCAGCCCGAGCGCGTCGACGGCGTCGTCGACCGTCGGGTTCGCGTCGGCCGCGACATCGGCCGGTGCGTCCGTGAGCCCTCGGCAGATCCGGCCGAGCGCGTTCCCCGGGTCGTCGAGGTGGCTGTCGAGCGCGTCGAGTCGCTCGCCGGCGCCCGGCGCCGTCGTCTTCGAGCGTTCGAGCGGGCTGCCGTCGAGTCCGCGGAAGCACACCTCCGGGTGCGCCTCCAGCACCTGGTCGCGCGCCGCCTCGTCCTCGCGGAGGAACGCGTCGACCTCGCCGACCGCCGGCGCGATGTGGTACGACTGCCGGCTGAGCCCCTTGTCGAGGTCCGCTCTGTTCCGCTCGTTCACCGCCTCGTAGTCCGCGCCCGCCATCGCGGCCTCGCACGCGCCCCGCGACGGGACGGGAAAGACGCTGCTCGGGCGCTCCGCGGCCGTCCGCGCGGCCGAATCGACCGCCTCACGGGCCGCCAGCGTCTCCGCGTCGTCCGGGAGCCCGATCGGGACGTCGACCAGGATTCGGTCGAAGCCGCCGTTCCACAGCGCTTCAAGATCGCGTTCGAGGTGGGGTTCCGGCTCGCCGTCCTCGTCGAACACGACCGCGAGCCACGCGCCGCCCGCCCAGTCGACGCCCGCGACGGTGTCGGTTAGCATTGAAACCTGATAGGGGCTCGGGATACTCAATCGGTTCGGTGAATCAACGACACAGAACGCCGTCGCCCGTCGAAACAAGCGGATGCGGGAGAAGTGGGCCGGCACGAATTTGAATCGTGGTTACGGCCACCCGAAGGCCGAAGGATACCAAGCTACCCCACCGGCCCGCACTCAACAGAAGGCCGCTCGTTCTTTTAATCCTTCCGAAAGGGGGGCGATCAGAGAGGACCAGTCACTGTGCGGATCGATGATTCCCGGGAGGATTGACGGCAGCCACGGGCACCGCCGAAGATTAGGCTGCTCGCTTATAAATAATAAAACACGGATCGGTGGTTGACACCGCCAAAGCCCCAGCCGATCCCTTATAAACGATTGATTTCGGAGCGTCGGTGGACACCTCCAAATCCCCAGCCGCGACCGCACCTCACACCTCCCCAGCCTCGCGGTTCGCGCTCTCCGAGCGCTCACCGCGTCCCTCGCACGCGCTCCTCGCGCCCGATGGGCGCTCGGAGGCGCGCGCCACCGCACCGCCACGTCACTTATCAATCGTCTTTGTCGCCCTCGCCGTCCGACGCCGGCACCTCGAAGTACCGGTCGCGGTGTTTCCGACAACCGGGGTTGAACGGCGCGTCGCACACCGGACAGGCGTCCGTTCCGTCGAGATAGGCCCGGGCGGTGAGCGTCGCCCCGCAGACGCCGCACAGGACCGCCGGCTCGTCGAAGCGCTCGCGGGGCCACGGGACCGCCTCGTGGTCTGTGGCTGCGTCGTGACAGGCGTCGCAGGAGTAGTACGTCTCACAGCAGCCGAATCGGAGCGCGACCACGTCGACGGGGGCGTCCCAGTGCGCGCAGCGCGTCTGGGGGTCGACGGCGATCCCGCGCAGGGGGACCTCGAAGCGCGGGTCGATGTCGGGCGCAGTCGTCGTTCGGTCGGCGGGCGGCGTCGTTTCGCGGTCGGACGGTGGCGTCGGCATCGGTCTCGCGGTCAGTAGCTGGCGTACCCGTCGGTGTCGAGCCAGTTGTGGACCACGGTGATCGTGTGGTCCGCGTGGAGGAGTTCGGGACCGACACGCAGCCGGCGCTCAGCGCGGTCGGCGATCGCCGCCGCCTCCGCGTCGGCGAAGTCGTGGTGATCGGAGAGCACGAACACGGGGTCGGTCGGCGGTTCGGCGTCGACGAGCGGGTCGCCTTCCTCGTGGAGCTGGACGAGCGTCCCGTCCGGGCCGCGGCCGCCATCGCCGACGAGTCGGTCGAGCGTCGCGTCGAGCCCCATCCGGCGGAGCTCGACGCCCGGCGAGACGTCCGCGGGCATGTGCCCGATCGCGTCGGCCTTCGCGGCGAGCGCGTCCCGGACCCGCGCGGCGACGTTGCGCTCGTCGGGGTGGAGGTGCCGGAGCGTGTCGGAATCGAAGGTGACGGTGAACTCGTCGGCGATCACGAGGTGGACCCTGACCGACTCGCGAATGCCGTGCGAGAGGAAGACGCCGGCGCTGACGCACCGACAGAGCAGGTCGAGCCGCCCGGCCCCGGGGATGTCCGACAGCGAGACCGCGTCGGGATCGGTGGGGACGTCGCGGCCGACGACGACGAACTGGCGCATGTCCGGGGCTCGCCCCCGATCCTCATAAGCCGTGCGACCCGACTACGACTATGAGCCTCACCGGACTCTGCCAGGTCTGCGAGGCGGCGACCGCGAGCCGCGTCTGCGACCGCTGCGGCCGCGCCGTCTGCGACGACCACTGGGACGAGACGGCCCGCGCCTGTTCCGGCTGCGCCGCCGGTCGCGGATAGCGGTGCGCCGAGAGACACGCGAGCCTAGCGGTGACGGTTCAGCCGCTTCTTGAGCCGCTTCGCCGCGTCGCCCGCGGCGCCGAAGTACGTCGCCTCGTCGCCGGGGCGGCTCGACCCCTCGCCGGCGAAGATGATCCCCCGCGAGGAGTTGACGAGCCCGACGTCGACGGGGAGGTCGGGGCGGTCGGCGAGTCCGTGTTCGACCGCGGCCTCGGCGTCGCCCCCCTGCGCGCCCACGCCGGGCACGAGGAAGGGGATCTCCGGAACGATCTCGCGGACCTCGGCCAGCTCCTCGGGCGCGGTCGCGCCCACGACGAGCCCGACGTTGTGGTTCGCGTTCCACACCTCCGCGAGCGCCGCGACGCGCTCGTAGAGCGGCTCGCCGGAGGCGAGCTCGAGGTCCTGGAGGTCGGCGCCGCCCGGGTTCGAGGTGCGACAGAGCGCGAACACGCCCTTGTCCGCGCGGTCGAGGAACGGCTGGAGGGAGTCGCGCCCGAGGTACGGGTTCACGGTGATCGCGTCGACCCAGTCGAGCGCCTCGGCGTACTGCCGCGCGGTGTTGCCGATGTCGCCGCGCTTCGCGTCGAGGAGGACGGGGACGCCCTTCCCATCGGCGTACGCGGCGGTCTCGCGGAGCGCGCGCCAGCCGTCGGGGTCCTCGTAGAAGGCGGCGTTCGGCTTGTAGCAGGCGGCGTGCTCGTGGGTCGCGTCGATGATCCGTCGGTTGAACGCCCACCGCGGGAGGTCGGCGTCGGTCACGGTCTCGGGGAGCCGGCTCGGGTCGGGGTCGAGCCCGACCGAGACGACGCTGTCGACCGCGTCGATCCGGTCCGCGAGCGTCTCGAAGAAGCCCATACGCGCCCTGCGGCGGCGGACGCACTAATCGTTGTGTTCCGCGGTCGCCCGCGACCGCTCGACCGCCTCGCGGAGCGACCGGTCGAGCGACAGTACCGGCCAAATACACCGGTATATGTGCCGAGCGGGGGGTTCCGTAATAACAGGATACACCAGTCGGCTCCCCGTCTCTCGCCACACGCATGGCCGGTAGCACGGGCGGTGGCCTTCGGGAGTCGCTCTCCGGACCGATCCTGAAGTACTACGCCTACAAGACGACGAAGGCGGTCGAGTTCTACCGGCCGATCATGTACCTCTTCTTTCTGGCGCAGGATCTCTCCTTCACCCAGATCGCCGTTCTGGAGGCGCTGTACAACCTGACGACGCTGTTCGGCGAGATCCCGACCGGCTACGTCGGCGACCGCGTCGGGCGTCGAAACAGCCTCCTCATCGGGACCGGGCTCATCTCCCTGACGCTCCTCGGTATCGGGCTGTCGAGCTCGTTCCTCCAGCTGGCCGTCCTCTACGTCTGCTGGTCGCTGGGGTACAACTTCCGCTCCGGAAGTGAGGACGCGTGGCTCTACGACACGCTCACCGACGACCTCTCCGAGGACGAGTTCGCCGGCGTTCGGGGTCGCGGCGAGTCGGCGGCGCTGGCCGTCGGCGCCGTCGCGGCGATCCTCGGCGGATACCTCGGCAGTATCGACCTCTCGTATCCGTGGTTCGTCGCGGCGGGCGTGACGAGCCTCGGCGTCGCGGTGCTGCTCACGCTCGACGAGCCCGAGACGTACAAGCGGACCGACGCGGAGGACCTGAGCCTCCGCCGGACGGTCGGCATCGTGCGGGAGGTCCTCTCGCGCCGTCGGCTCCGGTCGCTGCTGTTGTACTACTACGTCCTGTACGCCGCGGTCACGTACCTCGTGTTCGTCTTTCTCCAGCCAATCTTCGAGACCGTCGTTCTCGACCTCGGGATCCGGCAGGCGCGGGTCGAATCCCTGCTGGGCTGGTTTTACGCGGCGTACAGTCTCGTCGGCGCGGTGCTGACCTACTACACGGGTGCTATCAGGGAACGGATCGGACTGCGAACCTGGTTTCTCGTCCTCCCGTTCGCCGTCGGCGGCGCGCTGATCGGGATGTACTTCCTCCCGGTGCTCGCGCTCCCGACGTTCCTCCTGATTCGGGGGGTGTCGGACGTCACGCGGTCGTTCGCCGGACAGTACGTCAACGATCGGGTGGAGAGCCTCGGTCGCGCGACCGTCCTGAGCGCGATGGCGATGGTCAGCGGCCTCGCGGTCGTGCCGTTCCAACTCGGCAGCGGCCTCCTCTCCGACGCCGTCTCCCCGACGTTCGCGCTGGGCGTCGGCGGCGCCGTCCTCGTCGCCGGGGCGGTGGTCATCCTGCTCTGGGAGAACCCCATCGGCGACGACTCGATCGACAATTCGGTCGACGACCGGGCGTGATCGACAGCGCCCGCGCGAAACGCCGGCGACCTAACAGGAGCAGTAGTACTCCCGGTCGACGAACTCCGTCTCGAACAGCTTCGCGGCCGGTCCCGGGTCGGAGGGCCGGTAGACGCCGGTCGTCAGGTCGCCCTCACGCTCGAACGCGCCGGAGACGAGCCGGCGCCAGTCGGCGGCCGACAGCTGGTCCCAGAACGCGTCGTCGCCCGCTAAAAGCGAGAGGTAGTCGCGGAGGTACACCCACCGCGTCGGCTCGACGCCGTCCGACTCGTAGCTCGCGTCGGTGACCGCGGCGTACGCCGCCATCGGGAGGTTCGCGCCCGCGGCGACCGGCATCGAGATCCACTTCCACGGCCGGGTGTTGACGTCGAGCAGCAGGAACTCCTCGCGGGCCTCGTCGTAGACGAACTCCGACTCGCTGATCCCGTGGTAGCCCGCGTCGTCGAGGACGGCGAGCGCGCGCTCCTCGATGGCCGGCTCGTCGGCCGTCTCCACGAGACAGGATGTACCGAAGTTACGCGGGTACCGGACCGCGGCGTTGCCGACGACCGCGAGCGCGTCGTCGCGCCCGGACGGGGGGACATACGACGCCAGCGAGTGGTCCCTCCCGGTCGCGATGTCGACGCGCTTCTGGGCCATCACCGCGATCCCCGCCTCGCTCGCGGCCGAGACGACGTCCGTGAACTCCCCGCGGTCAGCGACCTCTATCACGTTGGTGCCGAACGCCTCCTCGAAGTCGCGCTTGAGCTCGGGTTTCACCACCAGCGGGAAGCCGAGCGCCGTCGCAGCCTCCTCGACCGTGGCGTCCGCCTCGCGGGTCCCGGCCGCCGCGGTCTCCGCCAGCCGGTACGTCTCCGGGTAGGGCACGCCGAGCCGCTCGCAGGTCGCGTACAGCTCGGACTTGTTCAACACGTCGTCGAGCGTGTCACTCCCGGCGAAGGGGAGCCGGACGCCGTCGGGGTCGGCCTCGGCGTACGAGAGCGCCCACTCGTCCATACAGCCGAACGCCACCGCCTCGGTGCCCGCGGCGTCGACGACCGCCTCCACGTCCTCCCGGAACCCGTCGAGGTCGTCGAGCGGGTACGTCACCGCCCCGGCGTAGTCGACCGCGTCGGACGGGGGCGCGAGCCCGTCGTGGGTGACCGCCCCGGCGTCGCCGGCGTCGCCGCCCGCGCGGTCGAGCGCGATCACGGGCACGTCGTGGGCGTCGAGCGCGCGAGCGACGCCGAGCCCGGTGATGTGCGCGTTGCTGACGAGCGCCGGCGGGCGCTCGAAGTCGGCGTCCGCGAGCGCGTCGATCAGTCCCTCCGTGGACCGAAACGTGTCTGCCATACCCGGTCTCGACGGTCGACGCACAAAAGGGCCCGACGTACCGGCCCGGAGTGCCCGTATCGGTGACGGGGCCTCCCGGGGGGGGAACGAGCTGTCACGCGGGCGACGCGAGCGGCTTTTCAGGGCGCGTCGCCTCCGGATCGGTATGCGCGAAACCGAGGACGACGCCGAGCGCGACGACGGCGCGGGAGACGAGCCCGACCCGACCGACGAACTCCCCGACCGGGTCCGGCGAGCCTTCGCGGACCACGGCTCCTTCGAGCGCGACGGGGACGGCTGGGTCTCGACGACAACCGCGTTCGACGGGCGCGTCCGCGCGGAGCCCGCGGATGGGGGGCGGATCCGTTACGCGGTCACCGTCCGCGTGCCGACGCTCTCGGCGGTCACCGCCGACGAGGTCGCCGACGTGGTCGAGGACGGCTGGGCCGACACGTTCGAGCGCCGCGTCGTCGACGTCGGCGGCGTCACCCGAACGGATCGGGAGTTCGACCCGGCCGTCGAGCGCGAGGCCGACGAGATCACGGTCGCGTACGCGCTCACGGATATCAACGAGCGGCGGGGCGTCGACGACGCGGGCGCGCTGATCGACTTCGTCGAGGGGACGTACG
>JBNJEE010000165.1:0-5149 GCA_051745525.1 Methanobacteriota archaeon | reverse complement strand
TAGCAAAGAGACAGTGTTAGATCAGGGTGTCCGAACACAGACACTCGAGGCGCTTGAACGCGTTCGCACTGTCGCTGCTGAAGCTGGCGTCAGTCGTCACGAACTAATGCGAACCACAGTATACCTGACTGATATGAGCCAATTAGAGGCAGTTACGCAGGCGTACGACGAATTCTTTGAGGGTCAACGGCCGTCACGGACCTTCGTTGGCGTCGAGCAGTTGCCGAACGACGCTACAGTTCAAATTGAGGCTACTGGTGTATGTAAATGAGGTCCTATTACAACTAAACCAGTAGGGTTCTCTTACTAATAGCGTTCAAATAATAAACGACCGTGGTCGCTTCGACGCCCCCCTCGCCGGACGAGCGGCGCGTCGCGCTACGCGAGGTTCTGCGCCTCGATAGTCTCCCAGACCGCCGTTCCGCGGTCGGTGATGCCGTAGACGCGTCCCTTCTGTCGCTCCTCGGAGACCAGGAGGTCGACCAGGCCGTGGTCGCGGAGCCCCTGGAGCGCCCGCGAGACGTGGGTGATCGGCCGCTCGGTGTCGGTCGCGATCGAGGACGGGGTCGCCGGCGAGTCGGCGAGCCGCTGCAACACCGCCACCCGGTACGAGGAGCTGATCACGTAGCTGACCTCGTCCCAGTTATCCGTCATCGTCGCCCCCGTCTGCCCGCCGCTGGCGCGCGCCCACCGGTGGCCGCCCGGAGAGGAGCGCCGGCAGCTCGTCGAGCGACGCTATCTCGTGGTCCGGCGCGGCCGCGTCGCTCCCCGGTTCGAGGTCGGCGTAGCGACCCTGCCGGAGCCGGACCGTCGTCATCGACATGGCGTTCGGCACGCGGAAGTCGATCCGTGGGTCGTCGCCGACGTAGACGGCTGCGTCCGGCGGCGTCGACAGCCGGAACAGGACGTGGTCGAAGACGGCGCGCTCGCGCTTCGAGCGTCCGACCGTCGGCGTGACCAGCACCTCGTCGAACCGGTCCGCGAGCCCGAGCCGCCGGAGCTTCGCGTGCCCGCCCCGGCCGTCGGTGATCAGCCCGAGCGCGAACCGGCCGTCGAGCGCCGACAGCACCGCCTCAGTCTCCGGATACGGATCGAGCGGCGCCTCGGCGCCGTGGTACGCCGCGACCAGTTCGCCGACGACGTCGCCGTCGAGATCGTGTCGCTCGCAGACGTCGTAGCGGTCGAGACACACGTCGAAGGTGCCGTCGGTGACACCCTCGTCGAAGTAGACCCGGCGCAGCGCCTCGTGGTAGCGGCGGCCGGTCAGCGACGCAAGTCGGTCGGCGGCGGCGTCGAGCCCCGCCCGGGCGTAGCGCTCGTAGTCGTAGAGCGTGTCGTCGAGGTCGAAACAGACCGCTTGGACGGGGTCCGTCATCGCGGGCGCGGGTCGGCCGAAGCGAGCGGTCGGTCGGTCGACTCCTCGCCGACGTGGTACGCCCGGCCGTCGGGCGACCGGAACAACTCCTGCCAGTACCGGACCATCCGCGTGCCCCACTGGACGTCGACGGGCGGTATCGGCTCGCCGAGCGCGTGTTTAACGCCCAGGTACGGGAGGTTGGCGCCCGCGCCGACGCACATGACGATCGTCCCCGCGACGCGTGGGTTGATCTCGATCACCTTCGCCGTCCCGTCCGCATCGTACTTGAACTGGACGTTGACGTTGTACTCCAGCCCGAGCCCGCGGCAGATCGCGGCCGCCTCGTCGATGAGGTCCTTGCGCCGCTCGACGGCGCCCTCGAAGGAGATGCCCGCCCGCGTCCGGGCGCGGGACCGGGGAATCACGGGGCCGACCTCGTCGCTCATCGCGAGGGCGTCGACGCTGTACTCCTCGCCCGGCAGGTACTCCATCACCGCCAGCTCCGGGAACGACTCGGCCGAGGAGAGCACCGGCAACACCTCCGAGAGCGTGGTGACCGCGGTGTCGGGCTTCTCCTCCAGCAGGCGCGTCAGCCGGTCGGTGCGCTCGTCCAGCACGCGGAACCCGCGCATCCCGCTCGCGACGGGCGGCTTGAAACAGACCGGCGCGTCGGGGTAGCCGAGCGCCTCGACCGCCTCGACGAACGCCTCGCGGGTGTCCACGCGACGGTACGCGGGCGCCGACGAGAACCCCTCCTCGGCGAGGTACTCGTACAGGTGTCCCTTGTCGTTGGCGACGGCGAGCGGGCCGGGGTCCGAGACCATCACCGCGGCGTCGAAGGCCTCGCGCGCGGCGGCCAGCGGCTCGATCTCGTCGGTCGTGAGCGGGAGGACCACGTCGGCCGACTCCCGCTCGGCGATCTCGAGCATCCGGTCGACGTAGCCGTCTGCGCCCCCGGCCGGCACGGTGTACGACTCGTCGACCAGCGCGAAGCCGTACGCCTCCTCGTCCATGTCGACGCCGACGATCTCGATCTCCCGCTCGTCGGTCGCCCTGAGGCTCCGGACGATGCCGGACGCCCCGGGGGCGCCCGCGCCCGTCATCAGCACCGTGAGGTCCGACCCGACGTCCGCACCGGCCGACGAGTCGGCGCTCATGATCCCTCCGCCGGCGAGGCGCCGGTTGACGCCCCGTCGGTCTCGGACGCGTCGGTCGGCCCGTCGCCGACCGCGGTTGGTCCGTCCGCACCGTCGCCGGGGGTGTCGTCAACGACCGACGCGAAGTCGCCGTTCGCGTGGGGCTCGGGGTCGGCGCCGTTTCCGGACTCTTCGAGCGACGCCGCGGCCGACGCGGGGTCGTCGTCGCCGACCCGGTGTTCGAGGTGCGTGTTCGCCTCCTGGTCGCGGATCGTCGCGTACAGAAGCGTTAAGACGCCGATCAGCGTCGCGGTCAGCCACGAGCCGCCGTCCGCGTCGCGGTCGCGGACGGAGCGGGCAAGCCCCGCCACACCGGCGCTGGAGGCGACCGCGCCGAGGAGGTAGAGCGGCGCGATCGGGCTGTAGCCGGTCATGAGGTACTTCCGGCGGAGCCGCCACCAGAAGGCGCGGGCCAGCATTAGCGACACCTTCGGAATGTACTCCGTGTAGTCGATGTGGCTCTTCCACCCCTCGCTGTAGGCGTACTCCGAGGAGCGCGGGACGTCGGCGACGACCACGTCGGCCGCGTTCAGCCGGACGAGGAGGTCGTTGCAGTAGCCGTAGTACTCGTACATCCCGTCGATGTCGGTCCGCTCCAGCGCGTCGAGCGAGACGGCGGTGTAGCCGTTCTGGGAGTCCATCGTCGCCCAGTAGCCGCTCGCGACCTTCGTGAGGTACGAGAGCATAACGTTGCCGAGCAGGCGGAACCGCGGCATCTCCGCCCAGTCCTCGGCGCGCGCGAAGCGATTCCCCTTCGCGTACCCCGCGACCCCCTCGACGATCGGATCGAGGTAGCCGGTGAGCACCCGCGGGTCCATCTGATCGTCGCCGCCGAGGACGGCGGTGACGTCGATCCCCTCCGCCCGGGCGCGCTTGTAGCCGGTCTTGATGGCGCCGCCGACGCCCCGGTTCTCGTCGTGGCGGATCGGGACCACGAGATCGTCGTACTCCCCGTCGTGTGCCGCGTTCCGCCGCTCGGCGTGCTCGCGGATCTCCGCCCACGTCTCGTCCGTTGAGCCGTCGTCAACGAGGTACGCGCGGTCGACGAACGACGGTAGGTCGTCGATGACGGCGCCGACGAATCCCGCCTCGTTGTACGCGGGCACCACCACGGCGACGGTGTGGTCTCTATACATCGGTCCCTCCGGCGGTCGGTCGCGACGTCGCGCCGCGGATCATCTGACCGCCCCTCCGTCGAGGAACTCGGCGCGTGTCGCGCGGCCGGCCCGGCTACAGGCGTCCGAGATGGCCCGCTCGACCCGCCCGGAGAAGCCGGCGTCGCGCTCTCCCCACAGCCCCGGGTGGGTTAGCAACTGGAGCGTCTCCGGGAGGTCCTCGACGAACGCCGAGTCCTCGCGCCAGCGCTGGTTCGAGTCGGCGACGTAGCCGATCTCGCTGAAGAGCGCCGGCGCGTACGCGTTTCGGAACCCCTCGAACTCGCGGTCCAGCACCCACGGCGGCGGGCGGTGGAACGACACCGTCTCGCTCGGCGAGACGACGGTCGCTAACACGGCTTGCTCCTCGTCGACGCGCTGCTCGATCGCGGCCGCGTCCGGGACCTCCCCCTCGGTCCAGTACGCGTGCGTGCTGACGTGGGGGATCACCTCGTGGCCCAGCGACTCCAACTCCGCGAGCGACCGGCGGTGCTCCCCCTCTAGCGGGTTGTACAGCGGCGACGACAGCAGGACGCAGTAGGTGGACTCGACGCCGATGTCGGCTTCGATCCGCGCCATCGCGACCGCTGCGTCGAGCGACAGGTCGACGTCGTGGCGGAGGACGACGTCGCGGTCGCCGAGCGGGTCGCCGAACGAGCGAAACTCGTACCCGGCGGCGGCGAGCCGCCGGAGGAACCGACGGTACCAGTCGTACGTGAACTCGACCCCGTCGGTCGAGCGGTCGATCTGTGCGGGTTGGTCGGCGTGTTCGGCCATTCTGACTCGGAGGAGGCGGCAAACACCGGTAGTAATTGGTCACATACCCGCCGACAAGCGAGGACTACTCGAGCGCGGTTCGGCCCGGATTGTCAGACGGCGTCGGCCTGGAGTCAAAGGCTCGCCGCCACCGCCCGACAGCGGCGCGGATCCGCCTCTCACCGCCACCGCTCGACGACGTCGCGGACCGGGCCCAGACCCGGGGCCCCGTCGCGGACCCAGACGGCGAGCGTGAAAAGCGGGAGCAACAGGTAGCCGACAAGGAGCGTGACCGGGTCCACGTCGGCGAGCGAGCCGAGGAACTCGGAGAGGTACGCGAGCCCGCGGCCCGCGCCGAGGTCCTCCTCGTAGGGCGTCCCCGTCACCGCGGGCCACAGGAGGCGCCCGAAGAGCGGGGCGCCGCCGGAACGAACCGGGTTCAGCGCGTCGGCGGCGAGGTGCGACCAGTAGCCCGCGACGACAGCAGCGCCGAGCCGGAACCGGTCTCGGGCACGCCCCGCTGCGAGGACCGCCGCCCCGACCGGGAGGGCGACGAGCGCGGAGTGCCCGAGCGCGTATCCGGTCGGAAAGACGCCGAACACCCACGAGAGCGGCTTGTCGACGAGGTCAGGGACCTGCGTGGCGATCAGCAGCCCGACGGCCTCGCGGTCGCCGGGCGGGTCCCG
>JBNJEE010000164.1:0-5159 GCA_051745525.1 Methanobacteriota archaeon | reverse complement strand
TACCACCGGACAGTGGTTCGTGTAGAGTTCTGTCGGATTCATCCTGCGGCTAAAGCCGCAGGTATTCTCCTCGAATCTGTATAAACAAAAGCGGTGGCGTGTGCCGACGAGCGCCCGGAGGGCGCGAGTCGCACGCGCGAGGGAGTCGCGAACGCCCGTAGGGCGTGAGCGACGAGGCTGGGGAGGCCTGAGGTGCCGTGCGGTGCGGTCGAGCGGGACTCAAAGGTACAGTCGCGAGGCGGGCGCAGATGTTCACAAGAGCGAAGCTCTCGTGAGCCAATCAGAACGCTTCGCGTTCTGATGACGACGCAAGCACCACAGGAACGAACGAAGTGAGTGACGAGGAACGTGGTTCGAGACGCCGGAGGCGTCTCGTCGTCCCGAAAATCGGAGATTTTCGGGCGACAACGAGCGTACGGCGGCCTCGCGGCTGGGGCTTTGGCGGTGTTCGCCGCCGACCCCCGAGCAACTGTTTATAAATGACAGTCGAGCACGTATAAAGGAAAAACCGCGAGAACTCGCGGACCCCGTAGCGTCTCGGTCTCAGTCCAAGTTTACGTCGACGTCGCGCTGGCGGCCGGCCGCCTTCACCGTGTTATACAGGAGCATCGCGCGCGTCATCGGCCCCACGCCACCGGGAACGGGCGTGATTGCCCCTGCGACCTCCTTCGCGGACTCGTACTCCACGTCGCCCACGAGCTCGTACCCCTTCTCCGCGTCCGCGTCGACGCGGTTGATCCCCACGTCGATCACGGTCGCGCCCGCCTTCAGCATCGAGCCGTCAACGAACTCCGGGATGCCCGCGGCCGCGACGACGATGTCCGCCCCCGACAGCTTCGCCTCCAAGTCCTTCGTCCGCGAATGGCAGACCGTCGTGGTCGCGTTCCCGGTCGGCGACTTCTGGATCAGCAGGTTCGCCATCGGCTTCCCGACGATGTCGGAGCGGCCGACGACGACCGCGTCTGCCCCCTCCGTCTCCACGTCGTAGGCGTCGAGCAGCTTCTGGACGCCGTGGGGCGTACAGGGTTTAAACCGGGCGTCGCCTGCGACGAGCCGACCGACGTTCTCCGGGTGGAAGCCGTCGACGTCCTTCTCGGGGACGATCTGCCGGAGGACGGTCCGCTTGTCGACGTGGTCCGGGAGGGGAAGCTGAACCAAGATCCCGTGGACGTCGTCGCGGTCGTTGAGGTCGTCGATCGTCTCGTACAGCTCGCTCGCGGGCGCGTCGGCGTCTATCTCGACGTGGACGCTCTCGATACCGACCTCCTCGCAGTCGCGCTGTTTCATCGAGACGTACGTCTCGCTCGCCGGGTCGTCGCTCATCAGCACCGTGGCGAGCCCCGGCTCGACGCCGGCGTCGGACAGCCGCGACACCTCGTCGGCGACCGCATCGCGCACGTCGGCCGCGACCGCCTCGCCGTCGATGATCTCGGTCATGTGCGACCGTCGGCGGCGGCAAGGTAAAAATGACGCGGGATCGTGGTTATCGAACGTCGTTTATTGTAAATTCGATCCAAGTATGCGGATCATTTACTCCGGGAACAGTTCGTCCTCGCGCTCCACGGCGTCGATCGCGGCGACCTCCGACTCGGTCAGTTCGATGTCGCCCGCGGCGAGGTTCGCGCGGAGGTGCTCCGCGCTTGACGCCTTCGGGATCGCGACCACCGGGTCCTTCGCGGTCGCCCAGGCGATCGCGACCGCCTCGGGCGTCGTCCCGCGCGCCTCGGCGACATCGACGACCGCGTCGACCTCGCGCACGCACCCACCGGCGAGCGGCGAGTAGGCGACGACCGGATAGCTGTGTTCGCGGGCGTGATCGAGCAGCTCAGGTTTATAAAACAGCGGATGGAGCTCCGTCTGGTGAGCCGCGGGCGGCCGGCCGAGGATGTCGGTCGCGCGGTCGAGGTCGCCGATCTCGAAGTTCGAGACGCCGACGTTCCGCACGAGCCCCTCGCCGACCAACCGATCCAACGCCGACAGCGTCGCCTCCGGGTCGTAGTCGCCGCGCGGCCGGTGGACGTACAGCAGGTCGATCGCGTCGACCCCGAGCCGGGCCGCGCTCTCACGGGCGGCGGGCGCGACCGCGTCGGCCGCGAGGTCGTCGATCCACAGCTTCGTCGCGACGGTCACGTCGTCGCGGTCGAGGTCGCTCGCGGCGTCCACGGCGTCGCCGACGCCGGAATCGCCGGCCAGCCCCGCGGCGAGTGCCTCACCGACGACCGCCTCGTTGTCGTAGATCCGCGCGGTGTCGAGGTGACGGTACCCGAGCGCGAGCGCGGTCGCGACCGCGTCGGGGTCGTCGATCCCCATCGTGCCGAGACCGACGAGCGGGAGGTCCATACGGAGGGGTCACGCGAGGCAGGGCAAAAGCGGTTCGAACCGACCGCCTCGATGACGTCCCTCGTCACACCGTCACCGACACCGTCCGCTCGACGACCTCGTATCCCTGCGCGGCGAGCGCGTCGCGGTCGACCCGCCCGGATTCCCGAGGCGCCGCGCGGTCGACCCGCCCGGATTCCCGAGGCGCCGCGCGGTCGACCCGCCCGGGCTCGTCGGGGGCCGCGCAGTCGGCGTCGGCGGAGGGATCGGACACGCCCCGAACTCGTCGAGCCCGTAACTCAGGATTCCGGTCGGTTCGGCGGCGGCGCGAGCGCCGGACCGGCGAAAGGCATACGGCCGGGCGCGGATACCCGTCGTCCGTGCCCCGCCCCTCCGTCCGGACCCTCGTCTTCGGCCTCGCCGGCGGCACCGCTCACCTCGCTGCGGTCGAACTGGCGTTCCGAGCGCTCGGCCACGCGCCGCCCGAACAGTGGCCCCTCTCAGATGCGGGCCGCGCGGTCGGCTGCTTCGCGCTCGGGGCACTCGTCGCGCTCGCGGTCGCGCACACCCGCCTGTTCTCGCCCGCGGTCGGCCTCGCGGGAATGCTCGCGTGGGCGACCGTCCGCGACGCCGCCGCGCCCCCGCCCGAGTGGTCCGAAGTCGGCGGGTTCCTCGTGGTCGACCGCACCGTGTTCCTCTCGGCGTACGGTGGCGGGTGGGTCGTCGTCGCCGGGCTGCTCGCCGTCGCGGCCGGGATCGAGTTCGGCCTCCGTCACCGGCACGGACTGGCCGCGAGCCGGATCCGGAATCTCCCGCCGGCGCCGACCGGCCTCGGCGGCGCCGCGCTCGTCGGCCTCGCTGTCGGCGGGGTCTTCGGCGCGGCCGCGACGGCGCGGGTGACCGCGTTCGGCGTCTCCCCGTCGAGTGCCGTCCCGACGATGGCCGCGACGACGACGGCCGCGGCCGCGGTGCCGGTCGCCGCGGCGACAGCGCGCGGACTGGTCGCGCCGGCCGCCTGCTTCGGGCTGTTCGCCCCGTCGCTCGCGTGGGACGTGATCACCGGCGCGGAGGGCACCCCCGTCGGCCTGCTCCTGCTGGGTCCGATCGCGGTCGCGCTCGTCCTCGTCGCGCTCGCGGAGACCGCGGTCCGTCGTCGACTCGGCGGACTGCCGACGGGCTGAGCCGAGGCGAGCCGCGCGACGGCGTTGTCAGACCGGCTCCTCGTCGTCGCCCGGGACTCGCCCGCAGATGCTCACGAGGTCGTGGAGGTCGTCGATCTCGTAGGTCGGGTGGCAGGCGAGCTCCGTCGACCGCCGGTGGGGGCGGCGGATGAACGCGGAGTCGATGCCGGCGTTGTCGGCCGCGCGGACGTCGGTCTCGTTGTCGCCGACGAACAGCGCCGTCTCGGCGCCGAGGTCCTCGAGGGCGCGCTCGATGTAGTACGGAGAGGGCTTCTTCCGCGAGAGACTCGCCACCGAGGGCTCGCGGCCGTACGCGACCTCGAAGCGACCGGCCAACCCGAAGTGGTCGAGGAGCGCGTCGACGGTCTCCTGCTGGTTCGACGAGACGATGCCGAGCGAGGCGTCGAGCGCGCGGAGCGCGTCCACGTCGTCGTACGGCGTCTTTCGGCCCTTCCGGGCGGCGTCGATCTGCGCCGCGGCCGCGGTCTCGTCCCTGACCCGCCAGAACTCCGCCGGGTCGACGGCGTAGCGCTCGCAGATGTCCGTCAGCGTCGCTGGGTCGACGCCGACGGCGACGTCGTCGACGTGGGCGAGGTCCGGGTCCTCGACGCCGAGGCTCACGAACGCGTCCCAGGCGGCCTCGCGGAGCGTGTCGAACGGCGTCCGCCCGATCAACACCCCGTCGTTGTCGAGGACGACGGCGTCGTACACGGCTCTCCGTGAGACGGTAACGGGCAAAAAGGTTTCACACGCCAGGCGGAGGGCGTCTCACGCGTCGGGAGACCGACGCCTCACACGCCGAACAGCCGGAAAAAGAGCCCGGCGAGCAGCGCGAGCGTGCCGGCGATGACGCCAATGAACGGGATCGGGACCGGGAGCGGGATCACGATCAGCACGACGCCGAGCGCGATCAGCGCGGTCGAGAGTTTCACGAGACAGCTTCGTCTCCGACGCTCAAATACCTTCAGGCGGATTTCGAACGTCAGACGACGATCACCGCCGCGCGCGACGACTCCCGCACTTTCAATACCCGGCCCGTCGAATCCCCAGATTGGACTATGAACATCTCTGATATCGCAGTGCCGGAGTACGTCGAGGTCGACGTCGACGAGCGGCTCGCCAAGGTTCGTTCTATCTTCGAGCGAGAGAACCCGAAGGGTATCGTCGTCGTCGAGGACGGCGAGTACACGGGCGTCGTCGGTGAGAAACAGCTCATGCGCTCGCGAATGGAAGACGACACGAAGGTGTCGGCGGTGATGAAGCCGGCACCCTCGGTTGACCGCCACGAGGACGTCCGCGAGACCGCGCGGCTCCTCGTCGAGGGCGACGTGAAGATCGCCCCCGTCTACGAGGGCGAGAAGCTCTTCGGCATCGTCACGGTCGACCAGATTCTCGAGGCCGTCCTCGACAGCCTCGACGCGATCACCGTCGGCCAGATCGCCACCGAGGATGTGATCGGCATCGGCGAGACGGAGAGCGTCGGGCGCGCGATCAACCGCCTCCGCGAGAACGGCGTCTCCCGGCTGCCGGTGTTGGACGACGAGGGCGGCCTCGTCGGCGTCGTCACCACGAACGACATCGTGGAGTTCGTCGTCCGCGACCACGAGCGACAGGGCAGCGGCGTGCAGGAGCCAGCATTTCATCTTGTACTTTAGTAAT
>JBNJEE010000042.1:0-16957 GCA_051745525.1 Methanobacteriota archaeon | reverse complement strand
GATCGTCGGGGTCATCCTCACGAACGACAACACCGAGTTTCAGTCTCTCTCGGACGATATTCAGGGACTACAGGGCTGGTACATGGCCGCGGCCGTGGGGACGCTCGGGACAGCGGTGCGCGCGGTCGTCGTCGTCGCCGTGAACGCGACCGAACCGCGGCGGGAGGTGCGACCCGCACTCCAGACAGACCCCGGACTCATCCGGCTCGGCCCGGAGGTCCATCATCCGGAGATCACCCCAGAGTTGGTCGGGTCGATCGCACGACGCGAAGGGGCCGCGATCGGTGACGTATTGAACCCGATTTCAGTGACGGGTTCGGAAGGAACTAATTCGGCCGATTCCGTGGCGTAGCGAGTCGCTACGGCAGAATTGGCATTAGTCGTGAAACGGTCGGTGAGTAAGTGGGCGCTACAGGATTTGAACCCGTGGCAACTTGGTCCGAAGCCAAGCACTCTGTCCAAACTGAGCTAAGCGCCCGTACTGCGATGTTCTTCCGAGAGCATGTTAAGTCCCGCGATTCGAAATCGCTGCCGCGCAGTCTGTCGGTCTGCGGCCGGCGCCGATCGCGATCGGTTCGATCACGTGACACGTTCCGGCGATCCGGTCCCGATCGCCCCCGCGCGTGCGCCGGAATCCGTCGGCTGATCGGGCCCACGGCCGCGCCGAGGCGTGCCGTCGCCTCGCTAGGGCCGATCAAAAAGAATATTATTCGGAGCGGGCATATTTCGGTAGTAGATGTGTCCTGGTCGCACGGCCTCGCGGCCGAACGAGTGGCTCGCGCCGACGACGTCGCCCCCGAGGTGCGTCCATGTATGAGCTGAGACCGCATTTCGACGCGGAGGTCGAACCCGGGACTAACATCCTGTTGACCGGCCCGCCGCTCAGCGGGAAGCGGTCGATCATGATGGACATCGTCGCCGCGGGGACCAACAGCGACGAGGGCGCCATCGTCGTCACCACCAAAGACGGCGCCGATCGCGTGCTCCGCGACTACGAGAAGCGGACGCCCTACGAGGGAAAACCGGTCGCGATCGTCGACTGCGTCACCCGCCAGCAGGGCGGCGACGCCCGCGAGTCCGACCGGATCAAGTACGCCTCCTCGCCGGTGGACATGACGGGGATCGGGATCAAGCTCTCCGAGTTCCTCCAGGCGTTTGGCGACCGCGGCATCGAACGGAACCGCGTGATGGTCCACTCGCTGTCGACGCTGTTGATGTACTCCGACCTCCAGACGGTGTTCCGCTTCCTCCACGTGTTCACGGGCCGGATCCAGAGCGTCGACGGACTGGGACTGTACAGCATCGACTCGACGGCCCACGACGACCAGGCGATGAACACGCTGAAACAGCTGTTCGACGGGATCGTCACCGTCCCCGAGGACGGCGAGCCGGAGATCCGGCTTCCCTGAGCGGGCGAGGGCGGCACACGCCGTTTTTAGACCGAAAGACAGCGCCTAGGCCGGTTCCCAGACCGCGACGACTGTGGGATCCGCTTAATCGTGTCGCGACCGTACGCGGAGCCATGCCCATCACCGACGACGCGGGGCTCGACCGCCTGCTCGACGCCGAGACGATAGCGGTCGTCGGCTGCTCGAAGACACCCGGGAAGGCCGCCCACGACGTGCCCGCGTACCTCCAGGACCAGGGGTACCGCGTGATTCCGGTGAACCCGTTCGCGGACAAGGTGCTCGGCGAGCCGGCGTACGACGCGGTCGGCGACGTCGAAGCGAAGATCGACCTCGTCGACGTGTTCCGGCCGAGCGAGGAGGTGTCGGAGATCGCCGACGCCGTCCGCGAACGCCACGCCGAGCGCGGCGACGCCGGCGCGCTATGGCTCCAGCTCGGGATCAGCCACGACGAGGCGGCCGCGGCCGCGGAGGGAGACGGGATCGACGTGGTCCAGGATCGGTGTATCAAGGTCGAACACGGTCGGCTACGCGGGTAAGCGACAGCGGCTCCGCTGAAATCTTCTTACTCAGACGAGATTTGTCCGAAACAGCGGGTCGCCAAAGCGTGCGTCTTGATCGGGTACTGGTGGAGAGTAGACCAGTGGCGAACGCCTCCAAAGCCCCAGCCGCGAGGGCGAAGCACGCCGACGTAAGCACTGGAAGGAGCGAGCGAAGCGAGCGACTGAAGCGCGCAACGAGGCGCGCGAGTCCTCGCGGCTGCCCCTTTGCGTCCCGCCCCGCACCGCACAGCACCTCACGCCTCCCCAGCCTCGTCGGCCTCCCTCCGCTTCGCTCCGGTCGGCCGACTCCCTCGCGCGTGCTGTCGCCGGCGCTCCGCGCCGGCTTCCAGAGGGACCTTCGGTCCCTCGCGGCTCGGCCGCGGGGCGGCCTCGCAGGCACGCGCCACCGCTGTGTTTTATAATAGAGAGTCGTCGCTCAGATCCTATTTAAATATCGCGCCATTGCCGAACACGACGCCACGATCGCACCGATATCACCCCTCCCACTCCTCGAACGACCGGTAGACGCCCTTCGAGAGGTAGCGCTCGGAGGAGTCTGGGAAGACGGTGACGACCGCGTCGTGTGGGGCGTCGATCGTGCCGTCGCGGATCTCGCGGGCGACCCGCTTCGCCGCGATCGCGTTCGCAGCCGACGATGAGGCGACGAGGTGACCCTCCTCGGCCGCGAGCCGGCCCATCTCCTCGTGGACGTCGCGGTCGTCGATCGCGTCGATCTCGTCGACGAGGTCGGGGTCAAACAGCTCGTTGGTGTCGATGTCGTGCGTGCCGATCCCCTCGGTCTTGTACTCCTCGTGGTCGACCTCCTGTCCGAGGAACTCGCGGTACGCGGAGCCGGCGGGCTCGACCGCGACGACGTGGGTGCCCGGCTCGCGCTCGCGGAAGTAGCGGGCCATCCCCATCAGCGTCCCGCCGGTGCCGCAGCCGGCGACGACCGCGCCGACCTCGCCGTCGAGCGCCGCGTCGATCTCGGGCGCGGTCGTCTCGTAGTGCGCCTCCGCGTTGAGGGGGTTCGAAAACTGTTGGGGGACGACCGCGTCGTCCAGCTCCTCGGCGATCTGCTGTGCGCGGTCGATCGCGAGCCCCATCCCCTCCTCGCTGGGCGTGTTCACGACCTCCGCGCCGAGCGCGCGCATGAGCTGCTGTTTCTCCACCGAGAAGCGCTCGGGGACGACGAAGACCGCGTTCAGCCCTAGCTGCTTGGCCGCGACGGCGAGCCCGATCCCGGTGTTGCCGGCGGTCGGCTCGATCACGGTGCCGCCCTCGCCGACGTCGCCGCGCTCCAGCATGCGTTCGAGCATGTACTTCCCGATGCGGTCCTTGATGCTCGCGCCGGGGTTGAAGGACTCCAACTTGGCGTACACCGGTACCGCGTCCGGCGCGTCGTAGACCTCGACGAGCGGCGTCTCCCCGATCGCCTCCAACACCGACGACAGGGGCTCCCGATGTCCGGTCATAGGCCGGCAAACGTTGCCGCGGGATTTGTGTGTTGCCATCCCTTCCGCCGGATCCGGGGCTCCCGGACCGCGGCGCGAATTGCCGGTGTCCGGCGGCCGGCTCCGCACGCCGCTGCGTCGAAATGGGTCCGCCGAGCGTGCGAGCCCGCGTCACGGATCGAACACACTTATGCCGGTCGTCCGGCTCCGATACCGTATGAGCGAGACCGATGCGGAGGCCGAGGTGACGGTCGTCCTGCCGGACGGATCAGAGCTAGCCGTTCCGGCGGGTTCGACAGTTGAGGACGTCGCCTTCGAGATCGGCCCCGGGCTCGGTCGCGACACCGTCGCGGGGAAGATCGACGGCGAACTCGTCGAAAAGTACGCCGAGGTCCACGACGGCGCGCGGATCGAGATCGTCACTGACCAGTCGGACGAGTACCTCACGGTGTTGCGCCACTCCGCGGCCCACGTGTTCGCGCAGGCGCTTCAGCGGCTCCACCCGGAGGCGACGCTGACGATCGGCCCCCCGACCGACGACGGCTTCTACTACGACGTGACCGACGTCGACGTCGACGAGGACGACCTGGCCGCCATCGAGGCGGAGATGGACGAGATCATCGCCGCGGACTACGACATCGAGCGCGAGGTCCGCTCGCGCGAGGAGGCGAAGGAGGTCTACGCCGACAACGAGTACAAGCGACAGATCTTAGACGATGAGGCCGACGGCGAGGAGGTCACCTTCTACGTCCAGGACGGCTGGCAGGACCTCTGTCAGGGTCCGCACGTCGAGTCGACGGGCGAAATCGGCGCCGCGACCCTGTTGGAGGTCTCGGCCGCCTACTGGCGCGGCGACGAGGAGAACGACACGCTGACGCGCGTGTACGGCACCGCCTTCGCCAGCGAGTCCGACCTCGAGGAGCACCTAGAGCTGCGCGAGGAGGCGCTAGAGCGCGACCACCGGAAGATCGGGCAGGAGATGAACCTCTTTTCGATCCCGACGGTGACGGGTCCGGGCCTCCCGCTGTACCACCCGCCGGGGAAGACCGTGTTGCGCGAGCTCTCGGACTTCGCGAACGAGCTCAACCGCGAGAACGGCTACGAGGAGGTCGAGACGCCCCACGTGTTCCGGACGGAGCTGTGGAAGCAGTCCGGCCACTACGAGAACTACAAGGACGACATGTTCCTCCTCGACGTCAACGACGAGGAGTACGGCCTGAAGCCGATGAACTGCCCGGGCCACGCGACCATCTTCGACCAGCAGTCGTGGTCGTACCGCGACCTCCCGCAGCGCTACTTCGAGAACGGGAAGGTGTACCGGAAAGAGCAGCGCGGCGAGCTGTCGGGGCTCTCACGGGTCTGGTCGTTCACCATCGACGACGGCCACCTCTTCGTCCGCCCGGACCAGATCCGGGGGGAGATCGAGTCCGTCATCGAGATGATCTTCGAGGTCGTCGAGACGCTCGATCTGGAGGTCGAGGTCGCGCTGGCGACCCGCCCCGACAAGTCGGTCGGCGGCGACGAGATCTGGGAGTCCGCGGAGGAACAGCTGCGCGACGTGCTCGAGTCCGGCGGCTACGACTACGACGTAGAGCCCGGCGACGGCGCCTTCTACGGCCCGAAGATCGACTTCGGCTTCGAGGACGCCCTCGGCCGCGTCTGGGACGGCCCGACCGTCCAGCTGGATTTCAACATGCCCGACCGGTTCGATCTGACCTACACCGGCGAGGACAACGAGGACCACCAGCCCGTGATGATCCATCGGGCGCTGTACGGCAGCTACGAGCGCTTCTTCATGGTCCTCATCGAGCACTTCGACGGCAACTTCCCGCTGTGGCTCGCCCCGGAGCAGGTCCGGATCCTCCCCGTCTCCGACGAGACGCTCGGCTACGCCCACCGGGTGAAAAACGAGCTGGAGGACGCGGGCTTCCGCGTCGAGGTCGAGGACCGCGACTGGACCGTCGGCCGCAAGATCCGCGCGGGGCACGACGACCGCCTCCCGTACATGGCCATCGTCGGCGACGACGAGCAGGATGCGGGCACCGTTTCGGTCCGCGACCGCTTCGAGAACCAGCGCGGCGACGTCGACCTCGACGACTTCGTCGACCACCTCGTCGCGGAGCGCGACGAGAAGCGCACGGAGCCGGACTTCGTCGACGGGAACTGATCGGTCGAGGGACCTTCGGGTTCCGTCGTGTTTTTGACGCTGCTCTCGGTACCCTCGCCTATGAGTGACGCATCCGCGCTGACCGAGCGAACGGGCGACGCACCGGACGTCGGCGAGCTGACCCCGCCGGACCGCACGCTGATGGGGCCCGGCCCCAGCGACGTCCACCCGCGCGTGCTCAAGTCGATGAGCACGCCGCTGGTCGGCCACCTCGACCCCTCGTTCGTCGAGATCATGAACGAGGTCCAGGAGCTGTTGCGCTACACGTTCCGGACCGACAACAAGTGGACGATCCCGGTGTCGGGGACGGGGTCCGCCTCGATGGAGGCCGCCATCGGCAATCTCGTCGAACCGGGCGACACGATGCTGGTGCCGACGAACGGCTACTTCGGCGGCCGGATGAAGTCGATGGCCGAGCGTGCGGGCGGCGGGGTCGTCGAGGTCGACGCCCCGTGGGGCGAACCCCTCGACCCGGTCGACGTGGAGCGGGCGTTCGACGAGCACCAGCCGGACGTGTTCGGGTTCGTCCACGCGGAGACCTCGACCGGGGTCCTCCAGCCGAACGTCCCCGAGCTGACGGAGATCGCCCACGAGCACGACGCGTTCGTGATCGCCGACTGCGTCACCTCCCTCGGCGGCGTGGAGATGCGCGTCGACGAGTGGGGGATCGACGCCGCCTACTCGGGCCCGCAGAAGTGCCTCTCGTGTCCGCCCGGCGCGAGCCCGCTCACGCTCAACGACCGCGCGATGGACAAGGTGCTCGACCGCGAGGAGCGGCCTCGCTCTTGGTACCTCGACCTCTCCCTCTTGGAGGGGTACTGGGGCGACGACCGCTCGTATCACCACACCGCGCCGATCACGAACGTGTACGCGCTTCGCGAGGCGCTCCGGCTCGTCGCCGAGGAGGGGATCGAGGAGCGGTGGGCCCGCCACCGCGAGGTCGCCGGCGACCTGAAGGCCGGGCTCCGGGACCTCGGACTGGAGATGAACGCACCCGACGAGTACTGGCTCCCGAGCCTGAACGCGGTGCGCGTGCCCGACGGCGTCGACGACGGCGCCGTCATCGATCACCTCCTCGAGGAGTACGACCTCGAGATCGCATCCGGCTTGGGCGACCTGGAGGGCGACGTCTGGCGGATCGGCTGTATGGGTTACTCCGCCCGCCCGAAGAACGTCGAGTACGTCCTCGCGGCGCTGGAGAACGCGCTGGCGGAGCAGGGGTTCTGAGCGGTCGAGCCGCGGCGCTCGTCGCTCCCCGTCCGGCCCACCAGCGAGGGGTTTATCAGTGCGTATCTCTCCACTCGGTAAGGGCATGAACGATCTACGAACCGGTCTGAGCTACGGGGACGTGCTGCTCGTCCCGCAGCGGTCGCCCGTCGACAGCCGGAGCGACGTGGACCTCTCGACGCGGCTCACGCCGACCGTGGGACTGGAGACGCCGCTCGTCTCGGCGGCGATGGACACCGTCACCGAGGCCGAACTGGCGATCGAGCTCTCGCGGGCCGGCGGGATCGGCGTCCTCCACCGCTTCCTCACCGTCGACGAGCAGGCGACGCAGGTCGAACGGGTGACCGCGGCCGGCGAGCGGGTCGCCGCCGCGGTCGGCATCAACGAGGACTATCTCGCTCGGAGCGCCGCGCTGGTCGAGGCCGGCGTGGACGCCGTCGTCGTCGACGTCGCGCACGGCCACCTCGACCGGACGGTGGCGGCCGTCGAGGAGATAGCCGAGGCGGTCCCGGAGACGGACCTCGTCGCCGGCAACGTCGCCACGCCCGCGGGCGTCGAGGATCTCGCGGCCGCCGGCGCCGACTGCGTGAAAGTGGGGATCGGACCGGGGTCGCACTGTACCACGCGGAAGGTCGCCGGCGCCGGCGTCCCGCAGCTGACCGCGGTCGACGACTGCGCGACCGCGGCCGAGGACCTGGACGTGACGGTCTGCGCCGACGGCGGGATCCGGACCTCCGGCGACGCGGTGAAGGCGCTAATGGCGGGCGCAGACACGGTGATGCTCGGCAGCCTCTTCGCCGGGACGGAGGAGGCGCCGGGCGCGGTCGTCGAGGTCGACGGGACGCGGTACAAGCGGTCGCGCGGGATGGCGACGACCGCCGCCGCCGAGGCCCGCGACGACAAGGGCGCGGACGTGGGCGCCGACGAGGGCGTCGAGGCGCTGACGCCGTACAAGGGACCGGTCGCGACCGTCGCCGAGGAGTTCTGTCAGGGGATCCGCTCGGGGCTCTCCTACAGCGGCGGGCACACGATCGAGGACGCCCGCGAGAAGGCGGAGTTCATCCGCGTCGCGCCCGGCGCGAAGGAGCGTGAGGGATTCCACACCGACGACGACTGGGAGGGGATCAGCGTGGACAGCGAGACGAAGCGCGTCGCCGACTCGACCGCCGGGTCGGCGGCCGAGAGCGACGACTGACCGCCCAATCGCGGCGACGATCCCGACGACCGATCGACCGGCCCGGCGAGGCCCTCGACGAACGATCGGCCGACTCGGTGACGACCCGGCGACGGCCAATCGGCCCGTCTAACGGCGAACCCGACGAACCCCGACCGGACCGGGCACGGCCACCGGTCCCGGCGTGTCACTGCGGGGCAGTCTCACGGACCGCTTTTGACGCGCGACGGACAGGTCCGACGCATGGCCGACGCCTTCGGACGCGCGATCCGCGACCACCACCGCGGCGAGCGGGTCGATCCCCTCCTCCAGGGCGACGGGGAGGAAACGCGAGAGCACCCGATCGAGGAGTTCTACTTCACCGAGTTCGACTCCGAGAGCGACTCGGGATCGTGGCTGGCGTCGCGGCTGGACGGTCCCCTCGTCGACCTCGGCGCCGGCGCGGGACGTCACGCGCTGCGGTTCCAAGAGCGGTTCGAGACGGTGGCGGTCGAGCCCAGTCCGGCGCTCGTCGAGACGATGCGCGATCGCGGCGTCGCGGACGCCCGCGAAGGCGACATGTTTGTACTCCGCGACTCGTTCGGGCGCGACCGCTTCGCGTCGGCCCTTGCGATCGGGACGCAGGTTGGCCTCGCGCGGTCGATGCGAGGGCTCTCCACGTTCCTTGCCGACCTCGCATTCGTGACGGCGCCCGACGCGACCGCCGTGGTCGACTGCTACGACCCGGACCACCCGGCGGCCGCGGACCTCCTCGGGTATCGCGAGGACCCGACGCCGGGGCTCGCGGGCCGCGGCATGTGGTTCGCGTACGACGGCGAGACGGACCCGAGGCTCTACTTCAGGCTGTTCTCGCCCGACCGGCTCCGCGAGGCGGCCGTCGGAACCGACTGGGAGGTGGCGGCGATCGATCGCGCGGGCTCCGGAGACGGTCCCCACTACCGGGCAGCGCTCCGGAAGCGCTAGGCGACCGCCGCGCAGCGGGCGGCGAGCCGACCGCACACGCGCCCTACCACGCGGTCAGCGCCGCGCGGCCGTGGTCGTGCGCGAGGACCGCGAGGAACGCGAGGACCCCGGTGACCGCGAACGCGCCGCCGACGTAGAAGACGGAGGCCATGCTCACCTCGACCATCAGCCAGCCGGCGATGAGCGGGCCCGCCACCGAGCCCGGCCGCCAGACGAGTTCGCGGATGCCGAAGCTGGAAGCGACGCCGCCGTCGTCCGTCCCCTCGTCGGCGAACAGGGCCATGCTGGCGGGCTCGCGGAAGGAGTCCGCGACGCCGAGCAGCCCGGAGAGCGCGACGAGCGGGAGATACGCCGCGGGGAGCTGCCCCAGTATCGGGACCGTGACGCCCGTCCCGATCGCGGCGCCGATCGCGGCCGAGAAGGGGATTGCGGCCGCGATCAGCCCGTACGCGCCGCCGCCGGCGAAGACGAACAGCGACCGGCCGTACGCGTCGGAGAGCCGACCGGTGAACAGCTGGCCGACCATGTTTGTCGCCTTCTCGGCGGTGACCGTCACCGCGACCGCGGTTGCGCCGACCGCGAGCCCGCCCGCGACCAGTTCGGTCCCGGCGTAGATCGGGACCCACGTCCGAACCATCGTCACCGCGAAGGCGTACTGCGCGCGAAACGTCGAGATCGTCAGGATCTTGCGGTTGACCGCGAGGTCGCTGAACGGGAACCCCTCGACCCGGGTTGGGTCGTCGTCGAGGAACCCCCACGTGACGAGCCACGCCGCGATCATCAGCGCCGTGATGAGCGCGAACACCGGCCCGAAGCCGACCGCGTCGTAGACGGCGCCCGCGCCGAGCGACCCGAGGATGGAGGCCGCGAACGAGGCGGCGTTCGCCTTGCCGATCTTGTCCGCCCGCGTCCCGGCGGCGGCGATCTGCCCGACGAGCGAGAGCGTCATCAGCCCCGCGCCGGTGACGACGAGCCCTTGGAGCGCGCGGACGACGACGAACGTCGCCGAGGAGTCGACGAGCGGGAACAGCGCGTACACGCCCGCCCCGGCGGCGAGCACGGCCAGCAGCACGAGCCGCTTGTCGAAGCGGTCGCCCGCCCACGCGAGCGGGATCACGGCGGCCGTTTGCGCGAGCGTGAAGCCGGTCGTGTACATCCCGATGATGAACCCGGCCGAGACCGTGACGCCAAGCACCGTCGTCGCCTGCGGGTCCAGCGTGTTGATGTACGTCGGTAGCAGCGTCAACAGGGTGATGAAGCCGAACCCCTCCGCGAATCGGGTGAGGTAGAGCGCCCAGAACTGCGTTCGACCCGCCCTGTCGGTCGCGTGGCTCACACCGGAACGGCGCCCAGCTATTTAAAAGGGATTTCGGTTCGAAACGCCGGGGCCGTTCGAAGCGGCAGTTGAACTCGCCCGTCCGAGACGGGGGCAGAAATCGGACCGTTACGTCGTCGGCTACTCTGCTGCGTACGACCCGGCCGCCGCGATGAGTCGCCGCTCGACGGTTTCGGTCGAACTGCGAACGCGCTCCGTCTCCTCGTCGTACTCGACGAGCCCGGCGGCGGCCAGCTTCGGGAGGTGGACGTGTCGAAGCGCGACTCGGACATCTCGTCGGCCGTCCTCGGCCGTCGCGTCTGGCCGATTAGCCTCGTCACGGACGGTCTCGACAAGCGCGTCGAGGTCGGCCGCGTGCCCCTCGGTCCCGCGGAGCGCGCGGAGGACCAGCCGGCGCTGCTCGTGGGCGAGCGCCGAGAACAGCGCGTTGAGGTCGTCGCGCCCGCCGCCTCGGGCGTCGGTTTCGGGGTGCTCCATCACGAGAGTTGTCCTCCGTGGCTCGCGGGTGTCGCTCCCGAGCAAGTGACCATGTGCGTTCCACTGCGCGCCGCGGCCTGTCGTTTTGCCATGACACACCAAGGTGGCTCGTCTACTCGTCGTCGATCGGGAGCGTGTAGGTCGTGAGCGCCACGATCGCACGCCGGAGCCGCTCGGTGACGGCCTGTCCGGAGATGCCGAGCTCGTCGGCGAGCTCCTGCGTCGTACAGCCGCGGGGGATGTCGTAGTACCCCCGTCCAATCGCGAGCGTGAGCGCCTCGAACTGGGGTTCGGTGAGGCCGTACCAGGGCTGGACGTCCGGCTCCGCTGGATTGTACACCCGGATGACTTCGAGGACCATTCCCTCCTCCGACGCGGCCGTCGAGAACGCGCTCAGCGCCTCGTGGGAAGGGAACCGGACCTCCAGCTTCCACGACGCGGACGTGCCGACGGCGCTCGACACCTGCCCCTCGTTCGTCCGCAGCGCGTGGATGAGGCGGTCCTGCGCCGCGTCCCACTTCAGCGTGAACAGCGTCCGGTCGTCGAACACGTCGACCACGTGCGCCTCGTCGACGCTCGGGTGTCGTTGAACGCCCTCGACGAACGAGTCGCGCGAGGAGTTGTGAACCCAGAAGAGGGGGACGGTGGCCTCGCCGAGGGGGACGAGGCGTTCGAGTTCGACGGTGGAGTTCCCCTCGACCGAGAGGATCTGGCCAAGTTCGAAGTCGCCGGCCGAAACGCGGAACTCCACGATGACACTCATCAGTTGACTCTGATTTGTTCGTTCTCGATCCCCGCATAAAGAAGCGCACCTTGGTATATCAGGCTCCAGCCGAATGGTGCCGATGCGACGGCGTGCGGCAAAGCCAGCGGCCGCGGCCGCGCGGCATGACACATCACCCTCGGCGACTATGTCGGTCCGTACCGATCGGGGCGTATGGCGACCGTCATGGAGTTCGCGAGCCCCGTCGACGAGTTCCCGCTGGGGACCGTGTTCGAGAACCTCCCGGGGGTGACGGTGGAGTTAGAGCGGCTCATCCCGGACGAGTCGCTTATCATCCCGTACTTCTGGGTCCGCGGAGCGGAAGCGGAGGACATCGAGGCCGCCTTCAAGGCGCACCGTGGCGTCGTGAGCGTCCGGCTCATCGACGACGTCGACGAGGAGTACCTCATGCGCGCGGAGTGGAACGACGAGTACTACGGCCTGTTGAGCGCGCTCGCGCACGCCAACATCGTCGTCCTCTCCGGCGTGGGGACCAAGGACGGGTGGAAGTTCGAGGTGCGCGGCGAGACCCGAGATCGGATCGGCGAGTTCCGCAGCGACTGCCAGGAACACGACATCCCGATCGAGATCACCGCCGTCCACTCGCTGCTGCCGGTCCAAGAAGACGGGTACGAACTCACCGACACCCAGCGGGAGGCGCTGGTGCTGGCCTACGAGATGGGCTACTACGACTCGCCGCGAGCAGTGTCCTTGGAGGAGGTGGCGGCGGAGCTCGACATCTCACAGCAGTCGCTCTCCTCCCGGCTCAAGCGGGGCAACCGCCGGCTGATAGAGCGGACGCTCGCGTCTGACTGACGACGCGTACACCGAGTCGGTGTCGCGTTCGGCCGCGCATTTAAATATGTTCTGTACTATCAGTGGGACAATTGAACCGAGGCAGACGGTTACCTGAACACATGCTCACAGCAGAAACCGGAATCGCCCTCGACTCGTTTTCCGCCAGTTCTGGGTCGAACTCGATGACGTATCGCGCGCGGTACGACCCGACGGAGACGCCGGCCAGCATGGCCGTCGTCGCGGTGGTCTCGAAGGCGCTCGGCCGCGACCCGGTCGAGGTGGACCAGCTCTACTACGCGGTCCACGCGGACGCGCTCAACGAGCTGTTAGGGGGTGGGGATCTCGGCAGCGACCTCAGCGTGACGTTCGACTACGAGGGGTACGAGGTCACGGTGACCGCAGACGAGGTCGTCGCGGTCCGACCGACGGCCGACGAGCCCGCCGACGTCCGAGGCGGTGAGTCCGCTTCCGTATGAGCACCCGAGACGACTCGCCGGACGACGACGCCGCATTCCAAGCCGAACTGCGGACCCTGCTGTATCGGGCACACGACGCCGGCGTCGACGTCCAGGGCGGCTGGGAGTGCCGGAACGGCGACGGTGACCCCGACTGGGACGTCGTCGTCACGGAGGTCGAAAAACGGGCGGACTCTGACGCGGACTCTCGATAGCGAGCGCACGCCCGGCGAGCGCCGAGTAACGGCTCTATACTAAAGTCCGGACGGCGGCGACGGAGTCGGGTATGCAAGCAGTCATTCTCGCCGCGGGGCGGGGGACGCGAATGGGGCCGCTCACGGCGACGATGCCGAAGCCACTGTTGCCCGTCGCCGACAGACCGCTCGTCGCGCACGTCGCGGACGCGGCGATCGCGGCCGGCGCCGACGAACTGATTCTCACCGTCGGCTACGGCGGCGACCGGGTGCGCGAGTACTTCGGTGACGAGCGCGACGGCGTGCCGGTTCAGTACGCCGAACAGCCCGCGCAGCTCGGCACGGCCGACGCGCTGGCCGTCGCGGCAGACCTGATCGACGGCGACTTCGCCGTGTTGAACGGCGACTCGCTGTACGAGGCCACCGACCTGCGGCGGCTGTTCGCGACCGCGCCCCAGGTGGGCGCGGTCGAGGTCTCGAATCCCTCCGCGTACGGCGTGTTGGTCACGGACGGCGACGTCGTCACCGAGGTGCGAGAGAAGCCGGCTGACCCGCCCTCGAACCTCGTTAACGCCGGCGCGTACAGCTTCCGCGCGGACGCCGTCGGCCTCCTCGACGTGCCAGAGAGCGAGCGCGGCGAGCGCGAGCTGACGGACGTGTTGGACCGCGTCGTCGAGCGCGACCGGCTCGCGGCCGTCCGCTTCGAGGAGTGGTTGGACGTGGGCCGCCCGTGGGAGCTGCTGGAAGCGAACGAGCGTCGGCTACCCGGCCGCGCGGATGAGAGCGCCGCCGGAGCCGCGCCGGACGGCGGCGTGCGGTCAGCGGAAAGTTGCGCGGATGCGAGCGATCGTTCGGCCGACAGCGACGCGGAGGGCCCCGACCGATCTGCGCCGACGCCACAGGTCCATCCGGACGCGACGCTGCGCGGCGACGTGGTGGTCGAGGCCGGTGCGTCGGTGGGTCCCGGCGTCGTGATCGACGGCCCTGTCCGCGTGCGCTCGGGCGCGACCGTCGGGCCGAACGCCTACCTCCGCGGCGCGACCCTCGTAGGCGAGGGCGCGCACGTCGGCCACGCGGTCGAGGTCAAAAACAGCGTCCTGCTGGCCGACGCGACCGTCGGCCACCTCTCGTACGTCGGCGACAGCATTCTCGGTCCCGGTGTGAACCTCGGCGCGGGGACCAGCGTGGCGAACCTCCGGCACGACGGCGAGCCCGTCTCGCTGGACGTGAAGGGCGAACGGACCTCCACGGGGCGACGCAAGTTCGGAACCGTCCTCGGGCCGGACGTGAAGACCGGGATCCAGACGGGCATCGACGCCGGCGTCACCCTCTCGGCCGGGGCGCGGACCAAACCGGGCGAGAACGTGACCCGCGACCGGTGAGACGCGGCACCGTTGTCTCCGTTCGCGGCCCGGAGCTACCGCCAGTCGCTGCCCGCCTGGTCGGCGCCGTCGCGCTCGGCAGCTTCGCCGTCCGCCAATCGCTGCCTCGTGAGGCAGTCTAAGCAGCCGTGAACGCGGTTCGACGCCCCGAACACCCGCACGAACTGTCTGGTGACCGCTCCGCCGCATCTCGTACATCGCCTGTTGACGTCTGTCATGCTCTCGCGTTCGGACATGGTCGCGACACGAGCGGACCGGATTTGAGTATACGCGAACTACGCGACCCAGCGTCGCGAGCGGCGTCGGTTGGGTTCTCTTACCGGCCGTTCGCGGGCGCGACGGAGGAAAGATCGGCGGGCCGCGGGCCTACGATCCCACGGGCGGGATCGGCTGTCGCGCCTCTGGCGACTCGGGGCCGGTTCGGACGACCTCCGTCCCGCCGACGAAGACGCGCTCGGCGGTGGGGGTCGCGTCCGGGTCGACGAGGACGAGGTCCGCGCGGGCGTCGACGGCGATCCGGCCGCGGTCGCTGAGGCCGACCACGTCGGCCGGGTTCCGCGTCACGCGGTTCACCCGGGTCGCGAGCGACTCCCCGGTCTCGACGAACGGCGCCGTCAAAAGCGACGGCGGGTGGTAGTCGGCACAGAGGACGTCGACGACGCCGCGGTCGATCGCGTCGCCAGCGGCGAGGTTGTCCCAGAGGCTCCCGCCGCGCACGAGGTTCGGCGCCCCCACGGCGGTCGCGAGCCCGAGGTCGTGCGCGCGGACCGCCGCGTCGAGGGTGAGCGGGTACTCGCTGACGGCGACCCCGCGCTCCGCCATCTCCTCGACTGCCGCCGCGGAGTCGTCGTCGTGCGACGCGACCGGGACGCCCACCCGCCGTGCGATCTCGAGGACGCGGTCGATCCGCTCGCTTCGGGTCGCGTCGCCGAGCGAGTGGCGCCGCGCCGCGACCTCGTCGACCGCCTCGGCGGGCCAGTTCCGGTCCTCGACGTAGTGGCGCTCGAACTCGCCGTCGTCGTACTGCCCGTTGCCGGGCGCGTGGTGCATCACCGAGAGGAGGTCGACACCGGCCTCCGCGGCGACGCGCTCGACGGTCTCCACGCTCCCGGCGGTCAGCTCGCACCGCGCGTGGAGCCGGTTGTCGCCCAGCGTGTACCCCTCGGTCGCGAGCTCGTCGGCGAGCGCGGTCGCCTCGTCGAGCGTCCGCCCGTCGTCGGGGGCGTCCTCGAACGCGACCGCGTGGTACTTGGTCGTCACGCCGCAGAGGAGATTCGCGCGGTCGGCGGTCGTGACCGCGGTCCGGAGGTCGGTTAGCGCGCCCGACCGCGGCGAGCGGTGGTGTTCGATGTCGTCGCCGTGGAGGTCGACGAGCCCAGGGATGAGCACCCGGCCGTCGGCGTCGACGGTCTCGGCCCCTGACACGGGGCGGCTCGGCGTCGGTCCCACGCGGGCGATGCGGTCGCCCGCGACCACCACGTGGCCGTCGTCGACGACGCCGCTCGGCGTAACCACTCTGGCGTGGCGGATCTCGGTGCGACCCGTCATCGGCCCGCGGACGGCCGGACGCAGTGGGGTCGTTCCGTCGCGGTATTGGGGGAGGTCGCCGTCGGATTGGCGCGGGGGTACCTGGATAGCATGCCCGCCCGTTCCGCGGGTCGACACTTTGTTACGCTGTCGCAAACACGCGTTCCCGTCGACCGAGGCGCCCGGTACTCGGCGACTACCTCGGCCGGCTCACAGCAGTTCGGCACTTTCGGCGGTGGTACGCTGGGAATATCGCGATCGACCGGGTGAGTCGGCGAGTAGTACAAACTCGATACCGGAGTAATGCTACCGATTACCAAGCGTCCCGCGTAGGCGCGGTATTACTATCCGATCGCGACGGCTCTCTCGCCTGTATGCCGAGCTTCCTGTCCGAAAGCGACCGAGACCGGATCGCGAAATTCATCGCCACCCCGCAACACGAGCGCGAACCGGAGATGCTGATCCCGACCGAAGAGGAGTGACGAGTCGTCGAACGCGGGCCGCACGTCGGGTGTCGGACCGCGCCTCGGCGCTCGGTCCGCGTCTCGTCCCGGCCGATCACCGCCGACTCTTCTCGACGTCGAGACTGGCTCCTCCCGCGGTCAGCCGTCCGTCGGCGCGTACACGGTGACCGCGTCGGCGGTGATCGCTGTCGGGTGGCCCCACACCTCCGTCGAGAGGCGCAGCGCCTCGTTCGAGTCCCAGCTGAGCTCGCCGAGTGTGTCGCAGTCGACCCAGTCGTCGAGCGTCGTGCCGCGCTCGTACGGGTCCACGTCCGCGTGCTGAAACGCGGCCGTGATAGCACCGACCAGCCGCTCGTCGTCGCCGATGCTGTACCGGGCGAGGACCGCGTCGTCGTCGGGGAGGAACATACGACAGCTACTCGGTCGCGTTAAGTTTGGCGTGAATTGTGGTAGACTGCGACGGCTTCGAGCCAATTTTGAGCTATCTCGAGCGCGACATTGCTGAAACTATTCGCAAACGATGATGTTTGTCGTTCTATTTGCAAAAAGCCACGTTCGATAGCATTTCGATTTCCATGTCGAATGACTTGAAATCGATAGCCATCTTCAGCGAGAACTGGCCCAAGAT
>JBNJEE010000163.1:0-5192 GCA_051745525.1 Methanobacteriota archaeon | reverse complement strand
GCGACCAGCGCGGCGGTCGCCGCGGCCCCTGCGGCCGCGAGGCTCGCGACCAGCGCGAGCGTCGGCGGCCGGGTGTCCGTCTCGTGAAAGTCGTCGCCGGTCGTCGCGACCGCCGACCCATCGCCGCTCGCCTCGCTCGCCGACCCCTTCCTGCTCATCTCGACCACCGCCTCGTCGCGCCCGCGACGGCGACCGGGAAGGAGTCGTCGCCCCACTCCAGCGCCCGGATCCCCGCCGACCGCAGCGCTCGGAGCCGCCGGCGGCGCTCGAAAGCGGTCAGCCGTCGGCCGGCGGTCTCAGTCGTCGTCTGGTCCGGCGAGAGGACCGTCACGAGGTGGCCGTGCGCGTCGATCCGACGCGCGACGGTCACCGCGGTGTCGTCGACCAAGGGGGTGAAGAACAGCACCTGCGCGTCGCCCGCGAGCCGCCGGCGGAACCGGCGGAGCCACAGCGACCGGTAGAACCGCTCGCCGCTCGGCGTGGGCGCGAGCGCCGGGTCGGTGGCCAGCGTCTCGCGCCCGCGGGCCGCGTGGACGGTTCCGCTGCCGGGCGGAAGCCAGCAGTCGAGCGGCGACAGCGCCGCGATCCCGACCCGGTCGCCGCCGTCGAGGAGGGCGGAGAACGCCTGCCCGGCGGCCGCGACGCTCGCCTCGACCGCGGTCTCGGCGTCGGGGTCGGACGCGACGTACGCGGACTCGCGGGCGTCGACGAGCAACACGACGGTGGCGGCGCGCTCCTCGCGCAACTCGACGGTCGACAGCTCGCCCGTCCGCGCCCGCCGGTTCCAGTCGATCCGCTTGAGCGGGTCGCCGCGGCGGTACTCCCTGGTCGCGTGGAACTCGACGCCGGCGCCGCCCACGTCGGTCGGGACCCGCCCGTGGTGGACAGTCGTCAGTCCCCGCAGGGGCAGGTCACCGCCGGCCGAGAGCTCCGGCGTACAGGCGATCGCGGTCGGCGCGTCGAGGGCCGTCGTGCGCTCCCGGGCGCCCGCGGCGTCGCGCGCGATCGCGGTCAGCGGCTCCCACTCGTGGTCGCCTCGGGCCGCGCGGACGGTGTACTCGAACGTCACCGCCGTGCCGGGTCGGAGCGCTGTCGCGACCCGCGCGGGGCCGTCGACGACTGCCAGTCCCGGCGGGACGCCGTCGACGAGGCGAAGGTCCGGGAGGGCCGTCCCCCCCGCGTTCTCCGCGCGGACGGTTACGCGCACCTCGTCGCCGGGCGCCGGGGCCTCGTCGCTGACCGAGCGCGTCACCGCGAGCGTCGGCGTCGGCGCCTCGCCCGTCCGGGCGTACACGGCGTAGCCGACGCCGACCGCGCCGGCGAGCACCAGCGACGGCTGCCGGACGAGCACGCCGAGGCCGACCAGCGCCAGCGCCGCGCCGGCGATCCCCAGCCAGCGGTCGGTCGCGACCTCGCGCCGGTGGTCCACCTCGGTCGGGACCTCGGCCGACCGCGTCGCGGCCGCGTCGGCCGCTTCCCCGTTTGTCTCGCCGTCGCCAGCCGCACCGGTCGCGTCGCCGTCGTCCGCGCTCGATCCGGGTTCCGCGGATCGGTCCGATCCCGACATGTCGCCGTCGACGGACTCCGACCTGTCCGGCTCGGCCGCGACCGCGGCGTCCCGCGAATCGCTCACGGCTCTCCCTCCTCGATCCGTTCGATCTCGTCGATCGCGGCCCGGAGCCCGTACCAGTAGTTCGAACGGCCCCGGATCCCGGCCGACAGCCGGACTCGGAGCGGGTACTCGGCCCGCCTGCCGAAGAAGGCGGCCGCGGTGGGGTCGTCCGTCCACGTCTCGTCGTCGACGGCCGTCGCCGCGGCCTCCCGCGAGCAGTTGCGGTCGCGGGCGACGGCGTCGACCGCGATCTCCCGGGCCCGGTCGCGGAGGTCTCGGCGGTCCCGGTAGCCGCCCGGCGCCGGGTTGGCAGCCCGTTCGATCCGCTCGTCGAGGGCCGAGCCGGGCACCGCGGCCGGCGCGCGCCGCTCCGGTTCGCCGGGCTCGGTCAGCAGCCGCTGCCGGTCGCGGCGCGCGTTCGCGTACCGGACCCCCTGGACCACACCGAGGACGCCGAGCAGCGTGACGACCGCCGAGGTGGGGGAGATGGCGGCCGCGATACCGCGGTCGAGCGCCGCGAGGAAGCCGACTGCGACCGCCAGCACCCCCGCGACCGCGAGTGGTCGCACTACGGGTCACCTCCGTCGGCGTCGGCGCCCGCGGCCGCGGTTCGCCTCCGGGCCGCGGTCAGCCCCCGGTTCACGAGTCGCCCCCGTGTCGCTCCTCGATCCGGCGCAGCGCCTCGACGGCGCGTCGCTCGCGGTCGTCGGTCGCGTCCTCGCCGCCGTAGCGCACGCGCTCGAAGGCCTCTGTGAGCGCGGTCACCGGCTCCTCGTCGACGCCGGCATCGACTGCGGCGGTCGCGAACTCGGCCGGCGTCGAGGAGGCCGGGCGGTCGACGTCGAGGACGTCGGTCATGTCCCGCCACGCCCGGTACACCTCGTTGTCAGCGTCCGAGGACTCGATCCGGTCTGCTGCCTCGCCGGCCGTCCGGCCGATCGCGTCGAGGTCCGGCGGCTCCTCTTCCGGCCCGTCGGACTGGCCGCCCTCCGCGGCGTCGCCCTCGTCGTCGCCGCCGGCGAGGAGGAGCGCGGCGGCGCTCGCGATCACCGCGGCGATGACAACCAGCGCGAACAGGGCCTGCGGTGCCGACGCCGCGCCCTCCCCGCCCCCCAGCCCGCCGCCGGCGGCACCAGCCGGGAACAGGCTGGTCCCGTTGCCGCCGAGACCGATCGACACGGAGAGGCTCTGCGTGACCGACCGGCACGTCGACAGGATCCAGAAGAGGGCCCCGATCGGGGCGCCCATCACGCCGGCGACGGCGAGGCTCGCGAACGGCGACGCGGTGTCGCGGTAGGTGATCCCGGCGATCAGCGTCAGTCCGGCGAGCAGCGCGAGCACGGCGGGCGGCTCACGGAGGAACGGGAAACAGACGCCCGAGACGGAGAACTCGCCCGCCTCGCCCGACGACGAGAGGACGCCGGGGTCCCCGGCGTCCTCGCCGACGCTCGAGGCCTCGCCGCCGCCGCCACCGAACCCGCCGCTACCGACGTCGACGGCGGTGTCCAGCGTCGCGGCCGCGGCGCCGAGCGCAACGAGAGCGAGGAGGGCAATGGCGACCGCAGCGAGGGCGTCCCGCTTCACGTCCTCGAATACGCCGGCTGCCGGGAATAGCTTTCGGCGGGCGGGACGCGGTCGACTCCTCGGATATATCCGCCTACGCGTCGTCGCTCCCGTCGACGAGGTCGTCGAGCGGCGTCGTCGGGAACAGCGCGTCGACGTCGGGGTCGGGGTCGACGAGGCGGTAGGCCGTTCCGTCGCGCTCGACGACCCCGGCGTCCGCGAGGTGGTCGAGGTGCGAGAACGCCTCTCCGGGGCCGTGGAGGACGTGTATCCCCTCCAGCGAGCCGAACAGCGCGGCCGAGACCTCCCACGCGGTCGCGGGCCCGGACTCGTCGAGTACGCCGATCACCCGCCGGGTCCGGTGGCGGTGGTGGTCGAGGATCGTCGCCGCGCGGCGGCTCGGCTCGTCGATCCGCCACCGGTGGCCGGGGTGGGCCGCGTCGAAGTCGCGGGCGACGATCCGCGCGAGGCTTTCGCCGTAGGCGGCGAGCGCGCCCTCGACGCGCACGTCCGCGCCGCCGACGTTGGGGGTGTACTTCGGGAGCAGCGCGTCGCCCGTGAACGCCTCCTCGGTCGCGTCCGCCCCGGCGACGGGGTCGTGGTCGGTGACCGTCCGCGGGTCGAACGCGAACCCGGCGAGCCCGGCGGTGTGGCCCGGGAGGTGGAGGGCCTCGAGTTCGACGCCGCCGGCCTCGACGACGTCGCCGTCGGCAAACGTCGTCACGTCGGCGGGCTCCCCGGAGAGGTCCGTGCTGACCGCGTCGAAGAAGTCGGTCAGGCGCTCGCGGTCGGTGGCGGGCATCCCCCACCGCTCGAACGTCTCGCGCTGGAGGTCGCGGTCGGCGAACAGCGGCGTCTCGCTCCCGTCGACGAGGCCGGCGTCGGCCCCGTGGACGTACACGTCGGCGCCGCCCGCGGCCTGGACCTCGCCGGCGAGCCCCGCGTGGTCTGGGTGCCAGTGAGTGAGGACGACCGCGTCGACGTCGGCGAACGCGACCCCGTACTCGGCGAGGCCGTCGACCAACTCCGCGCGCACGTCCGGGAGCGCGACGCCGGTGTCGACGAGCGCGGTCGTCTCGCCGTCGAGCAGGTAGACGTCGTTCGCGCCCTCGAAGACGGTGTTCCCGAGCTGAATCCGTTTCACACGGCAACGTCGCGCGGCGCGCATTTCAGGGTTGCCACCGCGGCGAGCCCGGCCGAGTCCCGCCGTCAGGAGGGCTTTTACTCGCGGGTCTCCCACCGCCGATATGGAGTACCAACCGGGCGTGTGTAACATCGGACCGACTCAACAGCGACGGCGGCTGCTCCTCGGCGTCGCGTCGCTACTGGTCACCGCGGGCTTCGTCGCGGCCGTCGTCGCGCTCGCGTGGCCGCGGTGGGCGCTCATCCTCGCGGTGTTCCCGCTGTACGGCGCCGCGATGGGCGCGTTACAGTACCGCGAGCGCTTCTGTATCGGCTTCGCCGGTGTCGGCGTCTTCGACGTCGGCGAGGGGACGAACGAGATTCAAAACGAGGCGGCGCTCGCCGCCGACCGCAAGAAGGCGGTCCGGCTCAACGCGAAGGCGGTGGCGTTCGGCGTCGCGGGGACGGCGGTCGTCTACGGTGTCGTGGCTGTTCTTTTATAAGTGATCGCTGGAGGGCGGTCTGTCAGTTATAAATGGTTGATTGGAGATCGACGGCGAACACCTCCAAAGCCCCAGCCGCTCGGTTATAAATGGTTGATTGGAGATCGACGGCGAACACCGCCAAAGCCCCAGCCGCTCGGTTATAAATGGTTGATTGGAGATCGACGGCGAACACCTCCAAAGCCCCAGCCGCGAGGGCGCAGTACGCTCGTTGCGCTCCTCGCTCGCTCCGCTCGCTGCGGTGCTTACGTCGCCTACTGCGCCCTCGCGGCTGCCCCTTTGAATCCTGCCCCGCACAGCACAGCAACCTCACTCCTCCCCAGCCTCGTCAGTCGCCTCCGCTTCGCTCCGGCGACTGACTCCCTCGCGCGTGCTGACTCGCGGCCGCCTTC
>JBNJEE010000162.1:0-5197 GCA_051745525.1 Methanobacteriota archaeon | reverse complement strand
TTGTACCACGCTTCCGCGAAGCGCGGGTCGGTCTCGACGGCGCGCTCGGCGTGTTCGAGCGCCTGCTCGCCCCGGCCAGACTCCCAGAGCGCGTACGCGAGGTTGGTCTCCGCGGTCGCGGCGTGTTCGGACTCCTCGTCGATGCGAAGCGCCTCCTGGTAGGCGCCGATCGCCTGGTCGAACTCCTCTAACTGCGCGTGGGCGGCCCCCTTGTTCACCCACGCTTCCTGGGCCTCCAGCGAGTCCTCCTCGGCGAAGCTGGCGGCGCGCTCGAACGTCTCCGTCGCCTCCTCGAAGCGGTTGATCCCCATGTACGAGAGCCCCACGTCGATCAGCTGCTCGACGTCGACGTCCTCGCTGCCGATGTTCCGGCGGTCGAGCTCCTCGGTCAGCACGCGGGAGTCGACGGGGTCGACGCGGCTCGGGTCCTCGCCCAGCTCGGGCGGGTCCAGCGTGAACGCGTCGTAGTCGGCGTCGACGCCCTGCCCCGAGGAGAACTCGTGGCCGTCGTCGTCGCGTTCGTCGGTCATACCCGCGGATTGGCGGTCACGACGCGTAAGGGTTGCGTCGCACCGGGTCCCGCGGGTGACCTTCGCACGGGTGGACATCTTTTACCACTGCGGAGCGTGTCTCCGCCCGCATGCCCTCCCAGTCCAGACTCTCCACGCGGCTCCGGTTCGGCGTCGCCGCGCTCCTCGTCGCCGTCGGCGCCGCCGCCAGCCTCGCGGTCGCACCGAATCTCCCCGAGCAGATGGTGACGCGGTGGAACGCCGCCGGCGAGCCGACCGGGACGCTCTCCCGGACGGCCGGAATGTGGCTCGTGCCGGGGCTCGCGGCCGCGCTGATCGGCCTGTTCGCGCTGCTCCCGCGGATCGACCCGCTCCGCGAGAACGTCGCGGCGTTCCGGGTCCACTACGACCGGTTCGTCGTCGTGTTCACGACATTCCTCGTCGCGCTCCACCTCGTCGTGCTCGCCGTCAACCTCGGCTACGCAGTCGACGTGACGACGGTCGCGGTCGCCGGCGGGGCCGCGCTGTTCTACTACCTCGGAACGCTGTTGCCCCACGTCGAGCCGAACTGGTTCGTCGGGATCCGGACGCCGTGGACGCTCAGCGACGAGACCGTTTGGGAGAAGACCCACGCGCTCGGCGCCCGGCTGTTCAAGCTCTCGGCCGCGCTCGCGGTCACCGGCCTCTTCGCCGGCGAATACGCGGCCTACTTCCTCGTCGGCCCGGCGCTCGCGGCCGCCGCGGTCACCGTCGCCTACTCGTACGTCCTGTACGCGCGGGGAGCGAGCGACGGGGACGGCAAGGGGGACGACGGCGAGAGAGCCGACGGCGACCCGGCGACCCGGAGCGCGAAGTAGGCCGGGGGCCGACGGCCGGGTCCGAGCGTCCGGCGTTCGGGCGAGTTCCGCCCCGGTGCCCGGCGTTTATATCCACGGCCCCGAAGAGAGTGGTATGACCGAGGAGTCACGCGCTGACCGGCGGTCCCCCGTCGGCGAACCGGTGGTCCGGTCGGACCCGGCGGTGACGGGCGACCGGGCCGCGGACGCGGTGGGGTTCGACCCGAACGACCCCGACAGCGTCGCCGAGGCGGCGGAGACGGTGGCCCGCTTCGCGGCCGGCGACGTCGGCGACGACGACAACGTCCTGATGCTGCGCGGCGCCGCCGCCTGCGCGGCGCTCGTCCGCGGCGTCGGCTCGTACAAGGAGGCCGCAGAGCGGGCGGGCGAGGACGTCTCCGTCGCGTTCATCCGCAAGTGGGCGCGGGTTCACGACCTTCCGCAGGCGATCCGCCGGCAGGTCGCCAACGGCCGGATCGCGCCGAGCGCCGCGAAGCACGTCGCGCGGCTCGGCGGGCGGGACCGGTACCTGCTCGCGTGGGCGTCGATCGACGGCGACCTGACGGTGCGCGAGGTGCGCGCGATCGCGTCCGGGGTCAACGACGGCGCCGACATCGAGGCCGCCGTCCGCGAGGCGGACGTCGAGCTCGGCCGGCTTCAGGTCCAGCTCCCGGCCGAGACGTACGTCGAGTTGCGCCGCCGCGCCTCGATGGAGAACGTCGACCCCGGCGCGCTCGTCGCCGACGCGGTCGACGAGTACCTCGCTGACGACCGGGAGTGACGGCGGCGGCGAGGCGGATCGCCTCGACGACCGGTCACGCCGCGTGGTCGATCGCGAACCGCGCCGCGGCGGCCGCGATCGCCTCCCGCGCCCGGACGACCTGTTCCCACGCGATCGTCTCGTCCGGGTAGTGCGCCTCGTCGATGGTGCCGGGGCCGAACAGCACCGCCGGAACCCCGGCCGCGACGAGGTGTCGCGAGTCGGCGCCGTACGTCGCGCCCCGCGGCTCGACGTCCGGGAGGCCGGTCGCGACGAGGCCGGCGCGGACCGCCTCGACGACCGGCTCGTCGACGGCGATCTCGGCCGGCTCGAACTGGACCGAGAACCGCTCGAACCGGGGCGGGTTGTCGCGCAGCCAGGGGTCCTCGTCGGCGACCGCCGCCAGCCGCTCGCGAAACGCCGCCTCCACCTCGGCGACGGTCTCGCCGGGCGCCACGCCGATCCGGAACTCCGCTTCGAGCGTCGCCGGGACCGTCGACGCCCACGAGCCGGCCTCGACCCGGCCGCAGACGACCGGCCACGGCACGGGGAACTCACCGTATAAGGGGTGTTCGACCGACTCGCTGCGCTCCGCCTCTAACTCCGTGAACGCCTCCCGGATCGCCTCGAACCGCGGGAGCACGTCCTCGCCGCGCCACCGGGTGGCCGCGTGCGCGCTCCGGCCGTCGATCTCCAGCCGGGCCATGAGCGACCCCTCGCAGGCGACGACCGGGCGCAGTTCGGTCGGCTCCGCGACGATCGCCGCGTCGCGCTCGAAGGGGTACGGGCTCGCGAGCGCGGCGGTCGCCGCGCCGTAGCCGCCGTCCTCCTCGCCCGCGACGGCCTCGACGACGAGCCGAAGCCCGGACGGCGGGAGAGCGATAGACCCGTCCGCGACGCCCTCGCGGACGTCCACCGCGGCGCCGACGCAGGCCGCGAGCCCGGACTTCATGTCGGCCGCGCCGCGGGCGGTAAGGGTCTCTCCGACCCTCTCACCGTCGGCGTTGGCTCCCGCGTTCCCGTCCGCGGCTCCGTCCCCGGCGTCGCGCCAGACCGGCTCGAAGGGGTCGCTCGACCACTCGGTCGGCTCGGCGGGGACGACGTCGAGATGGCCGTTCAAGACGAGCGTGGGGACCGGATCGGAGTCAGCAGCACCGCCCAGTTCGAGGACGCCCGCGACGCTGCGCCGCCCTTCGACGGCCGCCGCGTCGAGGTCGTCCGGGAAGGAGGAATGGTCGGCGAGGACGGCGGGATCTGCGTCCCAGGCGTACGTCTCGAAGCCGAGGTCTGCGAGCCGCTCCCCGACGACCGCGGCCGCGGCCGCCTCCTCGCCGGCGGTCGAGCGGTAGCGGCAGAGGTCGGCGGCGAACGCGCGCATGTCGAACTCCATGCTCGCGGCGACGGCGGGGCGCGGCAAACCGTTTCGGGTGCCGACGCCGACCCCTGCCGCGGTTCTAAACGTTTATCCGTCGGCTGACCCTACAGCGATTCGTCTGGGCCGGTAGCTCAGTTAGGGAGAGCGTCCGGCTTTTAACCGGACGGTCGGGGGTTCGAATCCCTCCCGGCCCGTACACCGAACCGCCGAGCGACAGCGAGGCGGTGAGGGAACCGGTCGGGAGGGATTCGAAGTGACCGGTCGCGCGCAGCGAACGGAGTGAGCGAGCACGTCCGGGCGTAGTTCGAATCCCTCCCGGCCCGCTGTACCGCCGCGAGCGATATCGCGAGCGGCGGTGCTGTGCTGAGGGAGGGATTCGAATCAGGGAACGGAGCAAAGCGGAGTGACCGCGGTTCGAATCCCGTCGCACCCGGTAGGTGCGACTGACCCACGCTCGCTTCGCTCGCGTGGATCCCTCCCGGCCCGTATCCTCGCAGCGAGCACTTTCGCGAGCGGCGGCGCTCTGGGTCGTCGAAAGAGGGGAAAAGCGCGTGACTCGCCGCAGTGAACCGGTCAGTACCCGAGCTGCTCGCGCACGAGCACGACCGTCGTCCGGCCCTCCTCGGTCTCGCGCCGGTAGATCAGCTGCTTGGCGATCGCGGACTCGACGCCGTACGCCTCCTGTGCGCGCTCGTTCTCCAGCGGGTACGCGACCGATTCCAGCCGGTCGAGGGCGTCAGAAAGCGTCGGGACGATCTTGTTGACCCCGGTGACGATGACGACGTTGCCCGCGGCGAACGGGTACGCGCCGATCCGGCTGCCGGAGAGGTCGGCGGCGACGAGCTCGCCCGTCTGCGCGACCGCGTTGATTCCGCCGAGGAAGTAGTCGGCCGTCTGCGACTCGCGTCGCGCGGCCTGCCGCTCCGCGTCGTCGTCGATGCTCCAGATCTGATCGGGGAGACTCTCCCACTCGTGGTCGCCCCCGCTCAGGAACTCGTCGAACCCGATCTCTTCGAGCGTCGTCGAGTGCCCGTTCATCACCGAGACCCCCGCGGGGATCTGCGATGTCACCGTCTCCAGCGCCTCGTCGGCGTCGTCGACGACGACCACGTCGAAGCCGCGCTCCTCCAAGTTCGCGACCGTCTCCTCGACGGTCGCGTCGTCCGGGAGTTCGTCCAGTTCCGCGTCGATCTCGGTGTCGTCTGCGTAGTCGGCCTTCTGTTGTGGCATGGGAAACGTGAGAACCTCGTCGACGGATCGGAGGGCCGGGAGTCACTTAACCGCTCGCGGACACCGCCGTCCGGTGGTTACGTCGGTGTTACCCTCGTGTTAAGCGGGGCGAATGTGTGGGGTCATGACGCGGCACGTGGTCAGAGGCGGACGAGACGCTCGGTCGAACGACGAACGGGACGCTCGTCGTCTGAGTCGTCGATAAAAATCGCGTGTCGTCGGGGCCCGAAGGGGCGCGCGACGGTCGGTCTGCGGACGGTTCGGCGAAGCGGCTGCGGTCGGCGTGGGTGTGTGGTGTGGCCTACGCGAAGCTCACATCGCACCGCCCATGCCGCCCATGCCGCCCATGCCGCCGCCCATCCCGCCGGGCGCGCCGCCGGGGCCGCCGTCGTCGCCGCCGTCGTCGGTGCCGCCGCCCTTGAGGTCGCCGGCCGCGATGACGTCGTCGATGCGGAGGATCATGACGGCCGCCTCGGTGGCGGACTCG
>JBNJEE010000161.1:0-5291 GCA_051745525.1 Methanobacteriota archaeon | reverse complement strand
ACGTACGCGGCCATGTCGAGCATCCGGTTCGAGAAGCCGTACTCGTTGTCGTACCAGGTGAGGATCTTCAGGAGCTTCCCGCCGGCGATGACGTTCGTCGACTGGAGGTCCACGTAGCTGGAGAAGGGGAGCCCGACGATGTCCGAGGAGACGACCTCGTCGTCGGTGTAGCCGAGCACGCCCGCGAGCGGACCGGAGTCGGCGGCGTCGCGGAAAGCGGCGTTGACCTCCTCCGCGGTAACCGTCTCGTCGAGGCTGACGACGAACTCGGTGAGCGAGCCGGTCGGGACCGGGACGCGCATCGCCATGCCGTCGATCTTGCCCTCCAGCTGCGGGAGGACCTCTTGGGCGGCGCCCGCGGCGCCCGTCGAGGTCGGGACGATGTTTTCGGCCGCCGCGCGGCCGCGGCGCCGCTTGGCCATCGGGCCGTCGATGAGGCTCTGGGAACCGGTGTAGGCGTGAACGGTAGTGAGAGTGCCGGCGTCGATGCCGAACTCCGCGTCGAGCACCTTCGCGACCGGGGTGATGGAGTTCGTGGTACAGGACGCGTTCGAGATCACGTCGTCGCCCTCGTACTCGTCGTGGTTGACGCCGTAGACGAGCTGTTTGACCGGCTTCTCGCCCTTCGGGGGGGCCGAGATGATCACGGTGTCGGCGCCGCCGTCGAGGTGCGCGCTGGCGTCGTCGCGGGTGCGGAAGACGCCCGTACACTCCAGGGCGACGTCGACGTCGAGCTCGTCCCAGGGGAGGTCCGCAGGGTCCTGAACGTTGAACAGCGGGACGGTGGTGCCGCCGACGGTCAGCTCGTCGCCGTCGCGCTCGACGCCGTCAAGCCGGCCCATGACGGTGTCGTACTTCGCGAGGTACCCCATGTCGTCGAAGTTCATCACGTCGTTGATGCCGACGAGTTCGATCCGCGGGCTCTCTAACACCGCGCGGAACACGTTGCGCCCGATGCGACCGAAGCCGTTGAGCCCCACCCGGACGACCTCGTCGTCGCTCACGTCGTCACCGGCAGAGAGATACGATTTACTCATGTTCGAAAAAAGCGAGCCCCAGCTACTTAAATCCGGCTCAGTCGCCCCGAGATCGTCATAATCGTTGGAATTTGTTACGATCGGCGCTTCGGATCGCAGTCGGTCCCCGGGTTCGCCGTCGGCCGACACCGGTCATCGACTCGGCGCGCGGGACGGATAGCGGTCGATACGGCGACCGACAGAAGGCTTATCGGGGTCACCGACTTCACGGGAGGTATGGACAGAGACGACCGCGACGATCCGTTCGGAGACTTCTTCGAGGAGATCGAGCGGATGATGAACGAGATGGCCGGCGGCGACGCCCCGTCGGCAGACGACGCGGGGTTCGGCTCCGACACCCACGTCGACGCGTACACCACCGAGGAGTCGGTGCGTCTCGTCGCCGACCTCCCCGCCGTCTCGAAAGACGACCTCTCGCTGCGCTGCGACGGCGACGCGCTGACCATCTCCGCGGTCACCGACCGGCGCGAGTACGACGAGACGGTCAAGCTCCCGGTGCCGGTCGACGAGCATTCCGCGGACGCGACGTTCAACAACGGCGTCCTCGAGGTCTCGTTCGACCGCGACGACGACAGCGCGTCGATCGACTTGGTCTGAGTTCCCGGCGCGGCCCTCCCCCTTCTCACTCGTCCCTCCCCCTTCTCACTCGTCCTTCCCCCTTCTCACTCGTCCGCCGCCGTCCGCCGGATCAGCGCCGCGAACCGGTCGTAGAAGTCGTCCGCGTACTTCGTCGCGGCGTCGACGGTCGGCCGCGCGTTCGTCTCGTTGACGACGAGGCGGTCGGCCGTCGCGAGCAGGTCGACGCCGAGGTAGTCGATCCCGAGCGCCGCGGCCGCGCGCTCGGCGAGATCGCGGGCCTCGGGGCCCAAATCGACGCCGCACGCGGTCGCGCCGCGGTGGACGTTATGCTTCCACCGGCCGGCGGCGAGCGCGTCGTCGTCGAGTTCACGCTCCACCGCCCCCGCGCACGCGCCGTCGACGACCATCGCGCGGTAGTCTCGCGCGTCGGGGAGGTACTCCTGAATCAGGAACGACTTGTCTCCGGTGGCGCGGTAGTCGTGGATCAAGTTCAGGTAGTCGACGACGCCGAGCAGCGAGTCGAGGTCGGTCGCGGTCGCCACGCCGACTCCGCGCGTCGCGGAGTTCGGCTTCACGACGACGGGGTACGAGAACTCCTCGACGGCGTCGACGACGACCGACTCGTCGACGGGGTTCGACACGAGCGTCGTCCGGGGCGTCGGAAGCCCGGCGGCCGACAGCCGCGCCAGCACGCCCGCCTTGTTGCGCGAGGCGACGACCGCGTCGCGGCCGTTCACCCAGGGGACGCCGAGGCGCTCGTCCACCACCGCCCCCTCCATGAGCCGGGTGGGATAGACGAGGCCGACGTCGAAGCCGTCGAACTCGCCCGGATCGGTCGCATCGACGCCGTCCTCCGCGCCTCCGTCACCGCTCGAAACCCGGAGCGCCCGCTCTTTCGCCCGGACGTGCCCGACGTCGATGCCGCGGTCCGCGAGCGGCCCGCGCACGCGTTCGAACGTCTCCGCGTCGGTGGTCATCGCGAGCCGGAGCATAGCCGTGCTGGGGGTCGATCGAACTTAAAAACGCTGTGAGCGCCGCGACGACAGCGGCATTTTCCGATAAGCGGTGGCGCGTGCCTCCGAGCGCCCACCGGGCGCGAGTAGGGAGAGACCGAAGGTCTCTCTGGTAGCCGGCGGCTCCGACGCCGGCGACGAGGCTGGGGAGGTGTGGGGCGCGGGGCGGTGCGGGGCGGGACTCAAAGGGGCAGCCGCGAGAGGCGTTGCGGCTGGGATTTGGAGGTGTTCGTCGCTGATCGGCCAACAATCCACTATACGTAACCAGCTGAGATTCTGCCGGTGTTCGCTACCGAAACAACCTACCGCCGCCGGTTGTCGGCAGTATTTTGACCCGCAGCATCGTTGCCCGCACACGTCTGGTCCCCATGCTCGACGAGATATTCGACGTAGTCATCGGTGAGACTGCCAAACTGGTCCCCGATGTCGTGTGGGGGGCCGCCTTCCTCATCGCCGGCCTCGTGACGACGACGCTCGGCGTGACGGCACTCCTCGGTGTGGCGGCGCTCGGGTGGTCACCGCGGTTCGCCGGCGTCCTGACCGCCGTTGGCGTGGCGCTGATCGGCGGCGTGCTGGTCGCGTGGTCTCGATAGCCGCCGACCGCCCGGATCTCCTCGGTGTCGAGAACCCCGCCGATCGTCCCGATCCCTCCGATACGACCCCTCGACAGCCACGCTCGGCCACAACACTATCCGGGGGCGCTCCCTATCCCTTCCCATGCGCTCCGAAGAGGAGGTCAGAGAGCAGTACGAGTTCCTTCGCGAGCAGCTGGACGATGAGGAGATGAACCACCGCGGCGTCGAGGAGCTGTTCACGCACTACAAGCGCGCGCTCGGATGGGTGTTAGAAGAAGAACATATGTGAGCGCCGTACGACACGTTTATGACGCTCTACCCAGTACAGGCAGGTGACGCTTCGTCTGGAGGGCCGAAGCGTCAGCGGGGACCAATCGGCAGGCCCGACGCGGCTTTTTTCCGCGTCGGGCGTGCCTTCTTCCGAGACTCAACCGCCTAGCGTCCCGCTTCTCGCCTCGCGCCTGCGTCACGCCGCCGTCCAGACGCACGTCCCCCCTGACCGCTACGGCGACCTCCTGCTTGTAGTGCCCTGACAGACGGACTGCCGTCCTCGAATCACCCACATGTATCAGACGCCAAAAACGACCTTCGGCCGCGGATAGCCGAACCCGCGTCACGTGCGAGTTGCGAATTTGACAGAACGTCGCCGTCTGTTACATGGGCGTAGGGGCCGGTGCGTGGTCGTACGAGGACTAATATAACGGTATATTTATTTATTTTCGAAAGATACGTACTGGCAGTTGTATGTACGACCTCACAGGTTTTCAACGAGACCTGCTCTACGTGATCGCGGGGCTCGACGAGCCGCACGGGCTGGCCATCAAAGAGGAACTCGAAGAGTACTACGAGAAGGAGATCCACCACGGCCGCCTCTACCCCAACCTCGACACGCTCGTGGAGAAGGGGCTCGTTGAAAAGGGCCAGCGCGACCGCCGCACCAACTACTACACGCTGACCCGCCGCGGGCGCCGCGAGATCGAGGCCCGCACCGACTGGGAAGCCGAGTACATCGAGCACTGACCGGCCCACCCGTCGCTCCCGCGATCGACCCGCAGTCGTCGGCCGCCGCCGCTTCCACCTTTTTCTCCGTCTTCATCCCGCCCCTCTCCGTCTCTCCATCTCCCCGTCTCTGAGTCCCCGCGCGCCGACTCCGGCCGGAGCGACCCGCGCGCCGCCGCGAACGGTTGGATTCAAGTCCGCCCCGGCGGAACCCGGTCGTATGCAACCGGGAGATCGCGTCCGCGTCGAGCGCGGGGGCGTCACCAACGAGGGCGTACTGCTCCCCTCCACGACGCGCGACCACCTCGTCGTCAAACTCGACGGCGGGTACAACGTCGGTATCGACCGCAACGCGGCCGACGTCGAGGTATTGGAGTCTGGCGTCCGCGAGGTCGACCCCACGGCCGACGACGGCGGCGACGCCACCTCGGAGATAACCTTCGACGACGACCTGCCCACCGTCTCGCTCATCTCCACCGGCGGGACCATCGCCTCGACCGTCGACTACCGGACCGGCGCCGTCACGGCACAGTTCGACGCCGAGGACGTCCTCCGCGCCGTTCCCGAGCTCGCCGGCCGCGCGAACTACCGCGGGCGCGTGGTCGCGAATATCCTCTCGGAGAACATGGACCCGTCCATCTGGCGCGAGCTCGCCGCGGCCGTCGCCGAGGAGATCGAGGCCGGCGCGGACGGCGTTGTCGTGATGCACGGCACCGACACGATGCAGTACTCCGCGTCCGCGCTCTCCTTCATGCTCGATTCCCCGGTGCCGGTCGTGTTCACGGGGAGCCAGCGCTCCGCGGACCGCCCCTCCTCCGACAACGTCATGAACGCGGTCTGCGCCGTCGAGGCCGCCAAGGCCGACCACGCCGAGACCCTCGTCTGTATGCACGCGAGCCCCTCCGACGACGCCTGCGCGCTCCACCGCGGCACGCGCGTCCGGAAGAACCACACCTCCCGCCGGGACGCCTTCGAGACGGTCGGCGCCGAGCCCCTCGGGCTGATCGACTACGAGGCCGCGGCGGAGGCCGGTGCCGACGGCGACGCGGCCGACGCCGCGATCGAGTGGAACCGCGAGCCGCTCCCGC
>JBNJEE010000041.1:0-17617 GCA_051745525.1 Methanobacteriota archaeon | reverse complement strand
CCGCCCCCGGCGGCCGCGAGGAGCACGCGCGAGGGAGTCAGTCGCCGGAGCGAAGCGACGGCGACTGACGAGGTTGGGGAGGTGTGAGGCGCGGTTGCTGTGCGGGGCGGGACTCAAAGGGGCAGCCGGGAGGGCGGCGCAGGCGACGTAAGCACCGGAACGAGTGAGCGGAGCGAACGAGTGAGGAGCGCAGCGAGCGTGCGCCGCCCTCCCGGCTGGGGCTTTGGAGGTGTTAGGCGTCGATCCACATTCAGTCATTTATATGCGAGCGGCTGGGGCTTTGGAGGTGGTCACCGCCGGTCTGTGAGCAACTGTTTATAAATGAGCGACTGAGGTTTTAGAAGGAGTCTCCGCCGATCCGAAATCGGCTATTTATAAGCAGTAAATCGACGTGCGAACACGAATCGTCACTCCACGACGGGCAGATCCGCGCGACTCCCCTTCGGAACCACTGAGCGCAGTTCGTCGTATAAGTACAGTCCCACTCCGATAGGCACGCTTTTGCCGGCGACCTCATGCGTCGCGATCAGGTACCCCCAGTCGCCGTCCCACTCCGGGAGGTCCTGATCGTCCCCCGCGGCGAAGGTAGCCGCCTGCTCTGGGTCCAGTTCGATCACGTTCCTCGTCGCGCGACGGCCGAACCGCGAGACGGCGCGCCCTGTCGGCTTCCAGTGCTCCTGTCGCGTCCGGAGGAACGTCATCCCGACCGCCTCCACCTCGCTCGGGTCGGTCGCCTCGCCGTTGAAGATCCAGATCTTCCCAGCCCCCTTCTCCCAGAAGCTGTACTCCTCGAATACACCCTCGCCGATCCCGAACCGCTCCGCCCACCAGTCGAGGACCTCCGCGCGACTCGCCCGACCCTCCACCTCGCGGTCGGCGGGCGTCGCGGGCAACCGATCGAACTGCTGGCCGTCGTTGGTGGGGGCGTCGCTCGCCCCTTCGCCGGCGGCCGCCGCGTCGTCGCTCATGCGGCCACCCCCTCGCCGTCGCTTCCATTGCCCTCCTCGCCCACGCGCAGCTTCGCGCAGAAGAACCCGCCCGTGTCGTTTCGGTGCGGGTAGATCCGCTTCGCGCGCGTCACCGACTCGTCGTACGTCTCGCCGTCCCACTCGGTCACGCCGGGGTCGGTGTCGAGCGGCAGGTCGAACGCGACCAGTTCGCAGTCCTCGTTCACGAGGACGTGGTCGAGGACGGCCTCGTTCTCCTCGGGCGCGAACGTACACGTGGAGTAGGCGACGGTCCCGCCGGGGCGGGTCGCCTGGACGGCCCGCGCTAAGACTCCCTTCTGGATCCCCGCGACCGCGTGGACGTGGTCGAGCGTCCACTGGTCTAAGACGTCCGGGTTCTTCCGGCAGGTTCCCTCACAGGAGCAGGGGGCGTCGACGAGGGCGCGGTCGAACTCGTCGAACGCCAGCGGCTTCGTCGAGAAGTTGCGGGCGTCTTGGTTCGTGACGATCGTGTTCGTGATCCCGAGGCGCTCGGCGTTGTGTCGGAGCGCGGAGAGCCGCCCGAGGTTGTTGTCGTTGGCGACGACGGTCCCCTCGTCGTCCATCGCGTCCGCGATCTGGGTCGTCTTGCTGCCGGGCGCCGCGCAGGCGTCCCAGACGCGCTCGCCCGGCCGCGGGTCGAGCGCGAGCGTCGGCAGCACGGACACCTCCTCCTGGCCGTGCGTCCAGCCGTGGACGTACGGCCAGTTGCCGCCGGGGTTCCCGTCGGGCAGCCGGAAGAGCCCGTCGTGCCAGTCGACCGGCTCGTACGCCACGCCCGACTCGTCGAACGCCTCGCGGACGCGGGCCGGCGTCGCCGCGATCCCGTTCGTGCGCACGACCGAGGGGAGAGACCGGTCGCACGCCGCTCGGAACGCGTCGACGTCGTCGACGAGCGACTCGTATCGGTCGAGCGGATTCATGCCCGTCCTTTCGCGGCGGGCCGTTAGACGGTTTCGGGACTCGGGCGGCGACGCGCCTCGCCTGTGCCCGGAACCGCTCTGCGCCGCACCTTTAGGTCCGCCCCGAGCGTAGAGTCGCGTATGGCACGCATCTCCGTCCTCGACGACGACGTCTCGCTGGACGAGCCGACGCTGATCGAGGGGTTCCCCGGCGTCGGGCTCGTCGGGAAGATCGCGACCGACCACCTGATCGACGTCCACGAGATGACCCACTACGCGAACGTCCACTGTGACGGGCTCCCGCCGGTGACCGTCTACCGAGAGTCCGAGACGGCCGCGACGACGCCGGTGCGGCTGTACACTGACGCCGAAAAGGACCTCGTCGCGCTCCGCAGCGACGTCCCCGTGAACCCGGGCGCGGCGACAGAGGTCGCGGCGTGTCTCGGCTCCTGGTTCGAGGAGGTCGACCTGTTCCCGGTGTTCCTGTCGGGACTCGGCCGCGAGAAGGACGAGGCCCCCCCGGACCTGTACGGGATCGCGACCGGCGACGGCGGCGAGACGCTGGGTCGCGCCGAGGTGTCCGAGCCGTCCGAGTCCGGGCTCGTCTCCGGGCCCACGGGCGCGATGCTCGCCGCGGCGCTGGAGGACAGTCGCGACGCGGTCGGACTCGTCGTCGAGTCCGACCCGCAGTTCCCCGACCCCGAGGCGGCGCGCGTGCTCATCGCCGACGGGATCGACCCGATCGCCGGGATCGAGACGCCGACCGACGGGCTCGTCGAGCAGGCGACCGAGATCCGGGACGCGAAACAACAGCTCGCCGAGCAGATGCGACAGGCGACAGCAGAGAGCTCGCAGGCCGAGCCGCTGAAGATGTTCCAATAGGCGCGCGGGGGCCGTCGACCGACCGCGCTACCGATCGGGCGAACCGTCCGCGCCGTCGCCCTCCAGCTCGTCGAGGATCGGGCGGTACTTCAGCTGGACCTCGTCCCACTCGCGGTCGGGGTCGGAGTCGGAGACGACGCCGACGCCCGCGAACAGCGTGGCGCGGCGGCGGCTCGCGACGGCAGAGCGGATCGCGACCGCGAACGCGCCGTTGCCCGCGGCGTCGATCCAGCCGACCGGCGCGGCGTACCAGCCGCGGTCGAACGGCTCCGTCTCGCGGATCGTCGCCAGCGCGCGGTCCGGCGGCAGCCCGCCGACGGCGGGGGTGGGGTGGAGCGCCTCGACGAGTTCGAGGACGTGGCGATCCGCGTCGAGCTCGGCGGTGATCGGCGTGTGAAGGTGTTGGACCGTCGCAAGCCGGCGGACGCGGCGCTCGCCCGCGGCGATCGACGCCGCGAACGGCTCCAGCTGGTCGCGGACCGTCTCCGCAACGAGCTCGTGCTCGTGCACGTTCTTCTCGTCGTCGAGCAGCTCCCGCGCGAGCCACTCGTCCTCGTTCGGCGTCTCGCCGCGCCCCGTCGTCCCGGCGAGCGCGTCCGTCTCGACGGTCCGGCCGCGCAGCGAGACCAGCCGCTCAGGCGTGGCGCCGAAGAAGGCGCTGTCGCCGGCGTCGGGCTCGAACCAGTAGCGGTGGCAGTCGGGGTACTTCTCTGCGAGGCGTTCGAGCGTCGCCGCGCGCGGGAAGTCGGCCGCGAGGTCGGCCTCCAGCGCCTGCGCCAACACCACCTTGCGGAGGTCGCCGGCGCGGATCCGGTCGACCGCAGCGCCGACGCTCTCGCGCCACGCCTCGCGGCTCATCGTCCGGCGGCTTTCGCGGATTCCCGGGCGGGGCGGCCGTGAAGCGGCGCCTGCGCCCGTGTCCCCGGAGTCGGGGCGGTCGAGCGCAGCGAACCGGTGGACCTCGCGCGCCAGTCGGTCCTCGACGGCGGCGACGTCGGCGTCGGCACCGACCGCGTTGACCGTCAGCCACGTGCCGTTGTCCGCGACGGTCAGCTGGACCCGCGGTAACACGAACCGCGCCTCCGGAAACGGGCCCCACGGCTCGCCGTCGCAGGCGCCCTCGTGGAAGGCGAACCCGCCGAACAGGCGGGGGCGGGCCGCCTCGGTGCCGGCGTGGACGTCGCCGGACTCGAACAGCTCCGTCGCCGCCTCGCGGATAGCCGCGAACCGGTCGCCGCCGGCGGCGGTCAGCGTCGCCGCCGCGCCGCCGCCGATCACCAGCGCGTCGTCGGGCGCGCTCCAGGTCGTGCGCGGCGACTGGAGCGCGTCGAACGCCGCCGCGAACGCCGGTTCGTCGACCGCCGTGGTCCGGCTGACCAGCGGCGGCAACGACCGAGAGCGCGCCCGTTCCATGCGTATCGAGTCGGGGCCGGGGACCCTTTATCCTGACTATCGGGGCGGGGCGGACGGGGGAAATCAGCGCGGTGAGAGAGAAGAGGAATCCGAACCGTGAGCCGTCCGCAATCAGCTGTAACGCTCTTCGTTCCAGGGGTTCGCCGTGTCGCTGTACCCCCGCTTCTCCCAGTAGCCGAGCTCCTTCTCCGTGAGGAACTCGACGCCCGAGACCCACTTGGCACCTTTATAAGCGTACTTGTGCGGCGTGACGACCCGGATCGGGCCACCGTGGTCGGCCGGGAGGTCGTCGCCGTCGAAGCCGTACGCAAGCTGGACGCCCGGCTTCGTACACTCGTCGAGGGGGAGGTCGGTCGTATAGCCGTCCAGCGAGTGGAACATGACGTGTTCCGCGTCGTCGAGGACGCCCGCGCGCTCGGCCAGGTCGGCGAACGCGACGCCGGTGAACTCGCAGTCGAACTTGCTCCACCCCGTCACGCAGTGGAAGTCCTGACGCTGAGTGATGGCCGGCAGCTCGCGAACCTCGTCGAGCGAGAGGGACAGCGGCTCCTCGACGGCGCCCCACGCCTCGAGTTCGAACGTCTTCGGGTCCCACGAGGGCGTGCCGCTCTTCGAGAGGACCGGGAAGCCGTCGGTCTCGCGCTGTCCCGGCGGGAGCCGGTCGTCGCCGTACTCGCGGTAGAGGTCGGTGAGGTCCTCGGCGGCGTCGACGCCGGATTCGGTCATGTCACCCGGTTCGACCCGGACCGACGTATGGATGTCGCTCTCGGAGACGGGCAGGCGCCCGCGAACACGCCGCTCGCGGGACCGACGACCGGGCGTGAAGATCCCGTAACCGGCTGGTTCGGCCTTCTCGAACAACTGTTTGATAGATCGAAAATGAGCTTTTGCGCCTTCGTTTTGAGTTTCCGTATGTGCGGATCTCCGACGCCAATTTTATATACGCCATGCCACAAGACCCGAACAGCAAATGCCACGAGTGAAGATAACCGTGCCGGAGCATCTGGAGATGCAGATCGCCCAGATGGTCGAGGAGGGCGAGTTCCTCAACCGCGAGGAAGCGGTCGAGGAGCTGCTGTCGACCGGCATCAAGGCGTACAAGACGAGCGGCCCGCGGGACGACGACGACTCCAACGGGTTCGAAGACGAGGGGATGATGGGCCACGAAGACGAGTACGTCTTCTGACCGCGCGACGCCCTCGGTGGGGGTCCCCGCGGCACGAAACTGTGCGTACCGCCCTCAACAACCCTTAAAGGGCATACAACCCGTATCTGTGGATATGCACAAGGACGAGCTGCTCGAGCTTCACGAACAGATGGTGACGATCATGGAACACTTCCGCGCGCAGGAGTCCGTCGACGGCTCGCTGTTCGACCCCTACGACGAGCTCGACGTCGACCCCTCGCACGTCCACAAGTCGAAGAGCGAGCACAAACACGCCGTGTTCGTCCTCGGCAACGCCTTAGCGAACGCGATGAGCGAAGACGAGTTCTCGCCCGCCGGCCGCGTCGGAAAGCGGATGGAAGAACTCGCCGACGACGCCGAGAACAAGATCTGATGCGCCGAGCGCTCGAGCCGCCCTCTTGATCTCGCACGGCACTCGACCCCGGCCTCGACCCCCGTATTGATGTACGCGCGGCCCCCTCGACCCTGACATGGTCGCGGAGGCGCTGACGTCGGACGCCGTTCACCTCGCGGCCGGGGGCGTCGCCGTCGTCGTCGCGCTCGCCGCAGTGTTGCTCGTCGAACGCGCGGGGGGCCGCTGGACGCGGGCGCTCCGCTCGCGGCTGCTGCTCGGCGTCCCGTGGGGGACGCTCGTCGTGATCGCCGGCCTGATCGGCGTGTACCTGTTCGTCCAGTCGGGCGTCGACGATCCGAACCGGCCGGTCGTGATCCCGTTCCGGTCGTGGTCGTACTTCTACCCGGAGGGGCTCGTCTGGTCCAGCTTCGCGCACTCGGGCCGCGGGCACATCACCGGGAACCTCCTCTCCACGCTCGTCGCGGGCGGGCTCACCGAGTACGCGTACGGCCACTTCCCCGACGGACGCGAGGTCGACGAGCGGGACCGGCTCGCCGTCTGTCTCCGGCGGCTCCCAAGTCGGCTGCGGGGACTCCCGAGTCACCTGCGGAGACTCCCCGGGCGAATCCGAACGGTGCCGGGCCGGGTGGCGGTCGTCGAGTCGCCCGCCGAGAACCCCTACGTCCGGGCGTTCCTGATCGTCCCCGGCGCCGCCGTCGCGTTCGGCCTCCTCTCAGCGCTGTTCGCGCTGGGGCCGGTGATCGGCTTCTCCGTGGTGGTGTTCGCGTACTGGGGGTTCGCGCTCGTTTCGCGCCCCGTCGCCGTGATCGTCGCGATGGCGGGGACGACGCTCGTCGGCGTCCTCTACGACGCCGTCCGCGTCCCGGTGGCGTTCGCCGAGGCGTCCCCCTCCTACGGCGTGCCGGGGTGGGCGAACGTCGCGATCCAGGGGCACGCGCTGGGCCTCATCGGCGGCGCGCTGGTCGCGGTCCTCCTCCTGCGCCGTCGGGCCCGGGGGGCGAACGGCTGTGACCCGGACGCCGACCCGGACGCGACCGCGGGGCGGTGGCGCTTCCACCCGCTCGCGACCACGGCCGGAGACGGGTCCCGTACTGACGCGACGGAGCGTTCCGCGCTCCTCGTCTTCGGTGCGGTGCTACTGTTCGGGGCCTCGCGCCGGCTGTGGGCGGTGTACTGGTACCTCGGCAACGAGCGCTACGAGCTGTACCGCGCGGTCGGCGTCGGGCTGCTCGCTCTGCTGGCCGCAATCGTCGCCATCGCGGCCGTCCCTCGCGACGAGCCCCTGTGGCCGAGTCTGGCGGTTCCGGAGCCCGAGACGATCCGAGAGGGGGTCCGGTCCGTGACGCCGGCGGCGATAGGGCTCTTCCTGCTCGTCGCGGCGCTGGCGGCCGTCGCCGGGCCGGGCATCGTCCCGAACCTCGTCGCGGTCGACGACGGCGACCTCCCGGGCGACCCGATCGAGGTGGAGGGCTACCAGATCACCTACGCCGAGAACGTGGAGGACCAGCTCGTGGGCGTCGTCGACGTCGAGGCGTTCGGGCGCTCGACGTCGATCAACACCTCGGGGGTGATCGTCAGCGACCCGGACCGCGAGATATGGACGACCGCCGTCTCGAAGGGGAACCTCGCGTTCTGGGGGTACCGCGCGGTCGACGTGGGTGGCGCCGGCTGGCGCGAGACCGTCTGGGTCCAGCGCATCGGCTGGGTCGCCGCGGACGGCGGCCCGACTTACCGGGTCGACGCGGTCCGCAACGAGACCAGGCGGACGCTGTTCACGAGCGAACCGGTGCGAGCCGAGCCCAGAATCGAGGGCCGCAACGTCACCGTCGCGGCGACGCAGGGCGGGTTCGAACTGCGGGTCGACGGCCCCGGCGGCAACGCGAGCGCACCGCTCCCGGCGGCGAACGAGTCGGTGACGCTACGCGGGGTCGAGCTCGTCAGGGAGAACGACGTCCTGTACGCCGAGCGCGGCGAGACGCGCGTGCGGATCGCACAGCGGGAGCGCTACGAGGGTCGGCAGTAGCCCGTATCGGTCGCTTCGCGAGGGAGGTGAGCGGCGCGCCTCACGCCCACTCGATCCTGTACACTTCGGTGTCTATCTCGCGCGTCTCGTGGGTGTGGTGGTCGAACTGCGCGTCGATCCGGAACTCGGCCGCGAACGCGTGGGTGACTTCCCCGCCCTCGTCGGCGGCGAACGCCTCGACGAACTCCTTACTGCCGCCGTTGTGGACCGAGTAGGAGACGTCCGCGAGGTCGCTCGCGACCGCGAGGAACTCCCGGTCGGCGTTGCGGTTGCCGTCCTGCGCGCCGAACGGCGGGTTCATCACGACGGTGGCGGGCTCCGCGACGGCGAGCGGCGGGCGCGTGGCGTCGCCGCGGACCCAGTGGACGGGGGCGCTGGCGGCGACCCGGCGCTCGTTGGCCCGGGCTGTCGCGAGCGCGCCGCCGTCGAGTTCGAGGCCGACGACGCGGGCCGGACCGCGCAGTGCGGCGGCCAGCGCGAGCATCCCCGTGCCGGCGCCGAGGTCGATCACGGTCCGGCCGTCGACGTCGCCGTGGAGGTCCGCGAGGTGGACGACGTGGGCGGCCAGTTCGGGGGGCGTCGGGTACTGTTCGAGGGCCGCGTCGGGGCGCTCGAAGCCGGCGACGACGCCCAGCTTGGTCGCGAGCGACCGCTTCGTCGCCATCGGTCAGGCGGCGCCGTCGCCCTCGACGCGGACGAACTCGACTCCCTCGCGGTCGGCCCGCTCGGCGAGCGCGGCGAGGGCGGTACGGGCCCCCTCGGACGCCTCGCCGTCGACGCTGACCTCGACCCGGCCGGCGCCGAGGAACGACGCCGCGCGGACGAGCCCGCGGAGCCGGTCGGCCTCGCGCTGGCGTTCAAGCGTACTCGCGGCGTCGAACGTTGCCTTGGCCGCGAGCGCGGCGGGCTGGTAGCCGCGGGCGGCGAGCCCCCGCTTGAGGTCGCGGAGGTGGTCGGGCGCGGTGCTGTCTAAGTCCGCCGCGTCGATGACGACGGGGTCGACGTCAGCGGGACGACAGCCCCGAAGCGTTCGTTCGATACCCGGGGACGAGGTGGTACTCATACGAACCCATTGGCAGAAGTTATACAAAAGTCTTTATAGATGTTTAGTAGTAATAATACGTACCTGCGCTCGCGCACGGCACACTCCGAGATTGAACCCTCTTCAGCGTTGACATGGCGTTCTCGGGTCTGGTCGGCCGCCGCACATGCCGTATTCCGACCTCAAAAGACGGTCACGTTTTGTGCGTTGTGACGGACCGCATCGTGAGTACGTCGAGGCCATCGACGAGCCGAATCCTACTCTTCGTTTCAGACGGCACAGGGGCCCTAGCTGCCCCAAACGGACGATGCTCGAGAACCGAGAACCCTCAGGATCGATGATGGACGTGGACAAGGTTTAAATACGCGACTGACCACAAACCTTTTAATGGAACGTCCGAGTCGCCAGCGGCAACAGGAGCGGGACACGGAGCAGGAAACGGACGAATCGACGGTCTCCTGTCCGGAGTGTGACTCGGAGAATATCGTCACCGACGCCGACCAAGAGCTCGTCTGCGAGGACTGCGGGCTCGTCTTGGACGAACGGAACATCGACCGCGGTCCGGAGTGGCGCGCGTTCAACCACAACGAGCGGCAGTCGAAGTCGCGCGTCGGCGCCCCGATCACGGAGACGATGCACGACAAGGGGCTGACGACGACGATCGACTGGAAGGACAAGGACGCCTACGGCCGGTCGCTCTCCTCGGAGAAGCGGTCGCAGATGCACCGCCTGCGGAAGTGGCAGGAGCGAATTCGAACCAAAGACGCGGGGGAGCGCAACCTCCAGTTCGCGCTCTCGGAGATCGACCGCATGGCGAGCGCGCTCGGGGTTCCCCGGTCGGTACGCGAGGTCGCGTCGGTCATCTATCGACGCGCGCTCAACGAGGACCTTATCCGCGGCCGCTCCATTGAGGGCGTCTCTACCGCCGCGCTGTATGCCGCCTGCCGTCAGGAGGGCATCCCCCGCAGCCTCGATGAGGTCGCGGACGTTTCGCGGGTGCCGCAAAAAGAGATCGGCCGAACGTATCGATACATCTCACAGGAGCTGGGACTCGAGCTGAAGCCGGTCGACCCCAAGCAGTTCGTTCCTCGGTTCGCGTCCGCGCTCCAGCTCTCCGAGGAGGTCCAGTCGAAGGCGACCGAGATCATCGACGTCTCCGCCGAGCAGGGGTTACTCTCCGGGAAGTCGCCGACGGGCTTCGCGGCGGCCGCCATCTACGCGGCCTCGCTGCTCTGTAACGAAAAAAAGACCCAACGCGAGGTCGCCGACGTCGCGCAGGTCACCGAGGTCACCATCCGCAACCGGTACCAAGAGCAGATCGAGGCAATGGGGTTCCGGTAGGACGGGTTGCGGATCGAGACGGCGGTACTCGTTCCTTGCCGGACCTCGAGAAGTTGATCGGGTTTTTAATCGATACCCGCTGTACCACGGAGTGAGATGTACTCAGAGATCCTCGTTCCCACAGACGGCAGCCCGGCGTCGGACGCGGCGATCGAACACGCGATCGACCTCGCTGAGCAGTACGGTGCGCGCCTCCACGCGCTGTACGTCGTCGACGGCGCGGCGTACTCCAGCCTCGAAGCGGGCGCGGAGGTCGTCGTCGAGGCGCTCGAATCGGAGGGTGCGGAGGCGACGAAACGCGTGGCCGACGCCGCCGCGGACGCCGGCGTCGACTGCGTCACCAGCGTCACGTCGGGGACGGCCTACCGGTCGATCCACGACTACGTCGACGAGCACGGCATCGACGTCGTCGTGATGGGCACCCACGGGCGGAAGGGACTCGACCGCTACCTCCTCGGGAGCGTCACCGAACGGGTCGTCCGGACCTCGGTCGTCCCGGTGTTGACCGTGCGGCAGCCTGCGGATGAGTGAGCGCATCGCACTCGGCGGACGCGGGTGACGCCGATGCGCGACTGGCTCTCCCACCGCGTGGTCTCGTCGCCGGACGACACCGCCCTCGTTCGCGCCGAGGACGGCGAGGCGTGGAGCTACACCGACCTCGACCGGCTCGTCGCCGAGACGGCGGGCCGGCTCGTCGCCCACGGGCTCAGCGCGGGCGACCGGATCGGCGTGCTCACGCCCCCGTACGTGGGCACCGTCGGGCTCGTCCACGCGACGATGCGGATCGGAGCGACGTTCGTGCCGCTCGGTCAGGAGCTGACGTCGCGCGAGATCGCGGCGCGGATCAATCGGACCGACCTCGACGCGGTCGTCTGCGCGGAGCCGACCGAGCCGACCGCGACCGACGCGGCGTCGCAGATCGAGGGTGTCCCCGTCTACTCCGTCGACGACCCGACGAGCGCTGCGGTCACCGGGATCCACGCCGTCGACCCCGCGTCGCTCGACCCGCCTGAGTGGGGGTTCGCGGACCCGCTCTGCGTGCTGTTCACCTCGGGGACCACCGGCGAGCCCAAGCCCGTGCCGCTGACCGCGGGCAACGTGTACAACTCGGCGGTCGCCTCGGCGTTCCGGCTGGGCGTCGAGGCCGACGACCGGTGGCTCGTGTCGCTGTCGCTCCACCACATGGGCGGGCTCGCGCCGGTGTATCGGTCAGTGCTGTACGGGACCACGCTCGTGTTGCGCGAGGGGTTCGACGCGGGCGGCACCGCCGACGATATCGACACGTACGACGTGACCGGCGTCTCGCTCGTCCCGACGATGCTCAAGCGGATGCTCGACAGACGCGGGACGCTGTCGGACTCGCTTCGCGTGGTCCTGCTCGGGGGCGCTCCCGCGCCGGGGGAGCTGATAGAGCGGTGTCGCGACTACTCGGTCCCCGTCTACCCGACGTACGGGATGACGGAGGCCGCCTCGCAGATCACGACCGCGACACCGCGACAGACCAGAAGCCGGATCGGGACGGTCGGCAGGCCCCTCTTCGGCACCGACGTGACGGTCGTCGACGACGACGGCGACCCGGTCGAGCCAGGTGACACCGGCGAGATCGTCGTCAGGGGGCCGACGATCACACCGGGGTATCTCGCCGAGAACGGGGGCGATTCACCGGAAGCCGTCGACGAAGGCGACGCGCCCGCTCCCGACGCCGTCGACCTGAACGGAATTCCTCTCGAACGCCTCGATCGGTCCGAGTTCGGTCCCTACGGACTCCACACGGGCGACGTGGGGCGGTTCGACGAGGACGGCCACCTCCACGTGCTCAACCGTGTCGACGACCGGATCATCAGCGGCGGCGAGAACGTCGAACCCGGCGAGGTCGCAGACGTACTCCGGGAGTACGTCGAGGTCGACGACGTGGCGGTTGTCGGGCTCGACGACGAGGTGTGGGGCGAGCGCGTCGCGGCCCTCGTGGCCGTCGGCGACCGGTTCCCGTCGGTGTCGGCCGAGCCCGAGACTGACGCCGCTTCGGAGCGCGACCCCTCAGCGAGCGACTCCGAAGCGAACGGAGACGCCGCGGACGGAGACGCCCCAGAAGCAGACGCCGCGGACAACGATACCGCGGAAGCAGACGTCACGGACGAGGCGGGCGCGGAGTCGGGCAGCGAGATGGAGGAACCAGACTCCGAGACCGCGGAGCCGGCCGTCGAGGCCGGCGGCGTCGGCCCCGCGCCAATCGACGAGGCGGCGTTCGTCGACTTCGCCCGCGACCGAGTCGCGGGGTTCAAGCTCCCAAAGACGGTCGCCTACGTCGAGGAGCTTCCCCGGACCGTCTCCGGTACGGTCGACAGGGAGGCGACGCGCGCCGTCCTCCGCGAGCGCGGCGCGGACCCGCGAGAGAGTCTCGACGCGGACCTCGAAACGGCCGGGTTCAAACCGGCAGACCCCGCCGAACCGCCGGCGGAGTCCGAGTCACGGACGCCGGACGAGACGGAGGCCCCGGAACCCCCCGCCGACGAGACGGGGGACGGCGGCGGTGACGACGGTGCTACCGAGGGCGGTGACGAGGTCGACATCGCCGACGCCGACGAGGTCGCGTCGGAATCGGGTGACGACGCGGCGGACGCCACGGAGGCCGCTGCGGAAGCCGCCGACAGCGGCGCCGAAGACGGGGCGAACGACGGCGACGAGGAAGGCGCCTAAGAGGGGGAGCCGACGCGGTCGACGACCTGTAAACTCAAACCAGGTTCTTCGTTGTTCCACGAAGGTTTTGTTCACGGGGGCCGCAGTGACGATATGGGATTACTCGACGACAGCGTCGTGCCGGAGCGCGCGCGAGACGTCAAACAGGAGGCCCGCGAGTTCGCCGACGAGTACATCGCCCCGAACGCCGAGTCGTACTACGAGTCGGGCGAGTACCCCTGGGAGGTCCTCGAAGCGGGGATGGACGCCGGGCTCGTCGCCCAGGACATCGGCGAGGAGTACGGCGGCAAGGGGTTCGACCTCGCGCAGGTGCTGGCCATCGCGGAGGAGTTCTACCGCGCCGACGCCGGCATCGCGCTCACCCTCCAGCTCGCCAGCTTCGGCGCGGAGATGGTCGAGGATTACGGGACCGAAGCGCAAAAGCAGAACTATCTCCGGCCCGTGGCCGAGAACGACCAGATATCGGGGCTCGCGGTCTCAGAGCCGCAGACGGGCTCTGACCTCGCGGGCATGACGACGACGGCGGAGAAGGTCGAGGGCGGCTACGAGCTCACCGGCGAGAAGTACTGGGTCGGCAACGCGGTCGAGGCCGACTGGCTCACCGTCTACGCGAAGACCGGCGAGGGCGACGACCGCTACTCGAACTACACCCTGTTCATCGTCGAGACGGACTCGGACGGCTACGAGGCCGAACACATCCCCGAGAAGATGGGGATGCGCGCGTCCAAGCAGGGGCACATCGTCTTCGAGGACTGCTTCGTCCCCGAGGAGAACGTCGTCGGCAGCGAGGGCGGCGGGTTCTACGCCCTCGCGGACTTCTTCAACCACGGCCGCGTCATCGTCGGTGGGCACGGGCTCGGGCTCGCGGCCGCCGCCATCGAGGAGGCGGAGGCGTTCATCGACGAGCGCGAAGCGTTCGGCCGCACCATCGACGAGTTCCAAGCCGTCCAGCACACCGTCTCAGACATGCGGATCGGGTTCGAGTCGGCCCGCGCGCTCAACTGGCGCGCCTGCGAGAAGGTCGCGAACGGCGAAAACGCTGGCTACTGGGCCGCTCTCGCGAAGACAAAGTCGACCGAGGTGGCGACCGACTGCGCCGAGAAGGGGATGAAGCTCCACGGCGGCCGCTCGATCCTCACCGACCGCCGGATCGCTCGCGTCTACCGCGACGTTCGCATCCCAGTGATCTACGAGGGCGCCAACGACATCCAGCGTAACCTCATCTACCGGCAGTCGCGCTGAGAGCGGAACAGACCACCGTCATTTTTATTAGCGGCCGACTGTCCCGTTCGTGTGATCGAGCCCTTCAGACGCTACACCGCGTGGCACGACTGGGTCAACCGCAGGCGGTTCGCCGCTCCCGCCGAAGGGTGGGACCTGATCCACGTCGACCCGGACCGACTCGACCGGTTCAGGTCGGTCTCGCTCGAATGGGGACTCGGGCGGGTCCGGGGCGGGGACTGGGATCGAACGGATCGAGAGCCACTGGCAGAGACGGACGTCTACACCGGCCTCAAAGAGCGATTCGTCGACGAGATGCCTTGGACCGAGACGACGTACTACGAGTGGGGCAGGGAAGGGCTGGCGGACGCGGAGTCGTTCCGCGGCTGCGCCGACATCGAGGAGTTCGTCGAAGGTCGGTGCGCGGCACTCGACGAGATGGTCGCGGACATCCGTATCGACGGCTACCGCCCGAACTACCGCCATTTGTACGACTCCGCGGCGGATATCGAATACGTCCAGCAGATGGAGCCGATCGTCTGTGTCGGGCGGAGCGGCGACCTGTTCACTACCGAGGGGTATCACCGCGTCTCCCTGGGCCAGTTGCTCGACGTCGACTCGATTCCCGTCCACGTCCTCCGGCGTCACGAGGCGTGGCAGGAGGTCCGCGACGCGGTCTCTCGCGGCGAACCGGTCCCGGTGGACGGCGCCTCGCCGTCACACCCGGATTTGCGTGACGTACACCCGGACGTGAAGGGAGAACCGCCAACTGCCATAGACGCCGACTGATCGGGCCTCCGCGGCCGGGGCGGCGCGGTCGCTACAGTCGTTCCGCCAGCCGCCGCAGCGCCTCGCTTCCGCCCGACGCGAGCGGATCGCCGTGCCCGACGCAGGCGACCGCGAACGGCGGGGCGCGCTCGGCGAGGTCCCCGACGCTGTCGAGCACCGCGTCGGTGTCGTAGCTGATGATCCACTCGGAAGGCTCCAGCGCGCCGTCCGACGCCGAGACGAGGTCGCCGAGCAGCGCGACGCCCAACTCCTCGCTGACGTACGCGACGTGGCCGGGCGTGTGTCCGGGCGTGTAGTAGGCGGTGAACGAGCCGATCGCCTCGCCGTCGCGGACGTCGACCACCTCAAGCTCGGGGAGGTCCGTGAGGAGTCCGCCGAGCCGCTGGATCAGTCCCTTGTGGTTCCTGAGCGGCGGCGACCGCGTCCCGCGGACCAGTTCAGCGTCGAAGCCGTACGCGTGAATCGGTGCGCCGAGGTCGGGCGTCAGCGCCGCCAGCGTCCCGACGTGGTCGAGGTCGTAATGGGTGAGGAGGACGCGGCCGATATCGGAGACTGCGACCCCGACCTCGTCGAGGCCGCGGCAGATCGTCTCCTCGTCCCACGGCGTCCCGGCGTCGACGAGGGTCGGCACGTCGTCGAGGACGAGGTACGCGTTGACCCCGCGGCAGTCGACCCGCCAGACGCCGTCCGCGATTTCCGTCGCCATGGAGAGCGGTACGGCCCGGACCGGGATGAACGCTGTCGTGGCGGAAGCGAGGGGAACGCGGCCGTCGGGGAGCGGAGTCGACGATTCGACGGCGCGAGCGACGAAAGCGCCAAGACGCCGGGGCGACACCACGGGGTATGCGACTCCAGGACTACTGGGGGATCGGGCCCAAGACGAGCGAGCGGCTCGCCGAGGCCTTCGGGACCGAGCGAGCGGTCGAGGCGATCGAGTCGGCCGACGTCCGCGCGCTCGTCGACGCCGGCCTCCACCGCGGCCGCGCGACCCGGATCCTCCGCCGGGCGAACGGGGAGGCGGGGATGGACGTTCTCGCGACGGGAGACGCGCGCTCGGTGTACGACGACCTCCTCTCGCTCGCGGCCGGCGAGGCGCTGACCGCGCACGCGGCCGACCGGATCCGGGTGCTGACTCCGCTGCTCGACCGCGACGCCGTCGAGGAGCGACTGGATCGGGTCGTCTCCGCCCGCGACGCGTGGGCCGACCTCGACGAGGCGGACCGCGAGGCCGTCGCGGACGCCTTCGCCGCGTACGACGAGGCCGACGGCTCCGACCTCGCCGCCGTCGAGACCGCCGTCGCGCTCCGCGAGGCGGGGCTGACGGACGGCCCCTTCGCCGACGTCGGCGCGCTCGACGGCGACCGCCTGCGCGACGCGGCCGACGCCCTCGCCGACGTTCGGGGATCGATCGACCCCGCCGGCGGGCTCGACGGCGACGACATCGAGGTCGCGGCGGGCGCCGACGCGGAGCTGGACCGCCTGCGCGAGCGGCTGTCGACCGCGCGCGACCTCGCCGACTCCGCGTTCGACGTGCTCGAATCGGTCCGCGACGGGAGCCTCCGTGACTTCGAGGCGCTGGAGGCGGCGACGATAGACCACGTCGCGCGCGAGACGGGGGTCGAGCCGGCGACGGTGCGGGCGGCGGCGCCCGACGAGGCGCTCGACGCGGCCGACTTCGTCTCCGGCACGCTGCGCGACCTCGTCGCCGAACTCGAGTCGGCGGTCGACGAGCGAGAGGCCGCCGTCGCGGCCGACATCCGCGAACGGCTCGGGGACGAGCCCGGGGCCGACGAAGACGGCGACAAAGCGAACGGCGGCGACACCACCGTCGCCCGCGCCGCGACGACGGTCTCCGACGCCGCCTTCCTGCTGTCGCTTGGCCGGTTCGCGGCCGAGAACGGCCACGTCCGGCCGACGCTCGTCGACGACGGCATCGCGGTGCGCGGGGCGCGGAACCCCTTCCTCGGCGGCGAAGTCCAGCCCGTCTCCTACGGCGTCGGCTCTCACTCTCTCGCGGACGAGCCAGGCGTCGCGAGCGCGGACGCCACGCCGATCGGCGACCGCGTGAGCGTCCTCACCGGGGCGAACTCGGGCGGGAAGACGACGCTACTCGAAACGCTCTGTGCGGTGGCACTGCTCGCGTCGATGGGGCTCCCGGTGCCCGCGGACGCGGCCGAGGTCGGGACGTTCGACCGGATCGTCTTCCACCGCCGGCACGCCTCATTCAACGCCGGGGTGCTGGAGTCGACCCTGAAATCGGTCGTCCCACCGCTGGTCGCTGACGGCCGCACGCTCATGCTCGTGGACGAGTTCGAGGCGATCACGGAGCCCGGACGCGCCGCCGACCTGCTGAACGGGCTGGTGACGCTCACTGTTGACCGCGGCGCGCTCGGCGTCTACGTGACGCACCTCGCCGAGGACCTGAGCCCGCTGCCCGACGCCGCCCGGATCGACGGCATCTTCGCCGAGGGGCTGACGAACGACTTGGAACTCCGCGTCGACTATCAGCCGCGGTTCGAGACGGTCGGGAAGTCGACGCCGGAGTTCATCGTCTCGCGGCTGGTCGCGAACGCGGGCGACCGCGGCGTCCGCGCCGGCTTCGAGCACCTCGCGGGCGCGGTCGGCGAGGAGGCGGTCCAGCGAACGCTGTCCGACGCCGAGTGGGCGGCGAACGATGACTGAGGAGGACCGGGGTCGCGACCCCGGGCCGGACCGGATCCGGTCTATTGCGGTCCACCGCGAGGACGTGGCGAACGCGCTCGAGGCCACCCTCCGGAGCG